>JAVKCD010000025.1:314339-628679 GCA_040222855.1 Phycisphaeraceae bacterium | reverse complement strand
TTGAAGAACCACTCGCTCGTGGCTGAGTTAGGGTTCCCGCCAACTTTAGCCATGGCGATCGTGCCACGCGTGTTGGAGATGCCTGGTTCGTTCTGAATCTGTCCCCGGCTCGTGACATCACCGATAGCATCAGATGCCGGGTTGATGTTGAACCCACCGCCTTGGATGATGAAGCCAGATACAGCCCGGTGAATCAGCGTGTTCACCCAGTCTCCGCTGTCGGCGTAGGCCCGGAAGTTAGCGACCGTGATCGGTGTCTGGGTCTCAAACAGGTCCACGTCGAAGAAATCATTGGCTGTGCCGACGGAGTTGGTGAGTGTGAAGCGGTAGATCGCGTCGGGATCGGTAAAGACATTAAAGAGATCGACTGACTGGTCATTGAGTTGCGCCGCTACCGTGAAATCGCTGATCGGGTTGCTGACGTCAACCGTCAGCAACAGCCGGTCCTCGAGTCGTTCAAGGGGGGCTGGGATGCCGTAGCCGAACGCGGGTTCATCTCGGTGCAACTTCTTATTCCAACGGCTCATATCTGGACCTGTTCTCAGGGGGTAACGATCGGGCTGATCGGGAGGGTTCGATGGAACGGCACGATGTCCAAAGGCTTCTCGGTCGTGTACTGGTGAGTGTTGTGGATGCGGTCTGCGCAGCACAGCACGGCGTCAAACGAACGCCGTGCTGACATCTTGCACTGCTTCAACACAAATACTCGCTCAATCGCCGGTCACGACTCCGGGGTCCGCGGGGCTCACGATCGCGGTCTCGGGCTTTGTTTCAAGGTCATCGGTTGCCGGCTCAATCAGCGCCGCCGCTTCATCGACAATCTCTTGAACAGGCGTTGTCGCTTCGATCACCGGTGTTTCTGACGGGAGTGATTCCACAGCGGGCTGCGTCGCGGCAGGCGGGCTTGACGTAGCTGCCTGCGGCGCTTCAATCGCTGGTGCTGGGGCACCGGCTTCAACAGTCGGAGGCACGTCAGCGATTGCCGGGAGGGCGGCCTTCGCGGTTACTGCTGGCGGTGCTGGCAAAGGCACCAAGGATTGGGTGGTTGGCTCGATCGGGACCACGATCGTGGGTGCTGGATCCGCACCATACGCGGACCCCCAGGATGCACCGGCGGCGATCACCGCAACACCAGCAACAATGACCGCGACGAGGGCGACTGCCAGACTCACTCCAGCCAGAACCATCGTCTGCCGACGGCCCTTGTCATAGAGATCGCGGACTTGAGTATCTGATCGCTTGGTGCGCTCGGCCAGGGTTCTGAGCATCAGCGTGCTGGCCTGACTGGTCTCATCGAGGCGGCCGAGGGTTGAGCCCAGGGTTCCGAGACGATCGGCGAGCACGCCGTCGGATTTTTTTCGGTCCATGAGTGAGTCAGCAATGACCCGCAGGCTCTCTCGCTCGCTCTCGTAAGCGATGGCGAGCCGTTCGAGGGCGGCGTTCATCACGGTCCGCTCCTCGGCTGCCGAGGCGATCTGCTTCTGCATCAGTGCAGCCATCTTCCGCTGGGTTTCGGACACCTGCTGGAGATGAACCACCGCTTCGGGGAGATCGGAGACCGCTTCAAGAAGTCGCTCGGATCGCTCGGCCTGATCGCGGGTGTGGGTCTTGACGGCGTCCATCACCTCGACGATCTGCTCATAGCCTTGTTCGAGACGGCTGGTAGTAGTCTCTCTGGAACCCCGCGCAGGGGTCAGGGGCAGCGTGCCGCTTGAAGCGGCATGTTCCTCACTGCTCACGGGTCGCGGTCGTCGCCAGTCAAACAAACGCCAGAGTCGCTCCGAGAGCTTCATGGTTATGGATGCCATCCGGGGGGCTCCTGTCGGCCAAAACGAAGCGGGCTGAGCCCTGCCACGCAGCAGCCTGTCCTCAGGCCACTTCAGGCGTAGCTTCTACCATTATCGGTCGTGTCGGTCGGGTTGTCGAAGAAAAGCTTGACGGCTGGCAGGGGTCGTCTCATTTTGAGGCTAGTCCTGATAGGAGTCTGTCAGGGATAAAAGTGGCTTCAGAAGACCTGAGAGCCGTTGAATGGCGGCATCATCCCCTCTGGTCGAGCGAATCTTTCTAAAGGCGATTTCGAGGTCACGCCGGACGGCGTCGAACGCGGGCTCGTGCCAAATGGCCTCGGCCGATTCGGGCTCGATGGCCATGACCTCTCGGCGAGCATGGGACCAGCGGGCCACAACTCGGTGATGGGCCAATGCGCGTCCGAGCACAACAAAGGGCAGATTCGGGTTGGTCGATGGGCCGTAGATCGCCCGGCGGCCAGCTAGTTTGACCGGCCCGAGTCGGACATCGGCCAGTCGGTCGCTGTACCGCAGGCCCGCCCAGAGCCCCGACGCCCCGCCGATCATCGAGCCGATGACGGCCCCCGCTGCAAGCGAACTGCCGCCCAGTCCGACATCCACGACGACACCACCCGCCGCTCCGGCCGTCACACCCGAAGCCCCGAGTGTCGTCAGCATCTGCCGACGATCCAGGCCCCAGAGGTACCACCGATCGGCGGCAAACAGGTCACCTTCGTTAAAAGCGAGCGCCTCTTCGGTCCGTTCAAGTCGCCGGTGTCGATAGACCCGCTCCACCTCACTTCGACAACGCTTCTCAGCCTCGCGTAGCTGTTCTTGGTACTGATCGCGCAACTCGGGCTCGCACGCCGTCACGATGGCGTCTTTGCCAAGCAGCTGCTCGACGCGTTCGGTCAAAGCCCTGGCGACCCACTCGGCAAGGGTCCGTGCCGCCCGCTGGTGCGCTCGCTCTCGATCCGCTTCGAGCAGTGATAAGCTGTCGGTGATGGCGGGGCCATCGTGAGCGGAGGCGATGGTGCCGAACTGATTGAGCACATCGATGCGTACCCGGTAGTCGGCTTCGACGGGATTGAAGACACACACCACGCCGAGAAACTGACGAAGAGCCGTGATCCACGAGTCGAGGTGCTCGCTGCTTCGTATCGGGTTGACGAGGCCCAGTCCGGGGCGTCCGGTCCATCGGAGAATTTCCATTTCGTCTTCGTACTCCGGCCCGTAGGGCACGGAGCCATCGACAACATAGACCGCCAGCCCGCCGTCTATGAGGGGTTGAAGCAGTGCGCATTCTTCATCCATCACGCCTGTGCCAGCGTGCTGTGTGAGAAACGCACGCACAGCATCCGGGCGATCCGCTGCGGTCGATGCGTGTTCACGCATCCAGCTCAGGGCGCGTCTTGGGCGTTGGAAACCGGGCGTATCCACGAGCCGGTAGATGACGCGATCATCGATCGTCACATCGAATGCTTCGCTCTGGGTCGTCGTCCCCGACCTCGGGGCAATGCGCACGGAGTCGTCCTGGGTCAATGCCGCCACCACACTCGATTTGCCCTTGTTGGGATGTCCCACCACGACAAAGGTCGGCACCTCATGCATCGCGAGGCTCCTCGACGGGAGCGATCGACAACGCCATCGCGTGATCACCTCGTTCAAGGAGGCATCGCCGCCAGTCACTGATCTCTTCCTCCGCCAGTGCCCTGGAGTCGGGTGATGCGAGCACGACGACGATCCGTTGATTGCGGTTACCCAGTCGCTGCCGCAACGCCGAGAGGTCATCCAGACGATCGCCCATCGGCGGTTCCCAACCTGGCACGATGACCAGCACATCGCCGTGGTCACTGCCGGTGAGTTGCGTCAGGATCGTGAGATCATTCAGCGAACCCGAAGGCCCTGACCACCCATCATCGACCCAGGATTTCCAGCTCTGCGAGCAGTCACCGGGCTCGCTCCACAGAACGGCTGCCGGTTGGCGATCGAGTCGTGCCAAGCCTTGAGCCTCAACGGCACCCTCAGAGCGACCATCGCCAAGCGGAAGTGGCGATTCGAGCATCCCCAGCAGTACATCGCGGGCACCATCGAGACTTAGCACCGCTGAGCGTGCTTCGTGCCTCACCCGCCAGCCGGCGTAGCCATAGGTCAAAAGTCTCGGGATCAGCCCATAGACCAGCATGGCCATGAGCAGGTAGCGCCACCATCCGCCGAGGATGACGCCCTCCTCACGTGTGCCGGATTCGACTCCCGTTGTATCCCCAGGGAGCCGGTAGACCCTGGAACGCTCAATCAGTTCATAGTCAACCGTGGCTGGCGGCCAAGCCCAGACCCAGGGCTCTGCGGAGGCTTGTACCCACTGGGCAACTCGCTCGTTGGAGACCTCCAGCGTCGTCGCCCACCCAAAAGCAAGGTCGCTTAGTGTGACCGCCCCAATAAGCACCACCAACCCTCCCGACTGAAAGCCGAGACCGAGACCCAGACTCCATCGTGCGCCCAACCAGCCGGCGATTGGGCTCCAAACGCGATCGATACCGGGTCCTGAGAGTTCAACCTTCAGCGATCGTTCCAGCCAGCGTCGAGCCACCATCATTCGCGTGGTTGACCACACGGTGGAGAGATCGCCAAGCACCGGCAGCCGTGGCCACCAGCGCTGGGTCACTATGCCCACGATGAAAAGCAGGCTTAATACGAGGGGAAGCAGTACGAATACAACCAGCAGCGGGAGCACATTCACAGGGCGCTCGCCGCTATAAGCCAGCAGAGCTCCAGCCAAGCCGCCACCCAGGAAAGCACCAACCAGCAAGATGCCCATCTGGATCAACCAGAGAAACCCGCTGGCGTGAGTTGAGTCGGCGCCTTGCGCACGACTCCAGGCCAACAGACATCGTTCGGCGGCGCGGGCGTCTCCTCCCAGCGCATGACCGATAAGCACGTGGTCAGGCTTATCGGTTCCAGCCGAGCGAGGCTGGTCCGCTCTTTTGTGCAGCGACTGGCTAATCTGGATCAGGGGTCCGAGCAATCCGTCATCCTTTGTCGATCTCTTCTATGAAGCCATCGTATCGGTCGCCCGATCTTGATGAGGTCAACTCTCATGGTACGCGGCATGACCCTCAACACCTCTCACGACCCCTTGAAGCTGGTTGATCGCATCGTCGGGTCTTCTCGGGTCCCGACGCTACCCGCAGCGGCGATACGTCTGCTCAAGCTCTGTCGGAGCGCCAATACCAACGCCGCTGACCTCGGTGAGGTCATCCGTGTCGACCCGGCTCTGACAGCACGCTTGCTGGAGGTCGTCAACAGCGCTCGCTACGGGCTCCGTCAGCAGGTCACCAGTGTCGATCACGCCGTCGCCATGCTCGGGATCAAGGCAGTACGTTCACTCGCTCTCGGTTTCTCGCTCTTACCCATGCTTCGTGAGTCCGCTGACACGATGCCCGCCCTGGAGTGCGTCTGGCGACGGAGCGTGATCGCCGCCGTTGCGGCCCTGGAGTTCGCCAAAGCCACCGAAGATCAGCAGGCCGTCGATGACATCTTCGTGCCTTCGCTTCTCCAGGACCTTGGCGTCCTTGCGATCTTGGCCGAGCTGCGGGACCCCTACAACGACCTGCTTCGTTCTACCAAGAGTCACGTGGACCTGGCCACTGCGGAGTGCAAACTCTACGGAGCGGACCATGCCCGCGTCGGTGCTGCGCTGGCTCGATCCTGGGGATTCCCCCCTGAGATCGTTGACGCCATCCGCTGGCACGCCGAGCCGGAGAAGCGACACGCATCTCACCTCGCCAAACTTTCGGCGCTTGGCGGTCTTGCTGCCGACGCCCTTGCACTCGATCAAGAACAAACTCCCGACCATGCCATAGCCGGAAAACTCCTCGAGTCCGCGACCGGACTCAGCGTTCGTGAAGATTTGGTCATCTCAGTACTTGATCACACGCGAGAAACCGCGAACTCGCTCCTGCGCAGCTTCCAGTTTGATACCACCCGCATGGCTGATCCTATGGAGTTGCTTCAGCAGGCCAACCGGCTCCTGCAGGAGATCGCCCTGGATCAGCATCAGCGGCTCACCAAGCTCGACGACGCCAACGCCAGCCTGCGCAAGCAAGCCGATGTGGATGGTCTCACCGGGCTGCTCAATCGCAGAGCACTCGATCGAGAACTGCTTCGTCTCTACGAACGCGCGATCGCCTTGTCTCGTCCGTTGTCGATCGTTCTCTTCGATCTCGATCGCTTCAAGGCCATCAACGACCGCCACGGCCACAACGCTGGCGACCATGTGCTGCGGGTGGCCACCGAACGCTTCAGCGGGCAGTTGCGGCAGGGGGCTTGCCTCGGCCGGTTTGGTGGCGAGGAGTTCCTGCTCGTCCTGCCCGACACGGAACAGGAGTCCGCCCTGCAGATCGCTGAGCGATTGCGGGTCTGTCTGGTCAAGGAGCCGTTCCAACTCCCGGAAGGCGACTCGATCAAGGTCACCGTCAGCGGGGGGGTCGCGGTGCTCAAAACCGGTGCTTCCAAGCCCTCCAGTCCCGAGCAGTTCATCTCCAGAGCCGACGCGGCGCTCTACGAGGCCAAGGAAGCCGGCCGCGACCGCATTGTGACGGCCCCCGATCAGCCGCTTCGCCACTCTGCCTGACCGCCAGAGCCCGCTATTTTTCTCATCTTATCATTCTAGGGCTGGGGCCGGTTAAATCTGCCAGAAGCCAGTTATTCACTTGTCTTATAGAAGTGAGGCGGTTAGTCTTATACTTATCTGTGGATCATTTACCCGCGTTTACTGGCCCCCGAGCGTTCATGGGCCATACTCAAGTGTCGAGAGATGGACTCAACTTCGATCCATCGCTCTCTGTAAAGACCAATCCCTTAGGAGGTTAAGAATCATGATGAAGAAAATGCTTGGTGCAGCAGCTCTGGCCGCGTTCGCCACCCCGGCGTTCGCCCTCACCCCTCTCGTGACCATCATGGATGAGGACTTCGAAAGCTATCTCGGCGAAGTCGATCCCCAGGCTGCCGTTGATGCCGTGTGGGGTGATGGAGATTTCTTCCAGTTCCTTTCGGCTGACGTGAACAGCTTCAACTTCCCGGTAGGCGGCCAGACCGTCAACAATACCCCGGGCGGCGCGGCGTCGGTTGGCTTCGGAGCCACGACCGCCGGTGGCAGTGGCAGCAGCGTGACCTTTGCTGACATCGCCGGCCTTGATCCCGCTTACCACAACTATGTCCCCACGGACGCCAATCCCCTGTTCATCTCCTTCGATATCTTCGATGACGGCACCCACGGCAACACCCGCCGCACACTCGGTCTTCGTCAGGGCGGTGGCGCTGACAACATCGTCGAGATGGGCTTCTACAACAGTTTCGACAACTCCGGTGATCTGACCGAGGCATTCCCCGCGATCGGTTACCGCCAGATTCTCTGGGCTGATACCGGTCACGGTAGTTCTGGCCCGAACTGGCAGGCATTCGACCTGACGACCCAGAACCTCGACGAAAACGATGACCCCATCTTTATCCAGATCGAAGACCCCGAGAATCCCGGCTCGTTCATCGATTCTGATGACTCATCGATCCCCAACGCTTCGGCCACCAACTTCATCCCCGATGGTGAGCCCGGCGTATGGCATCGTTTTACCCTTACGGTCGGCGAAACTTCGCAGACGTTTACCCTCGATTATCTTGCCGATGGGATTGTTGACGCCGAAGTCGTCGAAACCGGCAACGCTCCCACGGCCAACGGTATCGGCTCGGTCCGTATCGGCGGCCCTTCGTTCATCACCTCGGGGGGCAACCCAGTTTACTGGGACAACATCCTCATCCAAGTCATGGAAGCCGCTGTTGGGATCACCGGCGACTTCAACGCCGACACGTTGGTTGATGCCGATGACATCGATCTGCTGACCGAAGCCATCCGCAACGGGTCGACTGACCTCCTGTTCGATCTCGATGGCTCAACAACCGTTGATGCCGATGACCTCGCCGAGATGATCGCCACCGTGCTGGGTACGGTTGAGGGCGACGCCAACCTCGACTTCGCTGTCGACCTCATCGACCTCTCGGCCCTCGCCTCCAACTTCGGCCTGACCGCTGGCTGGGCTGGCGGCAACTTTAACACCGACACCGTCGTTGACCTCATCGACCTGTCGCTGCTAGCCAGTAGCTTCGGCACCGGCGTCGCTGCTCCCGAGCCCACCTCGGCGGCCCTCATCGGCCTCGCTGGTCTCGCTCTGGTCCGTCGTCGCTAAGACGAACGACCGCTGATTCATATGACTGCAAGACCCCGGCCACGCGGCCGGGGTCTTTTTTGTAGTCAGTTCGGTGGTAGAGCGAATCGTGATTGCAAGCGACAATGGCGACGCCTGCTGGAGACCTCAACCCAGATGTCTTAAGCGTGCTGCTTCTGCATCACACGCAAGGTGATCGGCAGATTGAAGTGCATCTCTTCCTCGACCACGCTGAACTCCTCGATCGTCCCGCCATAGGTCGTCTGCAGACGATGAACGATCTCCTGCACCAAGTCCTCGGGGGCAGAGGCGCCCGCGGTTACCAGCACCGTCTCCACACCCTCGAACCATGTGTCTTGCAGCTCACTCACGTCATCCATCAGAAACGCGGGCGTCCCGGAGTTCTCGCTGATCTCCGTCAGCCTCACCGAGTTTGAGCTGTTGTTGGAACCCACCACCAGCACCAGATCAGCGTCCTCCGCCAGATGCCGAACCGCGTGTTGACGATTCGTTGTCGCGTAGCAGATGTCCTCGCTCGGCGGAGCTTTCACCTGCGGGTATTTCTTCTGCAGCGCCCCAATAATCTGATTGGCATCGTCCATACTCAGCGTGGTCTGCGTGAGATACACCAGCGGGACATCATCTGGCAGCTCCAGCTTGGCCACATCCTCCACTGACTCGACAATTGTGATCGCATCGGGCGCCTCGCCAACGGTACCGACCACCTCGTCGTGACCGGCGTGCCCCACCAGCAGGATCCGGTATCCCTGCCTGGCGTACCGAACCGCCTCCATATGGACTTTGGTCACCAGCGGGCAGGTCGCATCGATCATCGTGCACCCCCGCTCCTTGGCTCGCCTTCGGACCTCGGGGCTGACCCCGTGGGCACTGAAGATGACCGTTGATGACGCGGGTACCTCGTCGATCTCGTCCACGAAGACCACACCCTGCTTCACAAACCGATCGACAACATGCCGGTTGTGCACGATCTCGTGGTAGACGTACAGCGGTCGCCCCACGAGCTTCAGGGCCTCTTCGACAGTCTGGATAGCCATGTTGACCCCGGCGCAGAAGCCGCGGGGGTTTGCGAGCATAATTTTCATGCCGGGATCATAGACGACCAGGACGCCCCGACAAAACGAGAGCCTAACCCGTCCCGGTTTTTACCCGTTTCACCAGTTTGCCCAGAAGGCCAATCCGGATAAACCGCCTTCTGTCTCAACGCCTTCTTGATGCAGCGGAAAGCCGACCTCACCCCCTCGCTTTGCCTCAAAACGCGGATATCATTCTGGCGAAGTGGGAGATAACTGCAGGCAAGTATTTCTGTGTCAACTAGCAGCATCTCTTATCAGACGCGTAACCATAAAGAAGACCTCTCCGATGGCCGATCGCCCCGTGGGGAACCTTATGCGTACGGACACCGCTCAAAAACCGACCGGCAAGCAGGCCCGACCTCGCAGGGAACGCAAGTCCATGACCACCAGTAAAGGCCTCAAGTCCGGTCTTGAACTCTACCTGAGCCAGATCGACGAGTCACCCCTCCTCACCGCTGATGAGGAGAAGCAACTCGCCCGGAAAATCATCAACGAGAACTGCGCCAAATCCCGCGAGCACATGATCCGGTCCAACCTCCGCCTGGTCGTTGCCATAGCCAAGCGCTACATGAATCGTGGGCTCCCGCTGGTAGACCTCATCGAAGAGGGCAACATCGGTCTGATGCGTGCGGTCGAGGGGTTTGACCCCGATCAGGGGGCTCGGTTCTCGACCTACGGCTGCTGGTGGATCAAGCAGGCGATCAAGCGCGCCCTCATCAACGCTGTCCAGCCCATTCACATCCCGGCTTACATGGTCGAGTTGATCGCCAAGTGGAAGCGTGCCAACCGCGAGATGGAAGAGCAACTGGGCCGGCAGCCCACGCTCAATGAGCTCGCGCAGCACATGGAGCTGCCCCCCAAGAAGATCCGCATCATCGTCAAAGCGGTCCGCGCTTCCCAGCGACCCACCCGTGGCGGCTCCGGCGAAGACAACGAGGCCCCCACGCTCTCCGAGATGCTTGCCGACGAGAAAACTCTTGCTCCCGACATGCAGGTCTCGCTCGATGACGATCTCAATGCCATCCGCGTGCTCCTGGAGGCGATCGACGATCGGGAGGCGAGGATTCTGCGATTGCGCTACGGACTCGATGGCAACGAGCCTATGACCCTCAAGGAAATCGGTGCCGAGATCGGACTCACCCGCGAACGTGTCCGCCAGATCGAGATCGAAGCCCTCCGGAAGCTCCAGAGGCGTCTCGAGAGCGATCGCCCCCTTGCCGCTGTCCGTGCCCGTCAAGCCGTCGAGGCCGAGCGTAAACGCCAATCAGCCTGAGCCATCGCAACGACACGATCACGTCATCGTTTCAGAGTGCCCACGACCAACTGAGCACCAGCCCCCCATAACTGTGCGGGCGTGTCTGCCCCTCAAACTCATCGGTCAGAAACCGCTGGTAGAAGCCGAAGCGTAACTTCCCGCTTCCCAGTCGTTTGACCGCTTCAAGCCCGATCTCAACACGACCGACCACTGGCATTACATCCAGCCCGGTCGATGTCTGGAAGTCGCTGCCCTCAATAAACGTGTCGTGCTCGACGAGCATCCCGCCAGCCCGCACATACCCATAAGCCCACCACGACTTTTCCAGGTCCAACGGTGACACCTCGACAAGTGACGGCAACCCAGCTAGGGGAGCGGCAGGGTCATTGAGTTGGCTCGGCCCAAAGTCGTTCGGTAAGGCCATGAACGAGGCCCGCCAGAGAACATCGGCAGCGACATGCCGCCTGACCGTTCCGAGGACGAGTTCGACGCGGGGGATCAACTCATGCCTCAAGGCGTCCCCACGCTCGTACAAAGCCCATCGCCACTTCTTCCTCGCCATCATCTGGAACGTCGGCTCGTCATCGAGCTGGGTATCCCATGCTTGGGGCTCCTGAATTCCCACGGCGTCATGCCAGTTTTGTTGCGTGATCTCGGCACCGGAAGCCTCTCCGATGACCCCTAAATCGATCTGGAGATGATCAAGTGTGCGCACATCCGCCCGCTGGACGAAGACACTCGCGGCCACGTAGCCCGCGTAGCGCCGATCCCCATTGGCCGCCGTTGGGAGACGCAGATCATCCGGCGTGTAGATCTGCTGCTGGAGCATATAGCCCGCAGCGGTCGCGGCGGGGCGGTCGAGCCCATCAAACGATGGCAGCGTTTTCGAGAAACTCTCCGCCCAAGCCGGTTGGTGAGCCACCAGCAGGCCCAGCCCGCTGGTGTACTGGCGATCGGTCCGGTCGATCAGTTTGAGGGGTGTCGAGTCATTCTCGAAAAACAAAGTGATCTCGGCACGCCGCGCCGAGGCCGCTTGAGCGCCCTCAGCCGCAGATTCCGCAGGATTATTGTCCGCGAAAGACCGGGTTTCGGTGCTCACCAACAGGGCGCACAAGATCAAAGATAGGGTCAACCAGCCATTGAGGCGTCCTGCCGTAATCCTGCGAAGCGCATCCTGCATCCGGGCACTGTCCCCAAACCGCAGCCTGCAGGCAAATACCAGCCGCCAGTTCCGAATCCAGAACGACTCACGCGGCTAGGGAGTCCAGCCATTGAGCACGAACCCCTTGGCCCCGAGGCCAGGTCGCCAGAGCTACCTCAACGAGTTCTTCGGAGCCGGGATCATCGAGCGGGCGACGTTCCTCCAGAGCGGTCAAAAGCGCAGCGATGCCCACCAGCGACACCTCATCGCGAACCGGTGCCAGCAGGTACACGGCAAAAGCCGAACTTCGGACCCTGTCTGCTTCCCGGCAATCCGTCGTGGTTCCCAGAAGCCCGTCAGAGGCCTGCAGACTGGCCAGGGTGAAGCTCAGCTCTCTGAGTCGCTGAAGCACAGGTGTTTCGAGGTCTGCGTCCACGACGCCTAGGGACAACGCTCTTGCCAGACCCGCCATCTGGGCCACCAGCACGACAATCTCCTGACCTTCCAGCGTCTGCTGACTCATAAGCAGTCGCTCCATGATGGTACGGCTGAGCTGGGTGGGCCCGTGAGTAAGCTCCGCCACGCGTCGCAGGGCAAGCCCAAGGCCAGCCTCGATCGAGTGTGAGAGCTGAAGGCGGATCGGCAAGGGCAGGAGGGTTCCGTTACGAGCCAAATCGCCCAGGAGCTGGTCCGTATCGCTGGAAAGCACATGTCGCTGAATCTGAGGTAATGAGAGCATAAGCCACTCCGTTCGTTAAATGTTTGGACCTAACAATACCCGTAATCATTCTCCTGTCAAGCGTTAGTTCGGGTTTGATTCGGTAATTTTTACATAGGGTGCTCATGCCGTATCCTGAGTGGATGAAGCAGGTTCCGCATCTCTCGGTCACCGCCCAGCCCATTGACGTCGGTCTGGGTGTCATCAGACGTTCCGATGCTGGTCATCCTGATCGCGTTCTGGTCACGCTCCGCCGCGGCGACACGGTTCTGCCAGGGCTCTGGGAAATCCCTGGCGGCAAGCGTGAAGGTGACGAGTCGATCGAGGCGTGTGTGGCCCGAGAGTTGTATGAAGAAGTCGGACTGAAGGTCGCGGTCGGTCAGGGATTAGGCGTTTGGGAGCATCACTACCCGCACGCACATGTTCGGCTCCAAGCGTTCTGGTGTTCCATCATCGAGGGACAGGCTCGCCCTATCGAGGTTGAGCAGGTCGCCTGGGTCGATGCCGAGCAACTTCTGGAGCGCGATTACCCAGAGGCCAGCCTTGCGCTGATCCAACGCATCGCCGAGGCCCTCCGCATCTAACCAGACCCGGCTTTTTTCGTGGAATTCCTGGCCGCTGGTCGATCCTAAGCAGTGATCGCCGGTGTTGTTCGCGCGATCAGCCTCCGCCAGGACCAGCGACACAAGAAGGTGCACTCCGTGACGATTGATGCAGCCCGGCCTGCTGCCTTCCGCCCCCTCCAGATCACGCTGGTGTGTCTGACGCTGATGCTTGTTTTGCCGGGTCTGGCGATCGCTCAGAACGATCGCCCGCTGTCGTTGGCGAACGCTGGCATCTTTCTGCCTCAGGAGCGGATGACCGAGGAAATCGCTGAAGAGGTGATCGACGTGGTCCGTTCGCAGGCCACCGCGGCCCTTGGCTACCAGATCATCCCGGACCCCGGGGCGATTCTTCCTACCGGCCCCCCCGACCTTCGCGGCACGACCTATTTGCGCCGCCGCACCTCGGCTGGCGAACACTACATCCAACTCGGCTACCGACTCTTCGATCACCAGCCGCTACACCTATGGGTCTACGGGCAGACCATCACCCCCAATGGTGCCGCGGCTAACAACGACCTCGACGGCGTCCGCGAGCTGATCGATCAGACCGTGAAGAATGTCGATACCTTCTACCGGCGTGTTCGCGCAGCAGAACTCGCCACAGGCATCATTGATCTGAGTTACATCGAGGCCGATCGGTGCATGGGCATCCTTAAGGGGCTCGGCTACCAGACGATCAACTTCAAGTTCGGTAGCGATGACAAGAACAGCGTGGGTGGTGCCCGGATCATTGAACCGGCGGAGGAGATCGATGTCCGCAACGTGCCGATCATCATGTCGCTGCCCGGTGCTGAGGGAACGGGTCTTGTTGGGCTCGGTGCTGACCAGCGAGCTACGGGAAGCTTCAAGCTCTCGATTGTGCCGAGTATCGCTGGCGAGATGGAGAACTTCACCTCGGCCACGCCCCTGATGCAGTTGATGGTGCTCTATGACCCCGCTTACCCCGAGGTGTTTTCATCGCTGGTCAAGCGTATCCGCGAGACAATCGATGTCCCGGCCCGCCAGCTGGTGATCGAGGCCATGATCCTGGAGATCTCGGAAACCGGTTTGAATCGACTCGGAGTCCAGTGGGAGCTCTCCGATGTCCCGCAAGGTTCGATCGAGGCACTGAGTCTCGGACGATTACCCGAGTTCAACAGTCGGCTCGGCGAACGCGCTACGTTCGACCTGACCCTTGCGGACATCGCTGGCGACTGGCGCACGCAGGTCCAGGCCCTGGTCAGGACGGGAGACGCTGAGATCCTCAGCCGCCCGTCGGTCCTCACGCTCGATCATCGGCAGGCCTCTATCCGCGTTGGTGAAGACATCCCCATCGCCACCTCCATTCGTGGCGCAACCGGTGGCGACACCATCCAGTTCTCCTTCGACTACATCCCCGTCGGCATCCTCCTCAACGTCCGCCCGCGCATCGCGGCGGATGGTCAGGAAGTCACGATGCAGGTCGACGGCATTGTGTCCAACGAGGTGCCGGGTGGAGACCTCGTCGTCGTCGATCAGGATGGCAACGAGCTAGGCCGCGCCCCGCGGATCTCTTCACGGCGAGTCCAGACGCACACCCGCATCGCCAATAACACGCCGTTTATCATCGGCGGTCTGATTTCGAATGAAGTCAACGAAGAACAGGACAAAGTCCCGCTGCTCGGCGATATCCCGGTCGTCGGCAACCTGTTTCGTTCCTCTGTTCGTGAGCGCGTCAAGCGCGAGGTCATCATCGTCATCACGCCCTACGTTCTGCCGGTCACAGGCATCGCTGGCCGCGTGCTCCCCGAAGACAAGGACGTATTTGATTCATTCGACAACGAGCTCTTCGGCGAGGTCTACCGTATCCGCGCCGAGGATGTGCCCGACCTGGCCTTTCTCAACGACAACCCCGAGCTACAGCGTTCACGGGATGCAGCCGAACGCGTCATCCGTACACGCCCGGATTTGGCTACGCGCTACCCGTTCAATCAGTTTCTCGAAGATCGGATCCCCGGCGAGGAGTTTCTCGTTTATCACCTGATGTACGAGGTCATCGCGAGGCGTGAAGTCGAGGAAATCATCAGGCCGAGGAAGATCATCTTCTACCAGCCCCGTGAGGACAGGCCCTCTGGCGCTGGCGTCGAGTTCCTGATTCCTTATCTGGGTGAGAAGCTCAACATCACCGTGCCGCGAATCAGCATCGGCTTCCGCTGGTTGTTCAACAAGATGCCGGGTCGTGCGCTGGCCCTGACCTACACCGTTCAGAAGGATTACCCGGCGCACCGTGTTCTCGACAAGGCTCTGCCCGAGGTTCGTCTTGTGGACTGCCCGGATCAGGACACCTTTCGTTCCCTGCTCTACGAACTCAACCGCCCCGATGCCAACGGCCACGCCCGCCATACCATCCTTATCCGGGATGAAGACGACCTTACACGTCTGATGCGCTGCATCGTGCTGCGTTACGCCGTCGATCTCAACACCGATCAGGCCAAGCCGAAACTCAAGGACTTCAATCGCGGACGCCAGCTCATCATGCCCGAGATCAGCGAAGATGAGATCTTCCTGATTGACCACGAAGTGGCACGCTATTTCTATCTCTCTGTCGAGTTCGGGGCCGCCTTGCTCGAGACGATCCGTAAGGATTCCGAGGCACTCCGGCAGGAGATCGAAGAAGTGGAATCAGGCATCACCATCGGCGGGCGATAGCCCTTCGATCAGCATCGACTTGATTGCGATGTCTCGTGTGGCATGAAGTGAGTGCTACCCGCATCAACTCACTCGCTTGCCCCAAGGTCCGGTGACCGCCAGCGTCAGCCCATTCTTCTGGATGTTCACAAACATCGTCGATCCATCTGGCGAGAAGCATGCCCCGGCAAACTCCGAGCTGCTGATCGTATTCTTTGCCAGCTTATAGACCTGCCCCTCTGGCGTCACGCCAACGACAAACTGCTCGTCCGCGCCGTCTTCACAGATCACCACATCGCCCCACGGTGCGATGGTGAGGTTGTCGGCCATGTCCAGCACCCCGCGATCATCTGGTTCGATATACAACTCCAGTCGTCCGGGGAATCGGGCTTCATCGGGCGTGCCCTCGAAACGGCTGGGCACATAGCGGAACACTTGCCCGCCACGCTTGGACCCGCCGCTGGTGCAGGCAAAGAAAATCGAGTCGTTGCCGTACCACATTCCCTCACCACGCGCGAAGCGCGCCGCACCCTTGCCATAGCCCTGGAATCGCAGGTCGTCCTTCGGAGCCTCGACGTTCTCGATATCCACCCACCGGACCGACAGGGCTTCTCGCACAGGGATGTGCAGGCCTCGATGTGAGCCATCGCGGTTGGTGTAGTTGAAGGTGTCAGCCGAAGCATGGTCCACCAACGCCAGCGCCTGCAGCTTGCCGCCTTGAGCGAGCTTCCCGGCGACGTTCGGGATGAAGCGATAGATCAGGCCATCGCCACGATCCTCGGTCTGGTAGACGATGCCGGTCTTCGGATCGACAGCGATCGCCTCGTGATTCATCCGGCCCATCGCCTTGAGTGCGACAGGCTTCTCCAGCCGAGGCGTCACCGAAGCGGGTACGTCGAAGTTGTAACCGTGATTCTCAGCAAAGCCGTTGCCCTTGGCAGTGACCGATTCCTCGCAAGTGATCCAACTCCCCCAAGGCGTCGGCCCGCCCGCGCAGTTGCGAATCGTCCCAGCCAGCGACAGGAAGTGTTTGTCGAGCTGCCCCGTCTTGGTGTCGTAGACGAGAGTCGTCGTCCCGCCTAGGCAGGGCGTCTCGCCGTCATAAAGCAGCGACCGATCAATCTTGCTCATCAGCCGACCGTCAGGGCCGAACGGACTCTCGTTGGTTTGCGTTGGCTGCATCTCGTGGTTGCGCACGACGATCGTCTTGCCATCCGGCCCGGGCAGGGCGGCCATCCCATCGTGCATCCCCGGAACCAGCAGGCCATCGTCCATGACCTCGCCCAGCCGAGAAATGATCCGGTAGCTAAAGCCCTCAGGCAGCGACAAGACCCCGGCGGGATCAGGCATCAGCGGGCCATAACCCGTGTTCCCCGTAGCCGCCGCGAGCGTGACGCCGGAGGTTCGGCACAACAGATCAAGCCCCGCAAAGCCCAGCGAAACCGCCGCCGCACCCTGAAGAAAAGATCGTCGATTCATCTGCACCATCTCAAGCACTCCTGTTGGTTCGCATTCGATATCTCTATGGAGATCATACGCGGCCTCGCGTTCAGATCAGGTTAAAGATCAGGACGACGGTTCTGCGGCCATGACTTCAACCCAGTGCTTCGCTTTGACGCCACCAAAGTCAGAGACCTGATGCCGGCAGGAGAACCCGCAGGCCACCACGGTCTCACCCGCAGTCTTGCTTTGCTCGACCGCCGGACCAAGCCGCTGGTCGTAGACATCTTTGGACACTTTGTATTGCTCATACCCAAACGATCCCGCCATCCCGCAACAGCCTGAATCGACCTCGTGGAACGACACCCCGCCCGCTTGCTCCAGTAGCGATTTCATGCCCGCGGTGCTCTGGAGTGCCTTCTGGTGGCAGTGGCCGTGAATCAGAAGCTTGTCGAACCTCGACTTGAGCCTGGCGGGCAGCCTTCCCGCCTCCGCCTCCTGAGCGAGGAAGGCATCAATCATCATCACCTGCGGGGCCACCCGCTGCCCAAGCTCGACATCATCGATCAGATCGGGCAGGTCATCAGACAGGGACGAAGCGCAGCTCGGCTCCAGGCACAGAATCGGCAGGCCCCGCTTGGCATAGCCGTCGAGATTCCGCAGCGTCTTCTCTCCATCACGCTTCGCCGCCCGAACCATCCCCTTCGACAGACGTGGTCGCTGACAACACCCGGCTCTCGCCAGCGTCACTCGGTACCCACACGCTTCGAGTAACTCCACCGCCGCCTTGCCGACGCTCGGCTCGAAGTAGCTCGCATAGGTGTCGTCGAACAGAACAACCTCGGTCTTCTCGGTCCCGCTGGCCGGGCGCGAACGCTTGCGGAACCAGCCCTGCAGGGACCACGAGGCAAACTTTGGCAGTGGTCGTCGTGAATCGATCCCCGCCACCTTCTCAAGCACCCACTTGAACGGCGAGAGACCCTGCACGAAGTTGACGACCGGCGCCAGCGGTCCGCAAACCAGCCGCGCAGCCGTCGGCGAATCTCCCATTAACCGATAGCCCACCGGTAGGCCGCCCTGGTCGTGCATCATCTGCAGCACGTCCGATTTCATTTTCGCCATGTCCACAGCGTTGGGGCACTCGGTCTTGCACGCTTTGCACGCCAGGCAAAGCTCCAGGACTTCTTTCATCCGCTTGCCGGTCATCGCGTCCACACCTAGCTGGCCCGACATCGCCATCCGCAGCGCATTGGCTCGACCGCGCGTCGATGCTTCCTCGTCCTTGGTCGCCATATAGGAAGGGCACATCGTCCCAGAGCCCACTTTGCGGCACGCTCCGACGCCGTTGCACTGCTCGACAGCGTGCGCAAAACCGCCTTGGTCCCGGTAGTGGTAGTTCGTCTTTGACTCGGTCTCTCGGATGACATCGAGCCGATACTCCTTGCCGTACCGCAGGTGCTCGGTCATCGACGGGGCATCGAGAATCTTGTTCGGATTCATCAACCACGCCGGGTCGAACAGGCTCTTGACTTCCTCGAAAGCGTGATAAATCTGGTCTCCGAAGAACGGCCTCACGAACTCACCACGTACCAATCCGTCGCCGTGTTCGCCAGACCACGACCCGCCATATTCCTTGCACATCTTAAACGCCGCCCAAGCAATCGCCCGCATCTTCTGCTGCTCTTCCTCGTGATGCAGATCAATCAGAGGCTTGATATGCAGCACACCGACCGAGGCGTGCGCGTAGACCGCAGCACTGGTCCCGTGCTCCTCACAGACTTTCAGCAGCCGCTCGACATATGCCGGAAGATGCTCGACGGGGATGCAGGCATCATCCACAAAGTCCAATGCCTTCCTGGGCCCTGGCGTGTTCGAGATCAGCCCCAGCCCCAGTTTCCGAACGTCCCACGCCTCGGCGATCTCCTTAGGATCACGACGCACCGCCTGCGCGAATCCAATGCCTTTGGACTTCATGTCCTCGGCGAACCGCTCTGCCTTCTGCGACGCGTCTTCCTGATCCATCCCATAAAACTCGACGATCTGAACCGCCTTGGGATGCCCCTCCATAAAGTGACACAGGTCCTTAGTCGCCGGGTTGACCATCGCTTGGTCGATGACATAGTGATCCAGCAACTCCACTGCTGACGGCCCGTGCTCCAACATCGCCGGCAAGCCGGTGAGCGCCGGGAGCAGCTCATCAAAGTGAACGACGCACAACGCCGTCGCCTTGGGGTTCTCGACGAGCTTGATCTTCGCTTCAAGAAGGACGCCGAGCGTTCCCTCGGAACCAACGATCAGATCACTCAGATTCCAAGGCGTCGTCGCCGGGTCACTCAGAAACGCATCGAGGTTGTAGCCCCCAACCTTGCGCATCACCTTCGGGAACCGCGCCGCAATCTCCTGCTTATTCGACTCAATAATCTGTCCAACTCGCCTGTAGATCGCCCCTTCGCGATCGTCCTGCTGGCTCTTGGCCGACCACCGATCCCAATCACAGGCGTCCAGGTCCAGTACGGTCCCGTCCGACAGCAGCACCCGGCATCCGATCAGGTTCTCTTGCGCCTTGCCATAAAGAATTGACCGTGTCCCCGACGAGTTGTTCCCAATGATCCCACCCACCGTCGCCCGCGAGCCCGTCGCGGGGTCCGGAGCAAAATGAAGCCCGGCCGACTTCAACTCCGCATTAAGCCGATCTCTGACCACACCCGGCTGCACCCGCGCCCACCGCTCCTCCGCGTTCACCTCCAGCACACGGTCCATGTGCTTGGACACATCCAGCACCATGCCCACGCCATGCGTCTGGCCAGACAGCGACGTCCCCGCGCCCCGCGCCGTCACTGGCAGCCCGTGCTTCGCCGCCACCTGCACCGCCGCCACGCAGTCCGCCTCATCCATTGGTACCACCACACACGTTGGCATGATCTGATAGTGCGATGCGTCCGTCGCGTGGATCCCCCGGCTCACGATGTCCGTCATCACCTCCCCACGAGTTACGGCCTGTAAGTCGCGCTCGATCGCTGGAAGATCGAAAGTCCGGTGGGTCGTCGCAGCAGGCTGAATCATCACTTAAACATCCTCACAAACTCTGAGAACCCAAGATGATAGGGCACCCGCCAGCCCCCGCCACCCGGCCCCGATCCGCTACCCTGTCTGGCATGCCAAACCCCGCCAAAACACGTGTCGCCATCGTCGCCCCGTCCTCTGTCGTCCCGCCGATTGAGCTGGAGATCGGACTCAGTCGCCTCCGCAATGCCGGCTTTTCTCTCAAGGTCGCCGACCAGGTCAGCCAAACCTGGTACATCCACGCGGGCACCGATCAGGCCCGTGCCCAGGCCCTCTACGATGCTGGCCGCGACCCCGATATCGACATTGTCTGGGCCGCCCGAGGCGGATACGGCGCCGCCAAGCTACTGCCCCTGCTCGACGAGAAAGCCACCAAGCACGGCGTCCCTCCACACAAGCTGCTGATCGGCTACTCCGACATCACCGCACTCCACGCCTACGTCGCCGACCACTGGAACTGGTCCACCCTCCACGCCAACATGCCTGCCTCACTCTCGTTCAACACCATGGACGCCACCGAGTTCGAGACCACTCTCGCTTGGGCTCATGGCAAACAAGCGCCACCCGCCTGGCACGGCCAAGCCTTCCGCTATCTCACCGACGCGCCCGCGAAGCCTGTCAGGGGACCGGTGGTGGGGGGGAATGTCTCGGTCTGGAACGCCCTCTTCGGCACACCCTGGCAACCCAAGTCCAAGAGCGGAAAGATCCTCTTCTTCGAGGACCTCAACGAGCACCACTACCGGCTCGACGGCTTTATCACCCACCTCTGGCAGTCCGGCTCATTCGATGACATCGCAGGCGTGGTCCTCGGCGACTTCACCAACTGCGACGACGAAGCCGGCAAACGCTTGGCCTCCGCACCCGACCCCTCGGAACTCCCCGAACTCGCGGATCGGGGCGTCTCCCATCTCCCCGCCGGTCGCCTCGCTGACCTCCGCCCGCAGGTCTCCCAGGCCGAGGCCCTCGAACACATGCTGATCAACCCCTGCCGCGAACGTGGCATCCCGGTTCTCACCGGCCTCCCCGTCGGTCACGGCCCCGGCTTCGCGCCACTACCCCTCGGTGCCACCTTCGAACTCACCCCCGACGCCCACTTCAACCTTGTGAACTGGGATTGGCTCAACGCCTGAGTAACGATCGAAGTCGCTGGGCGGCCGAGGTCAAGCACGGCGAGCCCTCGACTCAGAAACTCAACTAATCCCAATCATCCCACTGCTGGACCGTCACGCAGGCCTCGTCCATCGCCGCCAGCACCTTCCCTGCATTCCCGCCAGCGACCTCGTTATAGATCAGCGAATAAACAACCTTCCGACCCTCCTCTGTCTCGATATACCCGCTGCTCGCCCGCACCCCCGAGATCGTTCCCGTCTTTCCTCGGACCTTCCCGGCCACCTCCTTCATCCGATTCCGCAGCGATCCCCGCTCGCCGGCGATGGCGAGGGAGTCGTAGTAGGTCGCTGCATATTCGTGGGAAGACATCAAAACCAAAAGTCCAGACAGCAGGAGCGTCGTGACGCGGTTGTCGTGAGACAAGCCAGAGCCATCCAAAACACGGGCATCATGCACCAGCGTTCTTATCTCCTGAAGTTGGCCTAGGACTTGAAGCCCGGAAAGCTCCCAGTCTTCCACAATCTCATCATTCTGATTGATTGCTCTGGCCGGAAACGCCATGCGCATCAGTGCATCCGCCATCATGTTCTGGCTGTTGCTGTTCACTCGCTTGAGCACGGGCAGCAGGGGGGTCTCATGGGCCACAACCAGCACGGCTTCAGCCGATCGTTCTGCGTTCGGCTGCCAAATAATCTCTCCATTGATCTCAATCCCCCGCCGCTCCAGATGCGCCCTGAGCGCCTCCGCAAAAAACCGCCCCGGATCATCCACCGGCTTGTAAAACGTCCGCGTTCGCTCCACCTTCCCCGTCACGATGTACTCGTGCTTCCCAGGCGTCTTGTCCACCCGAAGTGATCCTTCACCACCCGTCCGATTCTCCACCCGGATCATCGCCGCCTCGGGCAGATAGCTCACCCGGCCCACCCCATCACTTCCCTCGATCGGCTCCACCACGATGTCAATACAGTTGTTGTTCAGGTTCAACCCCGCCGACGGAGCCCCGTACCAATGCACCAGGTTTCCACGGCTCCATGTCGGACTGATCCACTCATCACCGAGCGCCCCGTCGTAGTAACGCAGGTCACCCTTGATCTCCGTGATTCCCCTCGCCTTGAGCGCCTCCGCCCAGTCATCAAACCCCGCCAGCATCGTCCGCCCCTGATCCTGCATGATCGTCAGGTCCCCGAACGCCGGATCACCCGTCCCCACCACCACCAGATCATCACCCGCCAGATACAGATAAGTATCCAGCGTCGCCTCCGGCCCCAGCTTGTCCAGCGCCGCCGCCGTGACCAGCAGCTTCAGGTTCGACGCCGGCTTCACGGGCTGATCCGCATTCTGCTCGAAGATGACCGCGCCAGTCTCCAGGTCCACCACCCGTGCCGCCACCACCAAACCTTCCTGATCGACTTGATTCAGGATGGCACCGACCCGCTCCCCTAGCTCCGCCACCGTTGCCCAGCAGGCACCGGCGACAAACAACAACCAGACCACAGCCAGACAGCTCGCAAAACGCCTCATGCATCAATCCTCAATCAGTCAACAACAATTTACTCCGCAGCCGCAGCCGCAGCCGCAGCCGCAGGCTCCGGCGACCAGTCCGCCCCGTAGTACATCACCCGCACCGCCTCATCCTGTAGCGCCCGCGCCGCCCGCGAACTCGGGTTCCGGTTGTGGATGATCGAGAAGATCAGCTCACGTCCATCCTCGGTCGTCACATAACCCGACAGCGCACTCGCGCCGGTGATCGTCCCCGTCTTGCCCCGCATCGCTCCAGCGATATCCGTCATCCGCCGCCGCAGCGTCCCGTCCACTCCAGCGATCGTCAGCGAATCCTTGAACATCGCCGCATCCTCGTGCCGGTGCATCACCAGGAGCATGTCCGAGATCATCCGCGCCGTCACCCGGTTGTTGTGAGACAACCCCGATCCGTCCGCGATCACCAGCCCGATCGACTCGATGCCCTCCTCCTCAAACCAGGCCTCCACGGCCCGTCGCCCCGAGAGCCACGACCCCGGATACGGCCGGTCATTCGCCCGCTGATGCGCCAGACCGGCCGCCTTCATCAGCGCATCGGCAAACAGGTTCATACTCGGCTTGTTGGTCCGCTTGAGCACCTCGTCCATGGTCGATTCGTGCACCGCCACGACCCGCTCGTCCCCATCGATCCCCGCCTCTCCGGGCCAGACTCCCTTCCGGACCCCGCCGGTCACGACAATCCCCCGTTCCAGTAACGCCGTCCGCAGCGCATCGCCAAAAAACATCGCCGCGTCCGACACCGGCAAACTCGCCGTCATCGGTCCGTCCTTCAACTCGCCCGTCAGCACATAGGTGTTCTTGCCCGACACCTTGTACACCGATGCTTGCTCGTGAGGCTCCACGCCATCGTCCGTCGTCATCCGGTTGACCACCTCGACCGACTGCGTCGCTGGCACCAGCGACACCTTCACCGGCCGGCCAGCGGAAGTCACCTCTGCCGTGATGTCCACACAGTTGTCATTGAGATTCAGCGCCGACACCGGGGCCCCGTAGTAATACAGCAGGTCCTCCGGCCACCAGCTCGGATGCGTATGAAAGCTCTCGTATGCCGACTCATCCACCACGATCCCTCCGCTGACCTCCGTGATCCCCGCTGCCTTGAGCGCATCAGCCCACCGATCAAACACCGCCAGCAGCTCCTCGCCCCGAGCCTCTGCGATCGCCGGGTCCGCCACCGCCGGGTCCCCCGTCCCCACCACATAGAGGTCTTCACCCTCTCGCGCCAGATACGTCTTGAACGTGTGCTCCGGCCCCAGCACCTCCAGCGCGATCGCCGTGCTGATCAGCTTCATGTTCGACGCCGGCTTGAGCGGGTAGTCCGCCCACGCATTCGCAGTCAACTCGTCCCCGGTCTCCGCATCCAGCACACGCACCCCCACCACCGTCCCGGATTCCTCCAGCCGATTCAGCACCTCATCCAGCCGCAAGCCCAACAACTCACCATAAGACGCCTCTGTAACAGCAGGGGGGTTGCTCGCCGCCGTCGGCCTCGGTTCGAGCATCGTCTGACAACCCGCGAGGCAGGTCATCATCACCAACAACAACACCACAAGGCTCGGACACCAGCCCGAGGTGATCACGTCACGCCGCCGAGAAACGTCTGCCATAACGAATCAACTCCATATCAACCAGGGACCATGCTCGATCGGATACAAGACTCAACCATTCAGCCACTGCACAATGTAGATCGCCATGATGATGGCAAACACATCCGCCGAAAGCCCCACCAGCGCCGCGTGACGGATCTTCCGGATCCCCACAGCACCGAAATACACCGCGATGATGTAGAACGTCGTCTCCGTCGATCCAAAAATCACCGCCGAGATCTTCGTCACGATGTGATCAACACCGTAGTTGTTGACCATATCACCCAGCACGCCGACCGACCCGCCACCCGTCAGCGGGCGCGTCACGGCCATCGGCAGGATCTCAGGCGGGATCCCCAGCACCTCAAACGCCGGTCGCAGAAACTCCGCGATCGCGCTGAGCCCACCCGATTCCCGCAGCAACCCGATCGCAAACAGAATCGCCACCAAGTACGGGATGATCATCACCGCGATGTTAAACCCCTCCTTGGCGCCCTCCACAAACTCCTCGTACACGTTCACGCCACGCAGGATCCCGATCACCGGGAACCCCACCATCATGAACAGCACCACAAAGACACCGAAATCCGTCGCGTACTCTCGCAGCAGGTCCATTATGCCCCACCCCCTTCCGTCGGAGCCGACACAGGCGTCTTCGCCGGGTTCGTCCTCCCGAATGAACCCCAGCCCTCAGTTAGCTTCGCCAGGGTGATCGCAAACACCAGAGACAACCCCGTCACCAGCAGGATCGACAGATACAGGTCGATCGCCACCACGCCCATGATCGCCATCACCGTCACCGGCGGGATCAACTGCACGCTCGCGGTGTTCATCGCCAGCAGCATCACCATACTGTTCGTTGCCGTGTCCTTCGTGCTGTTGAGCTTCTGCAACTCATTCATCGCCTTGAGCCCCAGCGGGGTTGCAGCATTGCCCAGCCCCAGCACGTTCGCCGACAGGTTCAACGCGATCATCCCCATCGCCGGATGCCCCTTCGGGATCTCCGGGAACAACGGACCCAGCACCGGCCGCACGAACCACACCAGCAGGTCAATCAGCCCCGCCTTCTCAGCGATCCGCAGCAACCCCAGGAACAATGCCAACACCCCGATCAGCCCCAGAGACAGGGTCACAGCGAACTCCACATCATCAAAGGCCCGTGCCATCAGACCCTTGAGCTTCAGCAGCCGTACGGACTCGAAATCTAGTCCCCTCCCATCCGCCGTCACCCTCGCCACGATCCCGCCGTTGCGCAGCTGATTCGATTCGATCCCCACAATCGTCGCCAGCGGCTCCGGCAACACCGTGTCCCCAGGCAGCACCAGCTCCACGACGCCATCCGACGTCTCCCGAATCTCCCCAGCCAACGGCTCGCCCAGCAGACGCTGGATCTCCTCCGCGGCACCCACATCCTCAATCCCGAAATGAGACACAAACGCCCCGGGTAGGATCGTCACCTCCACCGGCCGAAACGTCTCCGTCAGAGCCCCCTCGTATGAAAGCTCGACCGGCACCGCCTCCCCGTTCCGATACCGATCACTCGTGATGTCCGAAAAATCCGCGCCGAATGCAAAAAGCAGGGCCGCCACCAGCAGCCCCGCCCAGATCCAGTTCATCATGCCATCATCCCTTCACGCCAGCCTAAGCGAGATCAAACCGCGCCAGCGTGGAAGGGAGAGTTACCAGAGATCCCACGGGTTGTCGAGGTAGGCACCGCCCTGGACGTTACTGTTGGTGGTCCCGCCACCACGTTGCCCGCCACCAGCACTAACGCCCTCGATATCGCTTGCACGAATTGAGGTCAGTTCGTTCAGGTCGTAAGGGTCATCAGGAACATCCAGTCCTGGCTCAGGATCGATAGCTACCGGACTTGCATGTCCATCCGCCCATGCAACATTGATGCTATTGCTGTGCCTGGCGTGTGCATAGCCTCCCTGTCCAGCAGCGGCATCACCAGCCGGATACAGATACCCAACACCCTGTGTCGCACCGCCTTGGTTCAAGCCACCCGCCGAAGAACCTCCGCCACGCTGACCCGACCCGCCTCCGGACGAAGAGAGCTCCAATGCCCTGTCCTTTGAATCTGCAAAAGCAATCGTCTCGGTAGGATTACGAACCCAATCCAGATTGGCGGTATTGATTGGCCCTTCTGACGTCACTACGTTCAAGCTCTGGTTCTGTTGATATTGAGCATCCATTTGACTAACGCTAATGCCTGGGATGGTGAAGCCGGTGCCAAGCTTGCCGAACCAGAAGCTATTGGTCAGGAAAAAAGCATTGGCACCGTAATGCACCGTGTTCCATCGGCTGTTCCCGGGGTGGTTAGCATCCGAGGAACTACCGGTCCGATCAATACCCGCTTCAAGCAGTTCCGAGTGTGAAGTCTCGAAGCTTGGGCAAGTAAAAGTTGCAGGTCCAGGCATGTAGCTGCCCAAGACTAGCTTTGATGACCACCAGTACTCAGTAGTATTCCCAAGTCGCATGGAAAATGGACTGGCAGTCATGCTTTCGGCATGTCGGACATAGAAGCCAGCATTGTCTGTAGCGTACGAGTAGTTCGCTATCGCCAACTGCCGAATGTTCGACAAACATGCCACATTCCGCGCCGTGTTCCGCGCCGCCCCCAGGGCCGGCAGCAGGATCCCGATCAGCAGCGCGATGATCGAAATCACCACCAGCAACTCAATCAGCGTAAATGCACTGTTTAGGGTCTTACTCAGTCTCATAGAATCTGTCCTCAATTTTGGTTTGACTCACGGAAGCCCGACCCAGAACCACAAAACCCGCAGGCCACGAGACGGCTCTACATCATCATTAGGGATTAATCGACTTCCGCGATCTTCTAGACTTTAGTATAAGACTTACATCGGCCGCAGGCCAAAAACTTCGCCACAGGCAGCTCGGTTTTAGCCATGACACCCTCCGGAGCCTTTTTATGCCCCTCTTTGCCCGACTCGCCCTCTTGCCCATCCTCACAGGCATCCTCCTGATGACCGGCTGCTCCGCCACCCCCGGCACCAGCGCCTTCGAACGCCAAGGCGACGAGATCGTTGCCGCTGGCCAGTATTTCCACACCGGAGCACCTGTCGTCCTCTGGACCGACCCCAACGGCTACGACGCCTACCGCGTCGAACGACGCTTCTCCGCCTGGGAAGAATCCCACTGGGACGCCTCCAAGGAGTTCGTCCGCGAGCCCAACCGCTTCAACCTCCGCCACAAAGGCGACTGGCCCGCCGAGACCCTCGAACAGATCCGAGGCGGCGGCTGGGACCTCCCCCTGCTCCAGCGCACCGTGGATCAGTTCGTCATCCACTACGACGTCTGTGGGACCTCCCAGCAGTGCTTCAAAGTGCTCCATGACATGCGCACGCTCTCGGTTCACTTCATGCTCGACATCGACGGCACCATCTACCAGACCCTCGACCTCAAAGAACGCGCCTGGCACGCCGGTCACGCCAACTCCCGCTCCATCGGCATCGAGATCGCCAACATGGGCGCCTACCGCGACCCCAACGATCCGGTCTTCGACCGCTGGTACGCCCGCGATGACAAAGGCCGTGTTCGCATCACCGTCCCCGAATCCCTCGGCGATGGCGGGGTCCTCACCAAGAACTTCGTCGGCTACCCCATCCGCCAGCACATGATCGAAGGCCCGGTCCAGAACGAAACCCGTTACCAGTACGACCTCACGCCCGAGCAGTATGACTCCCTCATCAAACTCACCGCTGCCCTCCACAAGGTCTTCCCCCTCATCGAACTTCAGTACCCCACCGACCCCAACGGCGACCCGCTTATGGTCGTGATGCCCATGGAAGAACAGGAAAACTTCCGCGGCCTCATCGGCCACTACCACCTCACCGAGGTCAAGCAGGACCCCGGCCCCGCGTTCGACTGGGACCGTGTCGTCGAGGGTGCCAAGAAGGAACTCGACGGCATGCCATTCTGATTCCGGGTGGCACATGGCACACCTCTGGCGTGCTGCGTGAGGAACCCCATCAACCCAAACCTTGTAAGCCGCGGTTTAACACCGCGGCTTTCTTCTTAGCATCGTCGTAGCCAGCACAAAGGCCAACTGGCCAACGGGCTCTGGCACCCCTTGTCCCCCGCCAAAGTTCCCGGCCAGCAGCGACAGGTCAATCAGGTCCGTCATCCCATCGGCGTTGAAATCACCCCCGCCCCAACCAAGATCCGCTAGCCCGAACCCACCAGCCAGCGACGACAGGTCGATGAGATCAACCCCGCCATCGAGATTCGCGTCCCCGTAGACCGTACCGAACTCGTTCCACACCAGCTCATCCAGATCGTCGCCATCGACGACACCATCGCCTGTGAGATCAAAATAGAACGGGTCCCCGCCCAGATTCGATCCCAGTAGGTCGATATCCGCCACAGTGAGCACGTCATCCAGGTCGAGATCGCCGTCAGCCACCGAAGGCCCCGACGCCGGCCGCGTCCGCTGCAGGTCAATATGCAGGTGATTCAGGTGCACGCCCGAGGAATCACCGACCGCGACCGACGTCCCCGTTTGCCTGTTGAACTCCTCCCGGACGTCGTTGTTGCTTACAATGATCCGCCAGACCCGCGCCCCCGAAGGCGTGTTCTCATAAAACGCCCGCATGATCGCGACCGCCTCCAGCTCATCTGCCGACAGCGACCCGTTGCCGTAGTTCCACACCGAGCTCGGGATATGCACATCGATATCCAGCCCCGCCTGGTGCGTGCTGTGACAGCAGACCGACCCCACACCGTCCCGCATGGTCATCGCGTTGATGTGCTGACCCGGCATCGCTTCCGATGCCGCCAGCACCGTGTCAATCGTCCAACTCGACGCGTAACGCTCACTCGTGCTGGTCCAGATGTCGAAGTTGCCCCGCACCCCATTCGGATGCGTCACGACCGATCCGCCGCCTCGCTGCCCACCCGCTGAAGGCAGATCAGGGTCAATCAGGTTCACCCACTCCGGCGTCCCGCCCAGATTCAGATAAGCCACAGTCCCCGCATCCAGATTCCCACTAAACCCGCCGGGATTCACTTCCCCGGTAGCCGTCACCACCGCCTGAAACAGCCGGACCGCCGACTGTGTCGCCGCGCCAGTCAGCCCGTCCACCACCAGCGACCCTCCACCCGCCTTCTGATAGCCCAGAAAGTTCAGCCGCTGCTGCGCCGCCGCGACCGCCACACTCGATCCATCGTTAGGTATCCGCAGCGGACCGTCGTAGGTGAACCCAGGCCGCACCGTGACAGCGACATCCTGTGCTAGCCCATCAATCGTTACAGGAACCTGCACCGTCCCCTGGAACCCTCGGTCAAGGATCGACTCGGTGCTCCGCCTTGGCGTGTTCACAACACCCGGCACGACATAAAAACGCCCGGTCTGTGCAAACGGCAGTCCCTCCACATCATCCGAAGTCAGGACCTCAAACCCGCCGCCAATGACCGACCCAAGATCAAAGCTTGTCCCACCCCGTGCCGCCTTGAGATCAACCCGGATCAGATCGCCGACCCGGCCAAACACCTCGATCGTCCCGGCAGCCGCCACCATCGGCGAAACCAGCAGAGCTAGCAGAGCAGGCAGCAACCGAAACATCATGGCGGGCCCTTCAAAAAACTAACCGTCAAACATCAAACTTGATCCCCTGCGCCAACGGCAGGGCGGTCGTGTAGTTCACCGTGTTCGTCGAACGTCTCATGTAGTTCTTCCACGAATCCGACCCGCTCTCGCGCCCCCCACCCGTCTCCTTCTCGCCGCCGAACGCGCCACCGATCTCTGCGCCACTGGTGCCGATGTTCACATTCGCAATCCCGCAGTCCGAACCCGCTGGACTGCAGAAGACCTCAGCGTCGAGAACACTCCCTGTAAAAATAGCACTGCTTAGGCCCTGCGGCACATGATTCTGGATCGCAATCGCCTCATCCAGGTCACGATACGTCATCACATACAGAATCGGAGCAAACGTCTCATGCTGCACGATCGGAGCCTTGGCATCGATCTCCACGATCGCTGGCTTCACATACGTCCCGCCCGCCGGAACACCCTCAGTCAACTTCCCGCCGCCACGGACCTTCCCGCCTTGCTCCTTGGCCTTCGCCAGCGAGGCCTCCATCGCATCCCCCGCCGCCGCATCAATCAGCGGCCCCACCAGCACACCCGGCTGCGTCGGATCGCCGATCTTCACGCTCGAAAAAATCTTCTCCAGCTTGCCAACCACTTCATCTTTCAGGCTCTCATGCACGATCAGCCGCCGCAGCGTTGTGCACCGCTGGCCCGCAGTCCCCACCGCAGAGAACGTGATCGCCCGCACCGCCAGATCGAGGTCAGCCGTAGGCGTAACAATCATCGCGTTGTTTCCGCCCAGCTCCAGCAACGCCCGGCCGAGCCGAGCACCTACCGCAGCACCCACCGCTTTGCCCATCGGTACCGAACCCGTCGCCGACACCAACGGCAGCTTCTTCGATCCCGACAACGCCTCACCCACATCCCGCAAACCAATCACCACTGACGACAACCCCTCCGGTGCCTCAAGATCTGCCGACTCCTTGATCGTCTCCATCAGCAACCCATGACACGCCAACGCACAAAGCGGGGCCTTCTCCGACGGTTTCCACACCACCGAATCCCCGCACACCAAAGCCAACGCAGCATTCCATGCCCACACCGCCACAGGGAAGTTGAATGCCGAGATCACCCCGATCGCGCCGAGCGGGTGCCACTGCTCCGTGAGCCGATGCCCTGGCCGCTCACTCTGGATCGACAAGCCATACAACTGCCGACTCAAACCGACCGCGAAGTCGCAGATATCAATCATTTCCTGGACTTCACCCTCCGCCTCAGCCGGGATCTTGCCGACTTCCCACGTCACCAGCGCCCCCAGAGCTTGCTTGTGCTCCCGCAGCTTGTTGCCGTAACGACGAACCAGCTCGCCACGCTGCGGACCTGGCACGGTCCGCCACGACACAAACGCCTCGGCTGCCGCATCAATCGCCTTCTCGGCATCCCCGGGCGTAGCCAGCTTCATCGTCGCCAACGCGCGACCATCAATCGGGCTGGTCACCGTCAGACTCGCCCCCGAACACGCACGGCTCGAATGCCCGATCGCCAGCGCGTCGGGATGGCTCGTCAGTCCAAGGCCCTTGAGTACCGAATCAAAATCGCTCATCGCCACAGTGTCCTTACAGATTGATGTCGTGATCAAAGCAAACCCGCCGGCCGGACCCAATTGGCCCGGAAATAAAACAAAACGCTCAGTAAACCCCGCCGCTACACCGACTCGATGACCGCCTCGACATGCTTCACCTTGACCGTCGGGTGACCCACATAGTCGTAGTACTGACCGAAACGGTTGGCGAGGAAATCCTCCAGCAGCACCTGCTCCTGAGCCACAAAACCCTTCCGCGGCAACTTACTCTGTGTGTGCAGGTCCACCGCAGCGCAGATGCCCGCAGCCGTCGTGATCTGGATCGCACTCCAGTGCGCTCCGTCCACGGTCCCGTGATAAATCTTCCGGGCGTCACTGATCTGCGAATAGCGACCGTCGATCATCCCCGTCGCCGTGCAGAACACAATCACCACGTCCTGCGTCGTCATAGGAATCGCGTCCTCAAGGATCGACTTGAGCACATCCCGCTTGCTGTTCATCCGCAGCCCGTTGATCAGGAAATCCGCCAGGTCGCGATGCCCCATGTAGCGAACCGTCTTGTAGTTCAGCGTCTGAACCTTGCCTTCTAGCGTCTCGCAAAGCGTCCCTAACCCGCCCGATGTGTTAAACGCCTCGTAACGCACCCCGTCCACCGAAAAGTGCTCCAACCCCTCCAGAGCCAGGACCTCGGTCTTCTTGCCCCGGTGAATCGCCTCGCACGGATTGCAATACTCGTTGATCAACCCATCCGTCGACCACGTCAGGTTGTATTTCAACATATTCGTCGGATACATCGGCAGCGCCCCGACCCGCATCTGAACGCTGTCGATCGAGTCCAGCCGCTTGGCCACATCGTGCGCCACGATCCCCACAAAACCAGGGGCCAGCCCGCACTGCGGCATGAAGATCTGCCCATCCGCGGCCTTGGCCGAAACGGCCTGAACCCGTCGCGTCGTCTCCACGTCCTCAGTCAGGTCAAAGTAGCTCGCCCCAGCCTCTAAGGCCGTCTCCGCCACCAGCGGGTTGAACATATAAGACAACGCCGAGATCACCACCGTCCGACCCTTCAAGGCGTCCAGCAGCTGCGAGCGGTCCGTCACGTCCACCCGACGCGTAGACACCCCGGCTCGCTCGCTCACGATCGCCAGCGCCGACTCATTCACATCCCCAACCAGCACGTCGTACTCACCTGTCGATTTGAGAAAGGTCGCGATTGCCGTACCGATCTTGCCGGCACCCAGGAGCAGAACGTGTGTCATAAGCTGTCCTTATCTTCCACAAAATATGCGAACACCGCTTGCTAGCCCTCCGCCAGCCGCGAACCCATCAGTATAACACAGGAATAGTTTGCATAAGACTTGGCCATACTCCGTGATCGACCCATAGAATTCATTCATCGCCACAGCCAAAACTACCCAACTTGCCAGAACCCCCGTCAAACAGACGTTTAGGCCGATTAGGACGAAAATCGTACCCCAGATGTGCGAAAAACCCCTACCTCAGCCGAAACCGCCATTGACTTCTGCCTCGTCTTGAGGCACACTGCACACATTGTACGTTAGTCCTATAAGAGTGAGTCGAGAAGTCCTCAGCATCAGCATTGGGAGAATCGCTCGGAAGGCAAAACCTTCTATTCACTCAAGGACACATCGTTAAGCCTGCATGTCACATAGGTTGATCCACGTTCGGTCATCCGATTAAGTCCCCTCGAAGGAGAGATAGCAATATGAACTCACGAATCACCACCTCAGCCCTCCTCGGCGCTGCCCTCGTCGCAGCGACCTCGGCCAACGCCCAGGTCATCTACAACTTTAGCGACAGCGCTTCCGACTGGACCCACCTCAGTGGTGAAGTCGATGGCGGCACCGGCGTCGCTATCTTCGACCTCGACTACTCCGACTTCCAGCGTTACGCCGACGTGGGTGCCTACGGCGTCAACGCCGCCGACCTCGGCGACGGCTTCCGCTACACCCTCCCCGCCTCGCCCAACGGCGGCGGCTCCACCACCGGCATCCTGATCTCCGCCAACGATGACAGCCTCAACGCCAACTTCGGCACAGGCCCGGCACTCTCGGCCCTCTTCGGCACCGGTGCCCCCATGGTCGGTACGGGTACCGCCAACCCCAACTACGTCTTCAAGTTCGACATGCTCCACGCGACCGGCGACGACGATCGCTTCACCGGCACTTTCACCGGCACGACCAACGTCGCGGGTGGTGGCATCAACTTCACCAGCACCACCGACGTCCGCGTCCGTGGACAGCAGATCGGAACACCCACCACGACGAATCAGGGCCAGTCCCTCGTCAGCACCGCTGACTCCGGCTCCAGCATCGACTGGGCCCCCAACTACGGCGGATTCTGGGTTGCCCCTCGCTTCGACTTCGAAACCGATATTAACGGCGACGTCGTTCAGGAAAATCGCTCCGGCCTGGCCGCCTCTTACGTCGAGATGACCACCGTCGTCGATATCCGCACGCTCTACCCCGGCAACGCCAACATCCAGGCCGTTGCCGATCCCATCCTGGGCTCATCGGTCTCCGGCCCCCGCGTTTCCACGCTCTCCGACGGTGCCATCTCCGACCACGGATACTCCGCCAAGCTCCGCAACGCCTTCCCCTCGACTGGCTTTAACTCCAATCAGGCCGGCGTCCCGGGTGCTGGCATCACCTACACCGGCACCGTCACCGGTGGCTTCGCCGATCCCGGCGGGTCACAGACCGTCACCGGCGGTGGCTGGAACACCCATGAGATCTACTACGTCGATGGTGACATCACCTACGTGATCGATGGCACCGTCGTCCTCTTCCAGGAAGATGTCGCCAACTACACCACCCAGGAAGGCACCGACCAGACCTCCTCAGGCGCTGGCTACCCGATGGTCGCTTTTCAGGACCCGTTCCTTGGATCCCTCGCGGCCAGCCCAGAAGGTGCCAACTTCGCCATCATTGACAACGCGATCCTCGAAGTCGCCACCTCGGCTCCTTCCTTCAACGCAGCCCGCATCCGTGCGGACTTCAACTTTGACGGCGTCGCCAACGGCACCGATGTTGACCTCTTGGTCAACGAAATCCTCACCAACCCCACCGGCACCATCGGCTACCTCAACGCCGATTGGGATCGCTGGCTGACCTACGACATCGTCCGCGTCTGGGATTCGGAACTCACCGGTATCCCCCTTGCTGACCCAGCCACTGAGAACGAAATCTTCGTCCTCGATGAAGTCGATCTCGACTACCTCATCGAAGGTGTCCTCGGCACCGTCTACGGCGATGCCAACCTCGATGGCGCCGTCGACCTGATCGACCTCTCTGCCCTCGCCACCAACTTCGGCCTCTCGGGCGGCTGGGGTGAAGGCAACTTCAACCCCCTCTCAGACGGCGTAGTCGACCTGATCGACCTATCTACCCTGGCTTCCAACTTCGGCTTCGTCGCCGCAGTTCCTGAGCCCGCAGGTGCGGCCCTCGTCGGCCTCGGTGCCCTCGCCGCCCTCCGTCGTTCACGTAAGTAACTCATAACTAACGTTTGCACACACCACTGTTTGGTGTATAGTTCTTTTGCTCGCACACCTTTTTCCCGATTTCGAAGGAGAAACTAAGATGTTCAAGACTGTTTCCGCTCTTACCGTTGCTCTCGCCGCCGCCTCGTCGGCCTCGGCCCTGAGCTTGGAAGTCACCTCGGCCCCGACCACGGGTCTCGCTGGCTACAGCACCTACACCCTCACCCTCGTTGGTGATGGCGAGTTCAACGCCATGAACGCCAGCTTCTCTGGTCCTCTGAACCAGGAAGTCCAGGGCCTCTCGGCTCAGTTCCAGAACGATGGCCTGCTGGTCTTCTTCCCGGCTCTCGCCGCGACCGACAGCTTCTTCACGTTCGATCGTCCCAACCTGCTGGTCTCGGCCACCGAGTCGGACACGAGCCTGGAGGCGGTCTTCGCTTTCGACAGCAACCGCAGCGCCCCCTTCGGTCTGGCCCAGCTCGTCATCGCTGATGGCGATACGGTTACCGCGACCATCCTCGGTGGCGTTGGTGACGGTGCCAATGACGTGATCTTCGAAGGTAGCGTCACCGAAGTAATCCCCGAGCCCGCTTCGGCCGCCCTGCTGGCCCTCGGTGGTCTCGCAGCCCTCCGTCGTCGTGCGTAATCACGACCCGGAACGGCACACTCAGCTAGTCTGAGTAACCGATTCGAATAAGACAGGCCCGCCGAAAGGCGGGCCTGTTTCTTTTTCGGCCTAACCACCCCGCTGACGGCGCTAACCCCTACACGACAACCACCCTCTTTGCTATGGTGGGGACGTGGCATCACTCGTCCTCATTGACGGTCCCGATCAGAAGAAGTACCTCCCGCTGCGCGAAGGCACCGTCGTCGTCGGCCGCGATGAGTCCCTCCCCCTCCAGGTCCTCGATCAGCGGGTTTCCCGCAAGCATCTTCGCGTCCGTTACGACGCAGCATCCGACGCCTGGCTGGCTCAGGACCTTGGCTCCAGGCACGGCACCACCGTCGCCGACAAGCCCCTCCAGGGTGATCAGGAGCACCCCCTGGCCGACCGCGATCGCATCGCCCTCGGCGACTCCACCCTCATCTTCACCACCCGCGACTTCCCCTCCATCGAATCCGCCCTCACCGCATTTCGCCAGCCCGGCCAGCGTGAGAAGCAGACCCTGATCGACTAGCCCAAACCCCTTTCAGCGGGTCTACTTCAACCATGCCCAATACCCTTACCGCCCGCACCTGCGGCTTCTCTATCTTGACATCGATCCTTACGCTCGCCGTGCCCGCCGCGAGCCAGGCGATCGTCATCGAAGGCGTCCAGAACGCCTCTCTCGACCAGCCCCGCATCAATGCCGCCATCCGGCTGCCCGGCAGCGCCACGCCCCTGACCGCCCTCGCGGAGGACTTCTTCGGCGACATCTTCGAGACCTTCAACATCCAAGCCTTTTACGACACCGGCGCCTCGGGCATCCTCGTCAGCACACAGACCGCCGACGCCCTGGGCCTACCTCGCCAGCAGTTCGGCGGCCAGGACGTCATCTTTGAAGACGTCGGCGTCGGCGGAGCCAGCCCCTTCAACGTCTCCGATGAAGTCTTCATCGACCTCGCCCCTTACACACCCGATGCCAACATCGACAACGCCTCCAGCTACACCAGCGTCTACGACCACAGCTTCGGTCCGGTCCGTACACAGATCGGTCCCATCGGGGCCACGGACAACCCGCTTCTCGACGGCCTCGATGTCTTCGGCATGCCGCTGTTTCAGAACAAGTCCGTTCACATGGACGCCAGACTGGTCAACCTGGGCGAGGGCACCATCGACACCCGGGTTTACGACTTTGGCGACCCCACCACCGCCAACATCGGCACCCATCGCTCCATCCGCATGACCTACGCCGACTTCGATCGCTTCACCCAGGTCACGCCCACTCAGGCCGAGGCCCCGACCCTCAATGGCAACCCCTTCGTCGGCCCCAACCCCCTCGCCGTACTCACCGGCGAACCGATCCCATCCGATGCCCCCGCGGGCATCACCATCCGCCACAACGGGCTCGCATCAACCGATAGCTGGCTGTTCGATACGGGTGCCGCCGCCTCAATCCTCTCCGAAGCGGTCGCCGCCAACCTCGGCATCACCTACGACGAAAACGCCCTCACGCCAACGCTGCTCATCGATGGAGCCCCAGCTCCCAATCAGTTCCGTCTGTCCATTGGCGGCATCGGCGGGACCACCCAGCTCGCCGGGCTTTTCCTCAATGAACTCGTCATCCCCACCGCCGAGGGCGATCCCAACAACCCGGATGACCCGCGGCACCTCAAGTACCTCAACGCACCCGTCCTCGTTGGCGATATCACCGTCCTTGACCCGGTCACTCAGGAAACCCTCACCCTCCCCGGCATCCTCGGGATGAACTACCTGGTCGCTTCACTGTTCTTTTCAGAGCCATTTAGCTTTGGCGACATCAACTCAGGCGCGTTTGATGACCTGGTCTTTGATCACCCCACCGCAGAACTCCGCGTGCGCTTTAACCCCAACCTCGCGACCTTTGGCGATGTCAATGTCGATGGCGAGATCGACGCCTACGACATCGACGAACTCTTCAAACTCCTCGGCGACACACGCTTCCTCGACTTCGCCGACCTGACGGCTGACAACCAGGTCACCGTGGCCGACATCGATGAGATGATCTCCAACATCCTCGGCTCGCTCTATGCCGACGCCAACCTCGATGCCGTCGTCGATCTCATCGACCTCTCGATCCTCGCGGGCAACTTCGGGTCCACCGAAGCAGGCTGGGCAAGCGGCGACTTCAACGGCGACAACACCGTTGACCTCATCGACCTCTCGATTCTCGCCAGCAACTTTGGTCAGACCGGCACCGCCATCCCTGAGCCAACAGCCGCGGCGCTCCTGCTGCCTCTCCTTGGCCTCTCGACACGCAGAACCAGGTCAAACAGACTGGCCTGAATCGCTCGTCGCCATCAGCATCCAAGCCACGGATCATCCCTGCTCCCAAGCGAGCCGCCCTCTGCCAGGGCATTTTGTCCCTGCGCCCACAATCAGCCAGGCCCACGAAACCTAACCTGTAAGCGGTGCTCAACTTATGTAAGTCTGGGGAATTTGGGCTCGCAGAGATAAACTTGCGCATTCAGCCACGATTCTGCGCCGCTTTTGTCATTGGCAGGCGTAACGTCATGTAGGGCGGGCTAAGGGAAACCCCGAGGCCCGACGCCGGGCGGAGGCCGGCGGACTCGGGTGGATCGATCACATAGGCCCGCACATCCCCTCAACGAGGCGGGCCGGAAAGGGCGAATCATGGTCACTCTCGCTGATGTAGCCCGTCACGCAGGCGTCTCCAAGACACAGGTCTCGTTCGTGCTCAACCAGAAGAACCTTCACCTCGTCTCCGCAGAGCGTAGGACGCGGATCGCTCAGTCCATCCGCGACCTGGACTACCGGCCCAACCTCGCCGCACGCCACCTCGCTGGGAAGTCCACGCGCCTGCTCGGCCTGCTCCTGCCCGCAGGGGCCATCCCTGTCCACGGGCCGATCATCCAGGCGGCGCTGACCACGGCGCGGATGCGTGGCTACCAGATGATCGTCAACACGGTGCCTTCCGCTGAGGACGCGCTGGCCAATGCGCTCGCGCAGCTCGAACCTTATGACCTCGATGGCGTGATCTGCTTTGCACGTGGGATGCTCGGCCACGCCGACAACCTCGGCGAGCAGCTCGAACGCTTCCGCCGCGTCGTCACCATCGGATCGCCAAACGCCGGCCACACGCGGATCGGTCCCGATCATCGCGCCGCGATGCGCTCCGTTGTTCATTATCTCGCCGACACCGGTCGTCAACGCATCGGCATGATCCTCCCCGTCGGCCACGAGCACGGGCTCGATGACCGCATCCTTGGCGTCGATCTCGCCACCGAAGACCTCGGCTGGTCACGCAATGATGAGTTCACGGTCCGGCTCCCGCGCTCGGCAGACCCCTGGCCAGACAGCACAGACACCCAGTCCGCGATTGACCGGCTGGTCCTCGAAGCGGGGGTTGATGCGATCATCGCTTACGACGACATCTGGGCCGCGCGCATCGTCCAGATGCTCCAACGAGGCGGGTGGAAGATCCCCCGCGAGGTCGCTGTTGTCGGCTACGGCAATCTGCCGATCGCCGAGCTGACCGCCCCCGCCCTGACCACGGTCGATCTCCAGGAGCGACACATGGGCCTGATGGCGGTCGATCACCTGATCACTGCGATCGAGGACAACCAGCCGCTGACGCACGACACGGTGCTGACTGTGGAATCCCGGATGGTGTCTCGGGCCTCGGCATAGAATTAAAGATCGCGACCACCCACGAGGCCCCCGTCTGGCCATGTTGTTTCCGCTGACGGGGGCCTCCCCGCGCGCCGGCTTAATCCTCTCCCAGCAATCCCTTCGGCACGGGCCTCAGCTTCCCGGCCTGGTCGATGCACGCCAGCGTGGTTTCCGCTGTGGCCACCACCTCGTCTCCGCGACGGATCACATACCCATGCACCAGCTTGACCCCGCCAGAGGGTTCGAGTGTCACATCAATCGACAGGACATCGTCGTAGCGGGCGGGTCGCTGGTAGCGGAGGTTCATCCGCGCGACGACGAAGAGGATGCCCTGGGCTTCGAGGTCCTTGTAGGCCATGCCCTGAGCCCGGAGCAGGTCGGTCCGGGAGATTTCGAGCCAGATGGGGTAGGAGGCGTGGTGGGCAACGCCCTGAGGGTCGCACTCGTTGTAACGAACCTGCACGTCAATGGTCAGGCTTACGGGCTTACCCGCTTCAGGATGCTTCATGCTGCTGCCTTATTAGAATCTGGATGACGCCGTAGGCTAGCGACCGTGCCCCGGGACGCCACTTCAAGGTTGAACTCCAGGAGATCACGTTATGAACCAGCTCCGGATCGGCTTCCTCGGTTGCGGGCGGATTCAGCGTAAGCACCTCAGCGGGCTGCTCCGGCGTGATGACGCGGTGGCGGTCGCCTTTGCCGATCCGAATGCGGCCAACATTGACGTGTTGCTGGAGAGTGAGAAGGTCACGCCATCGGGTGTTGCGCGGTACGCGTCGATGGATGAACTGTATGCGCACGGGGGAATTGACGCGGTGGTGATCGCGACGCCGCACACGATGCACGATGAGCACATCGCCAAGGCGTTGGAGGCTGATCTGCACATTATGGTGGAGAAGCCGATGGTGACGACGGTGGCGGGGGCGCGGCGGATGATCGAGCTGGCGGAGGCGTCGAAGAAGCACGTGCTGGTGGCTTACAACTCGCCTTATTCGCCGGAGTTCCGTTATCTGCGGGAGGTTATCCGGGAGGAGCGTTTTGGGCGGCTGCAGATGGTGTCGGGGTACATCAGCCAGGGGTGGCGGCCGTTTGTGAAAGGGACTTGGCGTGAGGATGTGTCGTTGTCGGGTGGGGGGTTCGCGTACGACTCGGGCGCACACCCGCTGAACTCGGTGTGCTGGGCGATTGACCGGCTGCCGACGCGGGTGCTGGCGTGGCTGGATGAGCTGGGCGGGCCGGTGGAGATCAACGCGTCGATCCTGGCGCGGTTTGGTGAGGATGTGACGGCGAACATAACCCTTGCCGGGGACTCGGCTTCGGGGTTTGGCAGCTTCATGGTGTTCTGTTTTGAGCGGGGGCGGATCGAGATTGACGGGTGGAACGGGAACTGGATCCGGGTGTGGGACGGTCCGGCGGAGGTGAAGTACCCGGCGGTGGCGGGGGGGGCGCTACAGCCGATCGATCATCTGATCGAGGTGATCCGGGGGGAGGCGGAGCCGCTGACGAGTCCGCGGAATGGGCTGGTGCACTCGATGCTGATGGAGATGATCTATGCCTCTGCGGAATCAGGACTTGCGGTCGAGGCGGATCAGGCTGAGGGGTTGGAGCCGACGTAGGGGTTGGTCTGTTTTTCGCGGGCGATGGTGGATTCGGGGCCGTGTCCGGGGAAGATGACGGTTTCGTCGGGGAGTGTTAAGATCTGTTCTGCGATGGATTTAAGGAGTAGAGGGCCGTCGGAAGTGGGGAAGTCGTGGCGGCCGATGGAGCCGGCGAAGAGGGCGTCGCCGACGATGGCGAGGGCGGAATCGGGCTGGTAGAAGCAGACCCCGCCTGGGGAGTGGCCGGGGACGTGGCGGACCTGGAAGTGGAGGCCATCGGCGAGGGTGAGGGTGTCCTCGTGGTGGAGGGTGTCCTCGGCGGGGGGCCAGGTGATGGGTGTGGGGAGCATGGCGGAGAGGTTTAAGTCGGGTCGGTCGAGGAAGTTGCGTTCGTCGGCGTGGAGTGCGACGGGGATATCGGGGAAGCGTTCGCGGGTGCGGCCGAGGCCGGCGATGTGGTCGACGTGGGCATGGGTAAGGAGGATGCGGGAGGGGATCCAGCCTTTGTCGTCGATGGCGTCGAGCATTTCATCGGGGTCGAAGCCGGTGTCGATGATCCAGCAGGGGCTGCCGGGGTCGGGGTGGGCGGCGAGGACGTAGCAGTTGGTTTGCCACGCTCCGAGGGTGAAACGGAGCAGTTCGAGGTTGTTTTCTGGCATGACTCGTCAATCAAACGTGGTTTGCGGGGTGTTTTTGACAACCGAATGTGCGCATGATCGCGGTTTAAGGGTTCGGCGGTGGTTTCGGGTGGTGCGGCCTGTCTGGGTGTGGCAGACCGCTTTGGTGCGCACGGGAGCGGTCCGGATCGGTGTAGGGGGGTGTGGTTTTCCGATAGAGTAGTGTCGGGGGGAGTTGGCGGTCGGGGGTGTGGGGCCCGCCTAGACTTTTTTGATCACTCCAGAGGATGTTTGCATGGGAATTGAATCCGCTTTGCCCGCCGACACGTTTTTGACGACGCAGCTGCAGAAGGTGGTGAACTGGTCGCGTCGGAGTTCGGTGTGGCCGATGCCGTTTGCGACGGCTTGCTGCGGGATCGAGCTGATGGCGGCGGCGTCGAGTCGTTACGATCTGGCGCGGTTCGGCGCGGAGGTTATGCGGTTCAGTCCGCGGCAGGCGGACCTGATGCTGGTGGCGGGTCGGGTGCCGGTGAAGATTCTGCCGGTGCTGCAGCGGATCTATCAGCAGATGTGTGAGCCGAAGTGGGTGATCTCGATGGGGGCGTGTGCTTCGACGGGTGGGATTTTTGATACGTATGCGGTGGTGCAGGGGATTGATCAGTACATCCCGGTGGATGTTTATGTGCCTGGGTGTCCGCCTCGGCCGGAGACGCTGATCGAGGGGATCATGGCGATCCAGCGGATCATTGATAACGATGAGATTCCGCGGGACAAGGATGGGAAGCGGTTGCCGTTGAATATTGCGGTGTCGCCGACGCATGAGGTGCGGGCGCAGCCGGTGAGGGTTTCGGTGGAGGGGCGTGAGGGTGTGGAGCGGGTTGGGGTGTGAGGGGGCGGCGTTAGCAGCTTAGATTCAGTTCTCTCGGCTCAGGTGCTTTGCAAACGTCAGTCCAGTCTTGCCGCTGGGCGCAAATCAGAACGGGGTTCTTCGGTTGAACAGCAAGTCATTACCAAGTGATGCTGTCGGCAGTCACCGCCAAGATAATTCGCAGTTGTTGACGCTACTCATTGCCGCTGCAGCTGCAGTCGCCGGTTTCCGCCTTGCCCAGTTCTTGCTGGATGTCCTTGACCTCCTCATCACGCTTGATTACTTGCCATGGTATCTGTGGTACGTCTTTGGCTATGGGATCCATACAACTGCTGCTGCGTTGTTTGCTGTAGGCGTGTCGTTCGGCATCCTTAGGTTGCTGCGTGATCGATCAGGAAAGTTCCGAGTCGGTGCGTTTGTTCTCGTTGCCTTGCTGGCAGCAAATCCGATCGCGTTGGAGTTTGAAGCTGACTATTCTCTGATGCCTGTTTCACCATCTTCAACATGGGCAGAACCCCAGGAGATTCTCCCGATTGATCTTGAGATCAGACTTGTTGATGGTTTTGATATTGGAGAGGAAGCGATCCTCACCCATAGGGACGTTCTTGATGCGTCCCCTACACAGAATCGTCTGGGTGGACCTGCTGTATCGCTGATGCTGACGGAGGCTTCCGGGGACAGGCTGCATGAGCTAACTTCGGCGAACATTGGCAAACGTACGGGTGTTTGGATCGATGGAGAACTCATGTGGTCATCTGAGATCTACACATCGATCAACCGGACGATGGCGCTCGGCTGGGTCATGACGGAAGAGGAAGTCGACCTTCTGATTGCTCGCATTGAGACAACCAACGCTCAGTAGTTGTCATCAGAATTTCATGACGATGCTCTTTTGTCAGTAATCCAAATCTCTAAGGATTTGAGCACGTACCACGCAGGCCCCCCCCGACTTCCGTCGGGGGCTCGTTGGGGTGGGGTGAGGTTGATGGTTCCGGGGGCCAGCTGCGCTGGACCCCGGCCACCCGGCGTTGGTTGGAGGTCGGCAGTCACGGCTTGCGCTGTGGGCTCTTTAGGATGAGGGGTGTTGCGACAACCGGCGTGGGTGTTGCGCTTGTTGGGGTGGTGGGGTTGCGAGGGGATGGGCCCATATGCTTCCGCCTATGGCTCGTTTCATGCTTGGAATGGTTGTTGGTGGTGGGGATCAGATGAGGGTGTAGGTGAGGAGGAGGGTTGCGAGGGCGGAGGCAGTGGTGCGGAGGTGGTTCCAGCGGGTCCAAGTGGTGAGGTAGTGACGCCAGTGGGTGAGGGTTTCGGGGGCGTCGGCGTCGCGTTTGGCGAGGCGTTCGTTGAGGGGGACGTTGAAGGCGATGGTGGCGAGGAAGCAGCCGAGGGTGTGGAGGAGGCAGGCGGCGGTGATGAGGGGGAGGTGGTCGGTGGGGCGGGTGAGCCAGGCAGTGGCGAGGAGGCCGAGGCAGAGGAGGGGGGCGCCGAAGAAGAAGGCGAAGAAGCCGGGGTTGAGGACGGTGATGTTGATGTGCTGCATGGCGCGGGTGGCTTCGGGTTCGGGGGAGCGGGCGAGGGCGGCCATGATGAAGTTGGAGAAGGCGAAGAAGACGCCGGCGTTGATGGCGGTGGCGAAGGCGGTGAGGAGGGTGAGGAGTTGGAGGGTGTTTGGCATGGGGTGGGCTCCATGGTGAGGGTGGTTTGTGATTTTGTGGGTAGGTCTTTGGCTTGGCAAGGAGTGGGGTGCGAACGCTTGGTGGTTCTTGGTGGCGGGCACGGGTCACTCGCCTTTGGCTCGATGACCTGTGGCACCCGGCCCTGCTTCGCCGAGGCTACGCAGGGTTTTTGAGGGGATGGACTCCCGAAGCAAGTTCGGGACTCGTGTCATGCTTGGGTTGTTGGTTGGTCTGGGTCCGGTAAGGGGGTTGAGTTGTGTGGTTTTGGGGTGATTGGGTGGGGGGTGACTAAGTCGAGGTGGGTTTTGGACGAAGGCCAGAGTGAGCTGGCTGGTTTTTGGTTCTGCGTCCGGGAGGGCTGGCTGGGTTGGAGGCTCGGCATGGATGGCAGTTCGTTTTGGTTTGCCGGTTTGCTGGGTTTGTCGGTGATGGCTTGGTGGGGTGGTGTTCGTTTGACGCGGGGGCGGCCTTGGGTGGCGGAGTCGGTGATCTTGGGGTCGTTGGTGTGGTTGGGGGTGTGGGCGTGGTTGATGCATAACCCGGAGGTGACGCTACGGATCATTCCGGCGGGTGTGTTGTCGTTTGTTGAGGGTGTCGGGAGTGTGCCGGTGTTCATGCTGCTGGCTGGGGCGGCGTTTGGTCGGGCGGCGGGGTGGCGGCAGGGGGGTGTGACGGCGGCGGCGGGTGCGTTGGGGCTTGTGTATCTGTTTTATGGTGGGTGGTGGATGCTGCAGAGTACGCCTGCGAATGCGTTTGGCGGGTTTGGTCGGTCGGCGGTGGTGATGCAGGCGAATGATTACAGTTGTGTTCCGGCTGCTTGTACGACGACGCTTCGGTTGTTGGGGGTGCGGGCTTCGGAGGCGGAGATGGCTGAGTTGACGAGGACTCGGCCTGGTCGTGGGGCGACGTTGGTGCGGGCGGCGGCGGCGATGGAGCGGAAGCTGGCGGGGAAGGCGGGGGTGTCGGTGGTGGGGCTGGCGCAGGAGCAGTTGGGTGGGGTGATGATGCCGGCGATGACGCCTTTGCAGTTCGAGGCGGGTCGGTATCACATGGTGACGTTGCTGGAGGTGAGTGATCGAGGCGGGGTGTGGTTGCTGGACCCGGTGGATGGGCTGGTTTACATGTCGGAGGGGATGTTTGGGCTGGTTTATCAGGGGAAAGTGCTGGTGGTGGACCCGCCGGCTGGGGGGATGGCTCAGGGGGCGCGGCTGCGGATCAGTGGGCTGATCCGTCAAGCGGCGGCACTGGCGGGTGGTCGGGATCTGTCGGCGGGGGGATGAATCGGCTGGCGGTGGGGGTGTTGGCGATCCGTCGCTTTTGACGGTTATGGCTGATCTTCTACACTCTCTGTTCTCATCAGCCGTGCGAGTATCGCTCGGTTGTTCCTGTACCGGACATTTGCCGAGCGCATGATGTTGCTCGGGCCTGTCGCTGGCGTCCTGGAAGGACGACGGCGATGGTTGAAGACCCGCTGGTTCGCCAGCTCACGAGGAAGGACCTCTCCCCCGCCATGGCCAAGAAGACTAAGTCGAAGAAGAAGGTGTCGAAGAAGAAGGTGACCAAGAAGGTTGCGAAGAAGTCAACGGCGAAGAAGGGCGCCTCGAAGAAGTCGTCAGCTAAGAAGAAAGTGGCTGCGAAGAAGAAGGTAGCCAAGCGTGGCGTGAAGAAGGCTGCGGGCAAGAAGCGGGTCACGGGGAAGATGGTGTATTCGTTTGGTCGGACGAAGACCGATGGTGACACGTCGATGAAGCTTTTGTTGGGCGGGAAGGGTGCGAACCTGGCTGATATGACGTCGATCGGTTTGCCGGTGCCTCCTGGTTTTACGATCACGACGGATACTTGTGATCGTTATTACAAAGAGGGCAAGAGGCTGCCGAAGGGGATGATGGACGAGGTTCGTTCGGCGATGAAGGTGATGGAGAAGGAGACGGGGAAGAAGTTTGGTGACGCGAAGAACCCGCTTTTGGTTTCGGTGCGTTCGGGTGCGGCGGTGTCGATGCCGGGCATGATGAACACGGTGCTGAACCTTGGTTTGAATGACGCGGCGGTTGATGGTTTGCAGGACGCGTCGGGTTCGCCTCGTTTTGCGTTTGATGCTTATCGTCGTCTGATCAATATGTTTGGTGATGTGGTGATGGGGGTTCATCACGAGCATTTTGAAGCTGAGTTTGACCGGATCAAGGCCAAGTATGGCGTGAAGGACGACACGGACCTGAGTGCGGAGGGGATGTCGGAGCTGGTCGAGGCTTATAAGGGTGTGTACCGGAAGTACGCGGGGGAGGAGTTCCCGCAGGACCCGTATGAGCAGCTTGCGAAGGGTGTGGAGGCTGTGTTTAGCAGCTGGATGACGACGCGGGCGATTCGTTACCGGCAGATCAATGAGATCACGGGCCTGAAGGGCACGGCTGTGAATGTGCAGGCGATGGTGTTCGGGAACATGGGTGATGACTGTGGGACGGGTGTGGCGTTTACGCGCAACCCCTCGACGGGTCAGAACAAGTTTTATGGCGAGTTTCTGATTAATGCTCAGGGCGAGGACGTGGTGGCGGGCATCCGGACGCCTCAGCCGGTGGCGGAGATGCCGAAGTGGAACAAGGCGATCCATAAGGAGCTGCTGAAGATCAAGGATCAGCTCGAGAAGCATTACAAAGAGATGCAAGACATCGAGTTCACGATCGAGGCTGGTAAGTTGTACATGCTGCAGACCCGGACGGGTCAGCGGACGGGTGCGGCGGCGGTGAAGATTGCGTGCGACATGGTGAAGGAGAAGCTGATCCCCGAGAAGACGGGTGTGAAGCGGATTCCTGCGAATGATCTGACGCAGCTGCTGCTGCCGTCATTTGACCCGGCTGCGAAGCAGAAGGCTCAGGCGATTGCGACGGGTCTCCCGGCTTCTCCTGGTGCGGCGATCGGCAAGTTGGCGTTTACGGCTGAGGAGGCGGTTGACCGGACGCATGAGGGTGAGAAAGTCATCCTGGTGCGTAAGGAGACGAGTCCTGAGGACGTGGACGGGATGCACAGTGCTGCGGGCATTCTGACTTCGACCGGTGGCATGACGTCGCACGCGGCGGTGGTTGCTCGTGGTTGGGGCAAGTGCTGCGTGGCGGGTGCGGGCGAGGTTCACATTGATGAGAAGAGCCGGAAGATCACGGTGAACGGCAAGACGCTGGGTCCGAAGGACACGATCTCGATCGATGGTTCTTCGGGTGAGGTGTTTGTCGGTGAGATTGCGCGGATTGAGCCTAAGCTGTCGGGTGATTTTGCGACGGTGATGAAGTGGGCTGACAAGTATCGGAAGCTGCTGATTCGTACGAACGCGGATACGCCTAAGGATGCGAAGCGAGCGCGTGATTTTGGTGCGCAGGGCATTGGTCTGTGTCGTACGGAGCACATGTTCTTCGAGGGTGATCGGATCACGGCGATGCGTGAGATGATCCTGGCGAGTTCGAAGCCAGCGCGTGAGGCGGCTTTGGCGAAGCTGCTTCCTTACCAGCGAGACGATTTCGAGGGCATTTTTACGGCGATGAATGGTTTGCCGGTGACGGTGCGGTTGCTTGATCCGCCTTTGCATGAGTTTTTGCCTCACGATGACAAGAGCCAAGCCGAGTTGGCGAGGATTTTGAATGTGAAGGCCGAGATGGTGAAGCAGCGGGTGTCTCAGTTGCATGAGGCGAACCCGATGCTGGGTCACCGTGGTTGTCGTTTGTCGGTGACTTATCCTGAGATTCTGGTGATGCAGGTGACGGCGATCGTCGAGGCGGCGATTCTGTGTGCGAAGAAGAAGGTCAAGGCTGTTCCTGAGATCATGATTCCGTTGGTGGGTACGGCGAAGGAGCTTGAGATTCTGCGTGATCTGACGGCGCAGACGATTGCCGAGGTCAAGAAGGCGAAGGCCTACAAGGGCAAGCTGGATATTCTGATCGGGACGATGGTTGAGATCCCGCGGGCTGCGCTGACGGCGGATGAGGTCGCGGAGCATGCGGACTTCTTTAGCTTTGGTACGAACGACCTGACGCAGTTGACGTTTGGTTACAGCCGTGACGATGTGAATACGTTCCTGCCTCACTACATCCAGCAGGAGATTCTGGAGAAGGATCCGTTCCAGTCGCTGGATACGACGGGTGTTGGTCAGCTGGTTGAGATGGGTGTGGCCAAGGGTCGGAGTGTGAAGAAGAACCTGAAGGTTGGCATCTGCGGTGAGCACGGAGGTGATCCGGCGTCGATCCGTTTTTGCCACACGGTTGGGTTGAACTATGTGAGTTGTTCGCCGTTCCGTGTGCCGATCGCGCGACTTGCGGCGGCGCAGGCTGCTTTGATGGACTGATCGGTTGACTATTTCAGTTGTTGATGAGCCCGCCGGCGTTTTGCCGGCGGGCTTTTTTTATGGGCTAATCAGTAGGCAGAGGCTTGCCGGTGTTGTCGGAGTAGTGGGTGCGAAGGTCTTGGAGGCGGTGGGTGAGGTTGGTCTGGATGTCGGCGTAGGCGGGGTCGTTGTAGACGGAGTTTCGTTCATCGGGGTCGAGTGCGAGGTCGTAGAGTTCCCAGGCGTTGTGGTCGTAGAAGTAGATGAGTTTGTGGGTGGCGGTTCTGACGCCGTAGTGGGCTGGGACTTTGTGCCAGGCTTCGGAGGCGGTGAAGTGGTAGTAGATGGCGTCGCGGGGTGAGTCGGGTTGGTCGCCTCGGAGGATTGGGAGGATGGAGCGGCCGTGCATGTGGGTTGGGATGGGTGCGTTGGCGGCGTCGAGCAGGGTGGGTGCGATGTCGATGTTCTGGGCGAGTGCGTTGGAGGTGGTGTTAGGTGGGATGTGTCCGGGCCAGCGTGCGATGAAGGGCATGCGGAGGGATTCTTCGTACATCCATCGTTTGTCGAACCAGCCTTTTTCGCCGAGGAAGAAGCCCTGGTCGGAGCTGTAGATGATGAGGGTGTTGTTGGTGAGGTTGGTGTTGTCGAGGTGGTCGAGGAGGCGACCGATGTTGCGATCGACGCCAGCGACGACGCGGAGGTAGTTGGTGATGTAGCGCTGATATTTCCAGCGGAGGACCTCGGAGGGGGTCATGTTGGGTTGGGCTTTGAGGAAGTCTGCGTTGTCCTGGGCGAAGGTGGCTTCGTAGGCGTGTCGCTGGTCGGGGGACATTCGGGCGACGGTTTGTTGGTAGGTGTATTGGCTGGTGTCATCGGGGTGATCGAGGGCTAGGTCGAAGCCGTACCAGAGATCGTTGGCGATGGTCATTTCCTGGAGGGACTGGACGCCTGAGCGGCCCTGGTGGTTGTCTTCGAGGGTGTCGGGTTCGGCGATGGGGTCGGGGAAGAGGGCGAGTTCGTTGGGTCCTGGTTGCCAGTTTCGGTGTGGTGCTTTGTAGTGGACCATCAGGAGGAAGGGGCGGTCTGCGTCGCGGGTGTTGTCGAGCCAGTTGATGGCTTTGTCGGTGGTGAGGTCGGTGACGAAGCCTCGTTCGCGGTGGCGGCCTTGGGTGTGGTGGATGTAGTCGGGGTTGTAGTACTGACCCTGGCCAGGGAGGATTTCGTAGTGGTCGAAGCCGGTGGGGTCGGACTTGAGGTGCCATTTGCCGATGAGGGCGGTGTGGTAGCCGGCTTGCTGGAGGCGTTTGGGGAAGGTGATCTGGGAGCCGTCGAAGGTCTGCTGGTTGGTTCGTTGGCCGTTGGCGTGGCTGTGTAGTCCTGTGAGGAGGGTGGCGCGGGAGGGGGCGCAGATGGCGTTGCCGCAGAAGAAGTTGCGCATGAGCATGCCTTCTGCGGCGAGGCGGTCGATGTTGGGTGTGGTGTTGCGGGTGGAGCCGTAGGCTGAGATGGCGTGGGCGGCGTGGTCGTCGGAGAAGATGAAGATGATGTTGGGAGGTGTTGTTGCGGGTTGAGCGAGGGTGGGGGTGGTGAGGAGAAGGGTGAGGAGGAGGGTGAGGCTGCGCATAAGATCGCTCCGTGAATCCGGTGAGACGGGCTCAGCCGGCGAGAAGGTCGAGATAGGCGGTGGCGGCGGTGAGGACGGGGGGGACGACGATGGGGGAGAAGATCATCCAGGCGAAGATGAAGGCGAGTAGGGCGAAGCCTTGTTTAGAGGGGTCGGCGAAGAAATCGCGGTAGGGGCGGTTGTAGGTGGCGAGGATGTGGCTACCGTCGAGGGGTGGGATAGGAAGGAGATTGAAGAGCATCAACAGGAGATTGGCGGAGCCCATCACCCAGAGAAAGATTGTGGCATTTTCCGCGACCTGGTTATCGTCGACGAGGACGCCGAAGCGGCCGAGGATGCCAAGTAACGAGAGAGCGGCGATGGCTAGGATGAGGTTGGCCGCGGGTCCTGCGGCGGCGACGAGGGCTTCGGCGTGGCGTCCGCGGAGTCGAGAGGGGTCGATGGGCATTTGTCCCCAGGCAATACCGATGAACAGCATTGCGATGAGGGAGAATGGGCCCATGTGGACGATGGGGTTTCCGGTGAGGCGGCCGGCGTGGAGGGGGGTGTCGTCGCCCATGCGGACGGCGGCCCAGCCGTGGGCGAGTTCGTGGAGGGTGATGGAGATGACGATGGCTAACAACCAGCAGATGGCATAGAACTGGGTGGTAGGCTCGGTGAGCATCGTCATGCGATAGCCGAAGTGGGGTGGTAACTCGATCATCGGCCCATGTTAAGCGTATGCGAGGTTGGTGTGGTGCCGGTAGACTTCGGGGCATGCGCAGACTGATCGTGACATTGGACGGGCCGGCGGGATCGGGGAAGTCGACGGCTGCGTGGCTGCTGGCGGAGCGTTTGGGGCTGGAGATGCTGGATACGGGGGCGATGTATCGGGGTCTGACGGCGAAGGCGCTGGATCGGGGGATTGATATTGAGTCGGAGGGTCATGCGGTGGTGGAGTTGGCGCGGTCGATGAAGATTCGTTTTGATTGGGAGAGTCGTCCGCCTCGGCTGTGGATTGGTGATCGTGATCTGACGGATCGGTTGCGTGATACGGATGTGACGCAGTGGGTGTCGGATGTGTCGTCGATGCCGCCGGTTCGGCTGGTGATGGTTGAGGCGCAGCAGCGGATTGCGGCGGAGCACCCGCGGCTGGTGACGGAGGGGCGTGACCAGGGTTCGGTGGTGTTTCCGGATGCGGACGCGAAGTTTTATCTGGATGCGTCGCCGGTGGTTCGGGCGAAGCGTCGTGCGGATCAGTTGCGGGCGGCGGGGAAGCCGGTGGACCTGGATCAGATCCGTGAGGCGATTATTTTGCGGGACCGGAAAGATGCGAGTCGGAGCGATGGCCCGCTGATCTGTCCAGAGGATGCGGAGCGGATCGATACGTCGGGGATGTCGCTGGAGGATGTGGTTGAGTTGCTGGCGGGTCGGGTGCGGGCGATGGTGGGAGTTGAGGTCGGATGAGTGATGATGAGGCGGTGAAGCGGCGGATTGAGCGGAGCTGGCTGGAGTACCGGTGGTGGTTCTTTTTGAAGTCGCTGGTGTATGTGTGGTGTCTGGTGTTGTACCGGGTGAGGTTGTGGGGTGGCGGGAATCTTCCGCGGACGGGTCCGGTGCTGCTGGTGAGCAATCATCAGTCGTACATCGACCCGATGTTGATGTGCTTGGGGTGTCCGGGTCGGACGTATTGTTCGATGGCGCGGTCGACGCTTTGGCGGAAGGGGTGGCTGGCGTTTCTGCTTAACTCGGTGCACTCGCTGCCGGTGCGTCAGGGTGATGGGGATATGGCGGCGATGCGGGGGTTTATTGAGAGGCTCAAGGATGGGCAGATGCTGCTGGTATATCCAGAGGGGACGCGGACCGAGGATGGGGAGGTTCAGCCGTTTGAGTCGGGCTTGATGCTGCTGATTAAGCGGGCGAAGCCAGTGGTTGTGCCGGTGGCGGTGGAGGGTGCTTATGACATCTGGCCGAAGGGTCGGGGTTTTCCGCGGCTATCGGGGAGGCTGGGTTTGAGTCTTGGTGAGCCGATTGAGGCGGAGGCGTTGATTCCGTTGGGGGCTGAGGGTGCACTGGGTTTGCTGCGGGATCGGGTGGCTGAGCAGGTAGATGAGATGAGAGAGCGGTTTGATCGGTGGGGTTGAGGGGTTTGCGGGTTGGTGTTGTAGCGGGGAAGCTGTAGCGGATGGGACCTCTTGCGATTGCCCTGCTGTCGGGGCTGCTGCTGGTTGTGGCTTATGTGACGTATGGCCGATGGCTCGGTCGGCGTATTTTTGAGCTGGACGATCGTGCGGTGTGCCCGTCGCGGAAGCTGACGGATGGTGTGGACTATGTGCCGACGCCTACGAGCGTGGTTTTTGGTCATCACTTCACGTCGATCGCGGGGACGGGTCCGATTGTGGGTCCGGCGATTGCGGTGATGTGGGGTTGGGTGCCAGCGTTGGCGTGGGTGTTGATGGGGTCGATTTTTATTGGGGCGGTGCATGATTTCGGGTCGCTGGTGGTGTCTCTGCGGAATCGTGGTCAGACGGTGGGAGAGATTGCGGGTCGTGTGATTGCGCCGCGGGTGCGGGTGTTGTTTCTTGTTGTTTTGTTTATGGCGTTGACGATCGTGCTGGCGATTTTCGGGTTGGTGATCGCGGCGGTGTTTAGGACGTATCCGGGGGCGATTACGCCTTGTTTGTTGCAGGTCCCGTTGGCGGTGATGATCGGGTTGTGGATGCGTCGGGGTGGGACGAATCTGTTGCTGCCGTCGCTGGGTGTGCTGGTGCTGATGTATTTGTCGGTGATCTACGGAGATGTGGGTGTGCTGGCGGGGTTCAATCATCATCTGGCTGAGAAGAGCCCGATGTGGTGGGTGATTGCGTTGCTGCTTTATAGCGCGGTGGCGTCGGTGGTTCCGGTGTGGGTGTTGTTGCAGCCGAGGGACTACATCAACAGTCTGCAGTTGATCAGTGCGATGGGGTTGATTGTGCTGGGGTTGTTGGTGGCGGCGTTGATCGGCGGGGCTCCGTTGCCGGGGACGGGGGAGCGGGTGCCGTTGGAGGTGGTGGCACCGGCGTTTGAGTGGGCTCCTTCGGGGGCACCGGCGATGCTGCCGTTTTTGTTTATCACGATCGCGTGCGGAGCGATCAGCGGGTTTCACTGTCTGGTGAGTTCCGGGACGACGTCGAAGCAGCTCAAGAATGAGTCGGATGCGCAGTGTGTGGGTTATGGGGGGATGCTGACGGAGGGTTTTCTGGCGACGATCGTGATCCTGGCTTGTGTGGCGGGGTTGGGGCTTGGGATCACGAGTGCGAGTGGTGGTGTGTTGACGGGCTCGGAGGCGTGGGCGAGTCGGTATGACTCGTGGGGGACGGCGAACTCGCTGGCGCGGAAGATCAGCGGGTTTGTGGACGGCTCGGCGAATCTGTTGGAGGCGATTGGGATATCGGAGACGGTGGCGGTGGCGTTGATGGGCGTGCTGGTGGCGTCGTTCGCGGGGACGACGTTGGATACGGCGTGTCGTTTGCAGCGGTATGTGGTGCAGGAGCTGGCGGGGACGCTGTCGCGGGGCGGTGAAGCGAAAGGGTTGCGCAGAGGACCGGTGTGGGGGTTGCTGCGGAGTCGTTGGGGGGCGACGGGTTTGGCGGTGGTGGTGGCAGTGGTGATGGCGGCGATGCCGACGCCTGGGAGTGTCTGGAGTTGGGAGAATGCGGGCCGTGGAGGGTTGATTCTGTGGCCGATGTTCGGGGCGACGAATCAGTTGTTGGGCGGGTTGGCGTTTCTGGTGATCGCGTTTTATTTGAGGCGCAAGGGCAAGCCGGTGTGGTTTTTGATTGCTCCGATGGTGTTCATGTTGGTGATTCCGGCGTGGGCGATGGTGGCCCAGTTGGGGGATTGGTGGGTGGCGGAGCGGCCGAACTGGGTTTTGATCGGTGTGGCGGTGGCGACGTTGGCGCTGGAGGTGTGGATGGTGGCGGAGGCGGCGGTGGTGTGGCGTAAGGTGCGGCCTGGGGGGGCGTTTACGGGGGTTGGTGCGGGGATTTGAGGATGGGTTGGTGCGTGGGTCGCTGTGGGCCTAAACTGTTGGGCTTATGGGATTTCCGAAGCGATTGCTGTTGGTTTTGGTGGTGCTTTGTCCGGTGCTGGGCGGTTGTCTAGCGCCTCGGCCGGGGGTTGAGGTGGTGCGGGTGGATGTGATCGACGAGAGTTCTGAGGGTGTGTCGTTTCGGGTGCTGGTGGCGATGGAGAACCCATGGGATGAGCCGGTGGCGATCGGGACGGCATCGCTGACGGTGAGTGTGGAGGGTGTGTCGCGTTTTTCGGATACGGATGTTCCGCCTGTGAGTCTTCCGGCGGGTGGTGTTCAGACGATCGAGTTGCGGGCGGCGTTGCCGGGGTCGCTGGCGTCGTTGGCGGGTCGAGCGATGACGGCGCGGGGTGAGATCACGTACACCCCGCCTGGGGATCTTCGGGTGATCCTGACGGAGACGGGTGTCCCGCTTCCGCGGGCTGATTTTTCGTGGTCGGGGGAGGTTCCTGTGGCGAAAGCTGCGGATCGTTGAGGGTTTGTGATGCTCAGTGAGTTCTTTGAAGAACGGCGGTATCTCATTCCCTTCCGGGCGACGTTGTTGCCGCAGATTTTTACGGATGTGCTGGTGATCGGGTCGGGTGTGGCGGGGATGTCGGCGGCGTTGTCGGCGGCGGGTGGGAAGGGGGGTGGTGCGGATGTGATTGTTGCGTGCAAGGGTCCGTGGCATCGGACGAGTACGGCGTGGGCTCAGGGTGGGATTTCGGCGGTGCTGGGTGAGGATGATTCGGTTGAGGCGCATGTCGAGGACACGATGCTGGCGGGTGGGGATCTGTGTGAGTCGGGGGTGGTGCGTGACATTATTGGTGAGAGTGCGGAGCAGATTCATCGGTTGGTTGAGATGGGGATGAAGCTCGATGGTGAGGAGGGGGCGCGGCTGCCTAGTCTGGGGCGTGAGGGTGGGCATCGGGTGCCGCGGATCGTTCATGCGGATGGTGATGCGACGGGCAAGGTGCTGGCAGCGACGCTCTATCGGGGGCTGATGTCAACGGCAGGGGTCCGGTTGTTTGAGAACTGCTTTGTGCTGGACCTGATTACACGGGAAGGGCAGCCGTCGAGTTGTCTGGGGGCGATCACTTATCACCCGAAGCACGGGCTGCAGGTGATCTGGGCGCACACGACGATTCTGGCGACGGGTGGGTGCGGGCAGGTGTTTCGTGAGTCGACGAATCCGGAGGTGGCGACGGGGGATGGTCTGGCGATGGCGTATCGGGCGGGTGCGGAGATGGCGGATCTGGCGTTTATCCAGTTTCATCCGACGACGCTTTACATTGCGGGGGCTTCGCGGTCGCTGATCACCGAGGCGGTGCGGGGTGAGGGGGCTTATCTGACGGATCGGACGGGGCATCGGTTCATGCCGGACTACGACGAGCGGGCGGAGCTGGCTCCCCGTGATGTGGTGAGCCGGTCGATCGTCGCGCAGATGGCGAAGACGGGGCATACGAACGTGTATCTGGATGTGCGTCATTTTGAGAAGGGGCGTTTTGCGGCGCGGTTCCCTGGGATTGATCGGCGGTTGCGCGAGTTTGGGATCGATCCGACGGAGCAGCCGATCCCGATCCAGCCGGCGGCGCATTACATGGTGGGCGGGGTGCTGGCGGACACGCACGGGCGGACGAACATCGAGAGTTTCTTATGCGTCGGCGAGGCGGCGGCGACGGGGTTCCATGGCGCGAATCGGTTGGCGTCGAATAGTCTTCTGGAGGGGTTGGTGTGTGGGTCGCGGGCGGGGGTGTTGGCGCGGGAGCGGGCTGCGGGGTTGTCGGGGCATACGCCTATGAAGGTGATCTCGGATATCCGGCCTTCAGATCGTTCGGAGTTGGACTTGTCAGACGTGCGGTCGTCGCTACGGAGCGTGATGTGGCGTCATGTGGGGATTGAGCGGGCGGGCGAGCGGCTATGTGAAGTAGAGGGGATGATTGATTTCTGGGCGCGGTATACGATGGACAAGATCTTTGACGACGTGGCGGGGTGGGAGGCGCAGAACATGCTGACGGCGGGTGGGATGATCACGCGGTCGGCGTTGTGGCGTGAGGAAAGTCGTGGGACTCATTTTCGGCTGGATCATCCGGAGCCACGGCCGGCGTTTCGGGTACGGGATGTGTGGATGCGTGGGCATGAGTCGGCGAGGAAGCTGGAGCTGGCGGAAGCGGGGGTGGCGCGATGAGCATGGCGTATCGGTATGGCGTTTACATGGCGGACACGGCGCGGGTGCTGGGGGATGTGCGCATCGGGAAGGATGTGACGTTCTGGTACGGGGCGGCGGTGCGCGGGGATGTGGCGCCGATCGCGATCGGGGATCGGACGAACGTGCAGGACAACGCGGTGATCCACTGCGATTCGGGGATGCCGAACGTCATCGGGTCGGACGTGGTGATCGGTCATGCGGCGGTGGTGCATGGGGCTGAGGTGGGGGATGGGTCGTTGATTGGGATGTCGGCGACGGTGCTGGGGCAGTCGAAGATCGGGAAGGGGTGTCTGATTGCGGCGGGGGCGGTGGTGCGGCCGGGGATGGAGGTGCCGGACGGGATGGTGGTGATGGGGCTGCCTGGGAAGGTGGTGCGGGAGACGACGGAGAACGAGAAGAAGTACATGGCGTGGCTGGCGGCGCACTATGTGGAGCTGGCGAAGCTGCATGTGGGCGAGCCGGGGCATGCTCGGATTCGTGCGTGGGATGGGAATGCGCCGGAGGGTGTTGAGGTGGAGCATCCGGCGCCTCCGCCGTTGTATGGTTGAGGGTTGTTTGTGGTGTTGTGTGATGATCCAGAGTGATTGGACGCGAGCACCCCGGGCTTGCGCCCGGGGCTCGTGAAGGCAGAAGAAAGGCGGCGATTGGGTGATTTTATTTCCGGCGATTGACATGCGAGGGGGGAAGGTAGTTCGGCTGTATCAGGGTGATTACGGTAGGCAGACGACTTACGGGGAGGATCCGCTGAGTCAGGCGCGGGCGTTTGAGGAGGCGGGTGCTGAGTGGGTGCACCTGGTGGACCTGGATGGGGCGCGGACGGGGAAGATGGAGCACCTGCGGTTTATCGAGTCGATTTGTAAGGAGACGTCGTTGAAGGTGGAGGTTGGTGGCGGGGTGCGGAAGGAGGTGTCGATTGATTTGCTGTTGCGTGCGGGGGTGAAGCGGGTGGTGTTAGGGACGGCGGCTTTGAAGAACTGGTCGTGGTTCGAGGGGTTGATGGGGAATCCGACGTATCGGGGTCGGCTGGTGCTGGGGCTGGATGCGAAGGCGGGGAAGGTCGCGGTCGATGGGTGGGAGCAGACGACGGAGACGACGGCGGTGGAGCTGGCCCGGAGGGTGTCGGACTGGCCGCTGGCGGCGATCGTGTATACAGACATTGCGACGGACGGGACGCTGGAGGGTCCGAGTCTGGAGACGACTCGTGAGGTGGCGGAATCGACGCTGGTGCCGGTGGTGGCGAGCGGGGGGGTGGGTACGCTCAAGGACTTGAGGGCGATCCGGAAGCTGCCAGTGGAGGGGGCGATCATCGGGCGGTCGTTGTATGAGGGGCGGTTTACGTTGGAGGAGGCGTTGGGGGTGTTTGAGGGTGAGTGAGCTTGCGGCACACGTTGCTTCGCAAAGTGTGGCACCCAGACCTAAGGAGTGTTGACGATGGTGAAGACAGGATCGGATGAGGGTTCCGAAAATCCGTTGCAGGGTTATTTTGAGTGGCAGGTGACGACGCTCTTGCTGGCGTATGACCTGGCGGACCCGGTTGAGCGTGGGGACACCGAGGCGGCGGAGCGTCGTCGCCGGCGGGTTGAGGAGGAGGTGTCGGCGTTGTCGCTGGGGGTGATCCCGGAGCGATATCGGAACGATCCGGAGTTGAACTGGCCGCCTGAAGTGATGATGACGATCACGAAGGCGACCTTGCTACGGACGTTTGAGGTTGCTGGGGGTGTGCTGGAGGCGGAGTTTCCGGAGTGAGGCTGTGGGTTTGAGTTAAGAAGCACCCACCGACCGGTTAGGGCGGGTGGGTGTGAGGTTTGGTTGATTACTCGGCGGGTGGCATAAGGACCTGGTCGATGACGTGGATGACGCCGTTGGAGGCCTCGATGTCGGTGGCGAGGATGTCGATGCCATTGACCTGAGCGTGGTTGTGGTCGCCATGGGTCACCAGGGCGAAGGTGAGTGATCCGCCTTGGACGGTCTTGGCCTTTTTGGCCTTGAGGGCGTCTTCGGCTTTCACGGCTCCGGGGATGACGTGGTAGGTGAGGATGGCGACGAGCTTGTCCTTGTTCTCGGGTTTGAGGAGTGTCTCGACAGTGCCTTCGGGGAGTTTGGCGAAGGCGGCGTCGTTGGGTGCCATGACAGTGAAGGGGCCTTCACCCTTGAGTACGTCGACGAGGTCGGCGGCTTTGACGGCGGCGACCAGGGTCTTGAACTGACCGGTGGAGACGGCGACATCAACGATGTCGGGTTTTTTCTTTTCCGCATCTTTGTGGTGGTTGGCCACGGCGAGGGCTGAGCAGAGGGTAAGGGCGGCGATGGCGGGGATGAGGAGTGATCTAAAGGCTGTGAATTGCATGAGAGGTCCTTTCAGGGGTGTTTCTCGGTACCCGAGGGCAGGATTCCTCTCCGCGCCCTTGGGTACGTAAAACACTAGGCGTGCTGCGCGGGTGAGGCAGGGATCGATGGGATGGCACTAGGGTTCTCCCCATCTGGCAGCGGATGGGTTCACCGGGTAATCTATTCTAGAGAAAAGCTTTATAAGCCAAGAGTGAGCAGCACTCGAGGTGAGAGGAAACCAGATGTTTGATGTCAGTCGCTGTTGCGTGGGTCTGTTGGCGGTGGGGATAGGGTCGGTTTCTGTGCAGGCTGCGACAGTGGGGGGAACGGCGAGCGTTGGCGATTTCTCGCCCAGTGCAACCGCTGCGGCAGGAGCTTTCGGAGAGAACGATGCGCAGGGGGGTGGTTCGGTCGGCGAGACGCGATTGAACGGCGATGTTTTTGGTTTGGTGGATGGTTCGATCGTGTGGGACTATGTGGGGACGACCAACGAGAACCAGTCATCAGGCCCGTTTGGCAACTTTGGTGTTGATGTGAACGATGGGACTCTGACTTTTAATCTTGCTCAGGACGGCCCGTTTGTTGTTTCGCTGAAGTCGGCCACCTTCACGAGCTACTACTTTTTCGATGCCTCATTCACCGGTGTGACATCGTTAGACTTTTTGACAGTTGGTACGGCGAAGAACAACGCTTCGAGCGCTAATGGCAAGGGTTTATCTCACGCCTCGTTGTATGTCCCTGCGAGCGTTTCCGATCCAGGCCCAACGCCTGGTGCGGTGCCGACGCCTGGGGCGTTTGGTGCGGGGTTGGTGCTGCTGGGGCTGGGGGCGATGCGGCGGCGGTGAGGGGTTGAGTCAGGTAGAGTCTTGTGCAACCCGTGGCTTTGGCGCAGGTGGACTTGCAGTCATGAGGGGCGATGCCGCAGCGATATAGGAACGGTCCGGAGTTGAACTGGCCGTCTGAGGTGATGACGATCACGAAGGCGATGCTGCTGCGGGTATTTGAGGTGTCGGGGCCGGTGATGGAGGGGAAGTTGGAGGGGTGAGGGGCCGGTCACTGCATCAGCGAGGCTGTAATGAGTGACATGCCAGTTATGGCTGAAGCAAGAAAGAATCCGATCGCTTTCGTTTGTGCTTCTGGTGATTTGTTTCTTAGGTAAACATCCAGCATCAGATACATGCAGAGAGCGATGCACATGATACCGCCTCCGAGCAGACGGCCAGAGAGACCCTCGAATGTGTAGATGATTGTTTCATCTTTCGTCTGCGGGAAATAGCCAATCCCGCTGTCATGAAGCTGTTCTTTCAGTCGATCCATATCTCTGTTACCCAGCCCCGATGTATTCGGTAGGTAGATGAGCCCGGTGATCACGCCGAAGAGTCCGTAGCAAGCAACTAGCAGCGGCACGAACAAGCCAAAGAATGGATCGGGTTTATCGGGTAGTGAGACGTTTAAGCCTCTACCTCTACGACGTTCATTGGCGTTCATTGTGATCCATGCCATCGTCCTAACGCCATGACCGGGAAGTAGAGTCGGTAGAGGTGGTATCGGAGGTAGAAGACGCGGGGGAAGCCGGTGCCGGTGTATTCGGTTTCGAGCCAGTCGCCGTCGGGTTGTTGGGTGCTGATGAGCCATTGGGCGGCGGCGGTGACGGCGGGGTCGTTGGGTCCGTAGATGGCCTGGAGGGTCATCATGGCCCAGGCGGTCTGGGAGGCGGTAGTGGGGCCCTGGCCTTTGAGGGAGGGGTCTTCGTAGGAGTCGGCGGACTCGCCGAAGGCGCCGTCGGGTTGTTGGACGGACTTGAGCCATTCGCCGGCGCGGAGGATCCAGGGCTGAGTCATGTCGTAGCCGAGGCGGTCGAGCCCGCCGATGGATTGCCATGTGCCGTAGATGTAGTTGACGCCCCAGCGGCCGAAGAAGGGGCCTTCGGGGTCCTGGTGTGACTGGATGAAGGTGATGGCGCGTTGGACGGCGGGGTGGTCGGCGGTGAAGCCGTGGTGGCCGAGGCATTCGAGGACGCGGCCGGTGATGTCGGGGCAGGAGGGGTCCTGCATGGCGTTGTGGTCGGCGAAAGGGACGTATTCGAGGATGGATCGTCCGGCGGCGTTCTTGTCGAAGGCGGCCCATCCGCCATCGGGGTTCTGCATGGCGAGGACCCAGTCGACGCCGCGCTGGCCGGCGGCGATGGCGTCGGGGTGGCCGGTGCGATGGAGGGCCATAGCGACCATGACGGTGTCGTCACAGTCGGGGTACCAGGCGTTTTCGTACTCGAAGAACCAGCCAGCGGCGGGGATGTCATCGGGGAGGTTGTTGGCCCAGTCGCCTTTGATCTTGACTTCTTTGTTGATGAGCCAGTCGGCGGCGCGGTTCATGGCGGGGTGGGTGTGGTCGAGTCCGGCGTCGGTGAGGGCGTAGGCGGCGATGCCGGTGTCCCAGACTGGCGAGAAGCAGGGCTGGAGGTGGATGTCGCCCGTATCGGGGTCTTTGAGCATGAAGCGGTCGAGTTGGCGTCGGGCCTCGACGAGGACGGGGTGGTCTTCGGGGTAGCCGAGGCAGAGCTGGAAGGCGACCTGGAGGTAGACCATGGGCGGGAAGATGGCGCCGAGGCCATCGGATTGGTTGAGTCGGGTGAGGACCCATTGTTCCATGGCGCGGATCGCGCCGGGCCGCCATGGTGTTCCGCCTAGGCGATCGACGAGTTTGAGGGCTTTGTCGATGAAGGAGAAGGCGGGTGTCCAGAAGGGGTGAGGGTCGAGGACGGTGGGGAGAAGGCGGGCGCGGTTTTTTTCGGAGAGAAAGAGTTCGTCGATGCCGAGGTCATCGGGGAGTTGGCGAGCGGGGCGGTGGGTGACGACGAGGGAGAGGGTGATGATCATCGCCCGGGTCCAGGAGGCGATTTTGTCGAGGTGGAAGTAGAACCACTTGGGGAGTCGGATGATTTCGGGCGGTATCGAGGGGATGGCGGAGTAGGGGACCTGTCCGAGGCAGGCGAGGTAGAACTTGGAGAAGGTGTTGGCGCGTTCGGCTCCGCCGGCGGCGAGTACGGCTTCGCGGGCGCGGCGCATGTGGGGGGCACGGACGTCGTCGCCGGCGAGCTTGAGGCAGAAGTAGCCTTTGACGGTGGCGGAGAGGTCCATGCGGGAGCCGGGGTACTGGCCCCAGGTGCCATCGGGTCGTTGTTGTTTGCGGAGGTAGGCGGTGATGTGGGGGAGCCGGGGGTCGTCTTCCTGCCCGAGGATCCACTTCATGAGGATGTACTCGGACTGGAGGATGGAGTCGCCTTCGAGCTCGGCGCACCAGTGGCCGTCGGCGTGCTGGAGGGAGAGGAGTTTGGCGATGGCGGCGTCGAGGCCGGAGCGGACTCGGGTGCGGAGTTCGCCAGCGTTGGCTAGTGACTTGGTGTGGGCGAGTGCCTCGGAGAGGGCGCTGTCCATCGGGTCTCCTAGTGTGGGTCTTAGGGTTCAGCGCCTGTGTGGGGGCTTAATCGTAGATTTTAGGGTATCGGGGTGGGCGGGAAAGAAAAAGCGCGGCCTTTGATGGCCGCGCTTCGGAGATCGATAGGTTATCGGACGTATTGCGGTGGCTTAGCGGCGACGGAGGAGGGTGAGTCCGCCGAGGGCCAGGAGGCTTAGGGAAGCGGGCTCGGGGATTCCGCCGCCGTCGGCGATGCGGATGTCTTCGAGGGCCTGGCGGGAGAGGACTTCGTCCCAGACGCGGACGTTGTCCTGATAGCCGTTAAGCGAGACGTCGGCGGTAGGGGCTGCGGAGGTGAAGCCGATGCCAAACTCGGTGGCGGCTGCGCCGTCTGAGGCGACGGGGCCGAGGTTGGGGAGCAGAGTCGAACCGGCGACGACAAGGGGTGTGTTCTGCCCGCCGACGTAGAAGACCATGACGGGATTCGCGCCCGAGGTGTTGGCGGTGACGGCGAGGAAGACCCATTTGTCTTCGGCGTCGATGTCAACAAGGTCCTGGAAGCCAGCGCCGAAGGCAGAGTCTCCGCCGACGAAGAGCGCGGTGCGGACGTTGTCAGCGGCGCGGACGCCAGCGTTAGGGTTGTTGAGGTTCCATGACGGGCCGGGGAAGGTTCCGCCGCCTTGCTCGGAGATGAGGCGGACATTGCCGGAGCCGCCCTGGGCTGAGTTGAGGTCCTGGATGTTGATCCAGGTGGAGAGTGTGAAGGTGGTGAGGCCGTCGATGATGTCGAGGTCGCCAGCGGAGACGGTGCTGGTCGAGCCGGGTGCGCTAAGGTCAGCGGCGAAGCCGGAGCCAGAGGGTGTGTTGGCGGTGCGGGTCGTGGTTGCACCGAGGGTTCCATCGCCAGCGGCACCGAGGCTGCCGGAGTTGATGGCGGGTCCGCCGGTTTCGTCGAAGGTCCACTCCAGCAACAGGGCTGCCGGGGCGTTGGCGACGAGGGTCAGGGTGGTGGCCGCTGCGAGCGCGGTGGTGAGGGTGCGTCGGGTTGACATGATTACTTTCTCCTAGTGGACTGTCGTTGATGAGCTTGCAGAATATGTCAGCATAACTCCTCGAACAGGCTGGCGATAGCGTTTCGTGTTTTTTTTGAGGTCTCGGGCTGTCAAGATAGGTGGATTGGGGCGTTATATGGCAGATTTCATTGTTGTTTTTTAAGCTGGGTGGTATGAAGTTGACTCAGGTCATCAAGGAGGCTCGCTCCTGTAGGGAATGTGCGACGTACCTTCCTGAGGGTCCGCGACCGCTGTTTCAGGTCTCGTCGGCGTCCCGGCTGGTGATCATTGGGCAGGCACCCGGGGCGGTGGCTCATGAGTCGGGTGTGCCCTGGGATGATGCGAGTGGGAGGCGGCTGAGGGACTGGCTGGGGGTGACGGATGAAGTGTTTTATGAGGCCAAGCAGGTAGCCCTGATGCCGATGGGGTTTTGCTACCCGGGTAAGGGCGGGTCAGGAGACCTTGCTCCGAGGCAGGAGTGTGCGCCGCTTTGGCACCCGGGGATGCTATCGGGGATGAAGAAGTTACGACTTACGCTGCTGATCGGGAGATATGCGATGGAGCGGTATTTATCCGGGCGTTACAGGGCGATCACTGAAGCGGTCGCGGATTATGAGGCGTTGCTGCCAGACCGATTGGTGCTGCCGCATCCTTCGCCGAGAAACAATATCTGGCTGAAGAAGAACTCGTGGTTCGAGAAGAAGCTGGTGCCCAGGCTCAGGACCACGATTGCCAAAGCACTGGCGTGATATCACAAGGAGGACTTGTTCAGACGGGTCGTTTTCGAGCAAGTAGGACGCCGTCGAACATTGGGAGAAAGGTGATATCGACGCGATTGTCGGCGGCGATGGCGGCGTTGAGGTCGCGGATGGCGGCGACGGAGGGGTCGGTGTTGGCTGGGTCGGCGACGCGGCCGGAGCGGAGCATGTTGTCGAGGGCGACGATCCCGCCTGGGCGGAGCAGGCGAAGGGTGAGTTCGTAGTAGGTCGGGTAGCGGTCCTTGTCGGCGTCGATGTAGGCGAGGTCGTAGGTGTCGGCGTGGCCTTCTTCGAGGAGTTTGTTGAGGGTTGTGTCGGCGGGTGCAAGGCGGAGGTCGATGCGGTCGGCGACGTGGTGTTTCTGCCAGGCGTCGCGGGCGATGGTGGTGTAGGTTTCGGAGAGGTCGCAGGCAGTGATGCGGCCATCGGATGGGAGGGCTTTGGCCATGCAGAGGGTGGAGACGCCTGTGAAGACGCCGACTTCGAGGACGCGGGTGGCGTTGAGGGTGTGGATGAGAAAGACGAGGAGCTGGGCCTGGAGAGGCTCGGTCATCATCTGCGGCTGGTCGGTTGCGGCGGTGGCGGCTTTGAGTTCGGTGAGGTCGGGGAGTCGCGGGGTGAAGAGGTTGTCGAGGTAATCGTGGATGGCGGGGGTGAGGTCGGGGCCTTTGTTGGCCATGGCGGTCTCCTGAGGGATATGGGCGTAAGTGTAGGTGTTTGCGAGGTTTAGGACCGCCCTTTTAGCATGATTCTGCTATCAATTATACATAACTATCATTATCGGACCTTGGATTTGGGGGTGGGGAAGGGGGGCAAGAAAGGATTCTAATTCTAAGCTGTGGTCATGAGCAAGAATCGTCCCCGCAATGTGATCCTGGCGTTTATTCGGTGGCTCTTGGTGCTGCTCTTCGGTGTGCCGGAGGCGAGCGGGTCTGAGGCTTCGAGGAAACGGAAGGATGCTGGCGAGACGCCTTATGTCGTGCGTCCTGATTTTCTCAGCGAGGCTGAGGAACGGTTTGATCGTCATCTGGAGCGCGTTGCTGGGATGTTCGATCTGCGGGTTCATCGGAAGGTGCGGATCGCGGACGTCCTACTGGTGCCGCCCGGGACGCCGAGGTGGCAGCACTGGTTCAATCGCGTGTCGTCGAAGCACGTGGACTTTCTGATCTCTCTAGGTAATCGGCCGGTGGCGGCGATCGAGTTGGATGATCGATCGCATGCGCGGGGCAAGCGTGTGGAACGGGATAAGTTTGTGAACGAGGCGTTTCGAGCGGCTGGGTTGCCCTTGTTGCGTGTTCGTGTGGCCTCAGACTATCACCACGGGGAGCTTGAAACTTTCTTTCGGAAGGTGCTGGATGCCGATTATTCGAATCGCCCTCGTTAGGACTTGTTCTGTGAAGAGGATACGACACTGTCCCATGCGGCTGTGATGCCCTCGGGCAGGGCTTCGCATTCCTGTTCGAAGACTCTTGCGGCGAGGGTCTTGGGGGTGTCGTCGGGGAGGACGGGGCTGGTTTTCTGGATGAGGATGGGGCCGTTGTCGTAGCGGTCGTCGGCGAGGTGAACGGTGCAGCCGGAGACCTTGCAGCCGTGTTTGAGGACGGCGGTATGGACGTGGTGGCCGTACATGCCGGGCCCGCCGAAGGACGGGAGCAGGGACGGGTGGATGTTGAGGACGCGGCCTTGGAAGTCGTCGGCGATCTTGAGGAGGCTGAGGAAGCCGGCGAGGACGACGAGGTCGGCGTGGTGTTCGCGGCAGGCCTGGAAGATGGTGGCGGAGAAGGTGCCGAGGTCGGGGTAGTCCTTGCCTCTTAGTTGGAGGATGGGAACCTGGGCATGGAGGTCGCGGGCCCGGGCGGCGTCGAAGGCTTTGGTGTTCGAGGCGATGACGAGGGCGAGGGAGGCGTCGAGGCGGCCGTCGGCGATGCGGTCGGCGAGGTTCTGGAGGGAGCGTCCTCCGCCTGAGATGAGGACGGCGAGTTTGGGGGATTTCGGGTCAGCAGCAGCCATGGCCTTACGATACCGCTTTGATGCAGGAAGCAGGTGTCCCCCAGCGTGTGACTCGACTCGCCCCGTCGCCGACGGGGGCTTTGCATCTGGGCAATGCGCGGACTTTTCTGATCAACTGGGCGATGGCGCGGCGGAGCGGGTGGCGGGTGCTGCTGCGGGTGGAGGACCTGGACGGGCCGCGGGTGAAGGCGGGGGCGGATCGGGGGGCGATCGAGGACCTGCGGTGGCTGGGGATGGACTGGGATGAGGGGCCGGTGTATCAGGCGACGGATCTTGGGCCGTACCAGGCGGCGCTGGATCGGCTGCTGGCGCAGCGGCTGATTTATCCGTGTCCGGCGTCGCGGAAGGAGATCGAGGCATCGTTGTCGGCCCCGCATCGGGGGGATCATGAGGTGTGGTATCCGGGGATTCATCGGCCGCGGAGCGATGCGGAGTGGGCGCGGGTGGCGGAGATGGCGGCGGATCGGGGGTTGCTCTCGGAGGATGCGTGGGCGTGGCGGGTGGTGATCCCGGATGAGGAGGTGGAGGTCGTGGATGGATTCGCGGAATCGGTGCGGGTGGATGTGCAGGCGGCTGTCGGGGATTTTGTGGTGGCGAGCAAGGCGGGGCTGCCGGCGTATCAACTGGCGGTGGTGGTGGATGACGCGCGGCAGGGTGTGACGGATGTGGTGCGCGGGGATGATCTTCTTGAGGCGACGGCTCGGCAGCGGTGGCTGTATCGGTTTCTGGGTTGGGAGGATCGGCTGCCGGATTATGTGCATGTTCCGTTGGTGGTGGGTGAGGATGGTCGGCGGCTAGCCAAGCGGCATGGGGATACGCGAGTGGCGTTCTTTCGGGAGCGGGGTGTGTCGGCGGAGCGGGTGATTGGGTTGGTCGCGTGGTGGTCTGGGTTTCTTGATGAGCGGGAGGTGATGTCGGCGGAGGAGTTTGCTGGCGGTTTTGCGCTGGACCGGCTGCCGAGGGGCGCGGTAACGTGCACCCAGGAGGATGTGGCGTGGCTACTCGATGGATGCTGATTATTTTGGCGGTGAGTGTGGGGCTGATGGGCTGCGGTCCGGAGCCGCAGACGCAGGAGGAGATTGCGCAGGCGATCGCTGATGCGGAGTATCAGGAGGTCACGCTGGATGGGCGGGTGTTTCGGCTGGAGGTCGCGGCGGATGCGGACCAGCGGTTTCAGGGGTTGTCGGATCGTGAGCAGATCGCGGAAGACGGGGGGATGTTGTTTGTGTTTCCCAGTGAGGCGAGGCGGGAGTTCGTGATGCGGCGGTGTCTGGTGCCGATCGACATCCTGTTTCTGGATGGTCGGGGTACCGTGGTGAAGACGCACGCGATGAAGGTCGAGCCTTATGACCGGCCGGAGTTAGCCTTGAAGCGATATGGATCGCGGTGGCCGGCTCAGTTTGCTATTGAAATCCGAGGCGGGCTGCTCGAAGGCATGGCGATTGAAGAGGGGGACGTGATTGAGCTGCCAATAGAGCAGCTTAAGGCGATGGCTCGATAGTCCGATAGCCAAGTCTGGAGCCGGTGGCCTTGACGGTCGTTCCGGTTGGGAGACTTGGGCTATGTCGGAACCGGCGACGCTGCTGATCGTTGATGATGGGGACCTGGTGGCGGCTCAGCAGGAGTTGACACGATTTCTAGGTTGCTGGCCGGTCAACGATCGGCCGGAGGTCAAGCTGATCGGCCCGGAGATGCTGGAGAAGCAGGACCGCCCCGCGGCTTGCTGGTTTCGGTCGCACGAGCCACTGGGGCCTTTGTCCTATGAGGTGCTGGATCGTCTCGAGCGTGAGGCAATCCCCTCGATGTTCACACGCTGGCCGGAGCGGCGCGGGTTTGGACGGGTGTACAGGCCGGGGGTGGTGATCTGTCCGCCAGCGACGGACCCGATCCGTGCTATCGCGTTGCTGCAGGGTTTGATGAGCCAGTCGTCGCTGATCCGGCTGCTGAGTGATGATGTGGAGCGCATCGGGCGCGAGCAGGTCGGGCTGGCCGAGCAGATTGACAAGATTGATGAGGAACTCCGGTCGGCGGCGGTGTTGCAGCGAGAGTTTCTGCCACGTGAGCTGCCTTGTGGTGAGGGTTTGAATGTCCATGTGCTCTGGCGGCCGGCGGGGTATGTGAGTGGGGATATCTATGATGCGCGTGAAGTTGATGACCGGCATCTGGCGTTCTTTGTTGCTGATGCGGTCGGGCATGGTGTTCCAGCGGCTCTGCTGACGGTGTATATCCGCCAGGCGTTGCAGCACGCGCTGCTGCCGACTCGGGTCACCGGTCGGACTGAGCCGGTTCCGCCTGAGGAGGCGCTGCGGAGACTCAATGACGAGCTGCTGGCTCGCCAGGATGAGCAGGTGCGTTTTGCGACGGCGGTGTTTGGCGTCTACGACAAGCAGACCAGGACGGCGCGGATAGCGCGGGCCGGTCACCCGTTGCCGCTGGTGCTCCGGGCGGACGGTCGGACCGAGACGATTGATGCGTGCGATGGCCCGTTGCTTGGCGTGTTTCCGGATCCCGAGTTCGAGGTCGCTGAGGTCGAGTTGGGTACGGGCGACCGTTTGCTGATCTATTCCGATGGTTTTGAGATGGCTTTCCCGGACACTGTCGCGGGCGAGGCGAGCACGCGATATCTCGAAGCGTTCCATGATCTGGGCAAAGAGTCGGCGGAGAACTCGCTGGTGTCGCTGGAGCAGAGACTGTCTAGTCACGCAGGCTCGCTGCATCAACAGGATGACCTGACGGTGGTGTGTCTGGCTGCGTGAGTTATACGGATCAAAACAGTTTCTTTGTGAAATTCGCACACCTCCGGGCTGCGGCTGTTGTGTGCGCGGTGAGGCGTTGAGGCGAGGGTTCGCGATGAGCTATGGTGTAGCGGTTCGGTGCGTTCAGTGGCCAGGACGCCGTACCCAGACAGAGAAACGGAGTTGAATAATGAGTGTGACCGAGTTGCCCGTGAGTCTCTCGCAATCGGCCGAGGCGGTGCTTCGTGAGGCGAAATCCGCCACGTTTGTTGGGAGTGTCGACGAGCTGGTTCGGCTGGCGGTCCCGAAAGATCAAGTCGATGCGCGTGGTATTTTCACGGTGGGCTACGACGTGGAGGGACGCGGGTTCGTGCCGGAACTGGAGGTGTGCCGGGTACGCAACGGCGTGAGTGCCAACTACGTCGAGTCGTATATGCGTCGGCGCGATGCGGACTGCATGGTCATCGCCGATAAGCGGCCAACCGGCAAGCGGACCTGGGAACAGCGGTACCCGGACATGGTTTGGGAAGATGTGCGTCAGCAGACGTTCGACTGGCTCAAGACCCAGGACCTGGCCTACTTTTTCTTTCAGGCGGGGCTCGCGGGCAAGGGGACCGAGGCCGTCGCGATCTGTCCGGCGAACGCGGCGTTCTTCGGGCTTGGGCTGGCGATGCTCCAGGGGATTATTCCGCGCGAGCAGATCCGGGAGGACTTCTTCCACGAGGCGATCATCTACGTGGCACCCCCCTTCCGGCACACGCACTTTGGCGGGAGACAGGTCGTCGTGCACAACCGGCGTGAGCCGCTTCACGAGCTGTTTAGTTACAACCTCTACCCGGGTCCGTCGGCGAAGAAGGGGATCTACGGCGTGCTGCTGAATCGGGGTGAGGGTGAGGGCTGGGTGACGGCGCACTGCTCGACGGTTCAGGTCGTCACGCCTTACGACAACACTTGCACGATCATGCACGAGGGGGCGTCGGGTGGCGGCAAGAGCGAGATGCTCGAGCAGATGCACCGTGAAGAAGACGGGCAGATCCGGCTCGGGACCAACACGGTCACGGGTGACTCCAAGTATCTGGTTTTGCCGCGCGGATGCCGGCTAAACCCGGTCACTGATGACATGGCACTGTGTCATCCGGATTACCAGAAGCCGGAGGTCAAGAAACTGACGCTGTTTGATGCCGAGGACGCTTGGTTTCTGAGGGTGAATCACATCACGAAGTACGGGACAGACCCGCATCTTGAAGCGATGACGATCAACCCCCCTTCTCCGCTGCTGTTTATGAACATTGACGCCAAGCCCGAGAGCACGGCGCTGATCTGGGAGCCAATCCACGATTCGCCGGGCGTGCCCTGTCCCAACCCACGGGTGATCATGCCGCGGAAGGATTATCCGAATATCGTGATGGACCCGGTGACGGTGGACGTGAGAAGCTTCGGGGTCCGGACGCCCCCCTGCACGGCTGAGAAGCCGACCTATGGCGTACTGGGGATGCTCAACATCCTCCCGCCAGCGCTGGCGTGGCTGTGGCGGCTGGTGGCCCCTCGAGGTCATGCCAATCCGTCGATTGTTGATACCGAGGGCATGACCAGCGAGGGTGTGGGCAGCTATTGGCCTTTCGCGACCGGTCGAGCCGTCGATCAGGCCAACCTGCTGCTGGATCAGTTTATGAAGACGGAGGAGACGCTGTTCGTGCTGATCCCGAACCAGCACATCGGCTGCTGGGAGACCGGCTTTGCGCCTCAGTGGGTGGTGCGTGAATATCTCTCAAGGCGTGGTTCGTCAGTGTTCCCGAAGGATCGGCTGCTGGCTGCGCGCTTAGCACTGCTGGGTTACTCGCTCAAGAGCATGCAGGTTGAAGGAACAGAGATCCCCGAGGGGTTCCTGCGGGTGGAGAAGCAGCCGGAAGTCGGCGAGGCGGGGTATGACCGGGGTGCTGAGGTCCTGACCGGTTTCTTCCATCAGCAGATCGCGCCCTTCCTGCAGGAATCGGACCTGAACCCGCACGGCCGCAAGATCATCGAGGCCTGCTTGGCGGGCGCGACTGTGGAGGAGTATGAGGCGTTGGGGCCGGAGGCTTGAGATAACCCTAGTTAGTTACTGCTAGGGCTATGGCTTCTGTAGAAGCCTGCTTGGGCTAGCAACCCCATCGTCACCGCCTCGCTATCACCGCCCTGCTTTTTCATGGTCTCCATCGTGTGGACAATAGCTTTGACCAGGGCGTCGGCTTCGAGGTTGACCTCGTCGCCGACGCGAGCCTGGCCGAGCGTGGTGATTTCGAGGGTGGTCGGGATCAGGGCGATGGTGATGGTGTCGTTGGCGACCTCGGCAAGGGTGAGGGAGACGCCGTCGATGCAGACTGAGCCTTTGGGGATCATCCAGCGCATCATCTTGTCGGGCGGGCGGAGGGTGAGTCGCCAGTCGGCGGGATTATCGTGGATGGCGGTGATGACCCCGACGCCATCCACGTGACCCTGGACGGTGTGGCCGCCCATGGGCTGCGTCGGGAGGACCGCGGGTTCGAGGTTGACCTTGCTGCCGGGCCGGAGGCGGCCGAGCGTGGTCTTGTTAAGGGTCTCGGTGATAGCGTCGAAGCCGAAGACCGCCCCGCCGCTCTCGATCGCTGCGAGGGTGAGACAGACGCCCGAGACGGCGATCGAGTCGCCCAAAGTGGGCTGATAGCCACGATCGGGAACCCAGCCTTGGGTGTCGATGGTCAGGCGGACGCCCGCTTGGGTGGGGGTGGTGTCAGCGACGGTTGCGATGGTCTGGATGATGCCGGTGAACATGTCCAGAGCTTAGTCGGTCGCGGGGTTCAGGTCGCCGTCGGGGTGAGCCGATGTCGGGTAAACTGCCGCCCCCTCACCGGATATCAGAACTTTAACCTGACAGGATGAACGGGCTATGGCCCAGAGAACACACCACTGCGGCGCCCTTCGGGCGGATCACGTTGACCAGACTGTTTCGCTGTGCGGCTGGGTGAACAGCTATCGCGACCATGGCGGGGTGATCTTCATCGACCTGCGCGACCGCGAGGGCATCACCCAGATCGTTTTCCACCCCGAGAGCGGTCAGGCGCATGAGGTCGCGGACAAGCTGCGCAACGAGGACGTGGTGCGGATCACTGGTGTGTGCCTTCGGCGTGAGGAGGGGATGGCCAACCCCAAGCTCGCCACCGGCGAGATCGAGGTTGATGCCAAACAAGTCGAGATCCTCAACAAGACCGACACCCCGCCGTTTACGCCGGATGATGCGGCGAGGACCGGTGAGGAAACCCGGCTGCGGTATCGGTTCATCGATATGCGTCGCCCGGCGATGCAGAACATCATGCGCACTCGGCATCGTGTCGCCAAGATCATGCGTGACTACTTCGATGGCGAAGGTTTTTACGAGGTCGAGACGCCGTTCCTCTGCCGTTCGACCCCCGAGGGTGCCCGGGATTTCCTGGTGCCGAGTCGTCTGCAGGCCGGCGAGTTTTATGCCTTGCCCCAGAGCCCGCAGCTCTTCAAGCAGATCCTGATGTCGGGCGGGATCGACAAGTACTTCCAGATCGTGCGCTGTTTCCGTGATGAAGACCCGCGAGCGGATCGGCAGGCGGAGTTCACGCAGCTTGATGTCGAGATGAGTTTCGTCGATCAGGACGACGTGATCGACACCCACGAAGGGCTGATGCGATCGATCTGGAAGCAGGTGCTGGATGTCGATGTCCCGCCGATCCGGAAGATGACCTACGCCGAGGCGATGGACAAGTACGGCTCGGATCGTCCCGACCTGCGATTCGGGCTTGAGCTGATTGATGTAACTGACCTGGCACAGAGCACCGATTTCAAGGTTTTCACGTCGTCGATACAGGCCGGCGGGGTCGTCAAGGCCATCCGCGTACCGGGCGGAGCCAAGCTCTCGCGGAAAGAGACCGACGGTCTGGCCGAGTGGGTCAAGCAGTTTGGCGTGGGCGGGTTGCCGGTCGTCAAGCGCGAGAACGGAGCGTTTAGCACCGGTATCGCCAAGTTTATCGAGTCCATCGCGGATGGTTTGGTCGAGCGACTGGGCATTGAAGACGGCGACCTGGTCTGCTTTGGTGTGAGCAACAAGCCAGCGATCGTGCATCGGGCGCTTGGCGAGCTGCGGGTCCGGCTGGCGAAGGACCTGGGCTTGATCCGCGATGGCCAATGGGAATGGGTCTGGGTTGTTGATTTCCCGCTGGTCGAGTGGGACGAGCAGGCCCAGCGTTACCACTCCCTGCATCACCCCTTCACGAGCCCGAACCCCGAAGACCTCGAAAAACTCGAGAGCGACGCTGGTGCCGTTCGGTCGCTGGCTTACGACCTGGTGCTCAACGGCTCGGAACTCGGCGGCGGCTCGATCCGTATGCACAACACCGAGTTGCAGAAGCAGGTCTTCAAGGTGCTGGGCATCGACGATGACGAAGCCCGTGAGAAGTTCGGTTTTCTACTCGATGCGCTCAGGTACGGCGCTCCGCCCCATGGCGGGATCGCCTTCGGCCTCGACAGGATCGTGATGCACCTCTGCGGGACGACCAACATCCGCGATGTGATCGCTTTTCCGAAAACTCAGAACGGCGCCGACCTCCTCACCGGGGCCCCGTCGGAAGTCGATCTCGATCAGCTCAAGGAGTTGCACTTGCGAGTGAATCTCCCGCAGCCCACACCCCCCGACGCTCCAGCCGCGACGCCGACGGCCTGATCGATGTGCGGGATCGCCGGCATTCTCCGACACGACAGCACGCCGACCGACGAGGCGCTGCTGCGCTCGATGCTGGCCTGCGTCAAGCACCGTGGACCCGATGGCGAAGGGGTCTCACACCACGGTCGGTGCTCGATGGTCCATGCCCGGCTGTCCGTGATTGACCTGCTCAGTGGGCAGCAGCCGATGCACATCACCCGCACCGAGTCGAAAGGTGCCCTGCATCTGGTGTTCAACGGGGAGATCTACAACCACCGTGATCTCCGTCGGAAGTTGCAGCGGCGGGGTCACAAGTTTCTTTCCGATCATTCCGACACTGAGGTGCTGCTTTACGGTTACAGGCAGTGGGGTGCCGAGTTGCCCAAGCACCTTCACGGCATGTTCGCTTTCACGATCTGGGATGAAGACGAGCAGACGCTCTTCATGGCCAGAGACCGGACCGGCAAGAAACCGCTCTACTGGAAATGGACTCAATCAGGTTTTCGATTTGCCAGCCTGATCCCGGCCCTGCTGGTGGGCGGGGAATCGATTGTCATCAACCCCACCGCCCTGCTGACGTATCTCCGCTACGGGTATCCGTTCGACGACGGACTGATCGAGGGCATTGGCGAGGTCCCACCAGCACACAGCATGCAGGTTGATCGAACCGGGGCCATCCACATCCAGCGGTACTGGCGCCCGCCACCGATCTCCAAGACCAGCACGCGCCTCGGGGCTGTCGATGCCTTGCGTGAGGTCTTGACCGAGGCGGTCGATTCACGTCTCGAGTCGGATGTGCCTCTGGGCTGCTTCCTCTCTTCGGGCATTGATTCTTCGGTGATCGCCGCTTTGGCTCAGGAGAGACTGAGACAGCGAGGCGGCGATCGGCTGCGGTGCTTTAGCGTCCGGATCCCCGGTGCCCGTTACGACGAGACGGAGAACGCCGCGCGTGTCGCCAGGCACATCGGGGCCGAGCATGTCGTCCTGCAAGCCTCACCGGATTCGATGGCCGATGACCTGCGATCGCTGATGAGCATGACCTGGGACCCGATGGCAGACAGCTCCCTTCTGCCGACCTACTGGCTCTGCAAAGCAGCCAGAGAGCACGTTACCGTGGCGCTATCCGGTGATGGAGGCGATGAGTTGTTCGGCGGGTACGATCGGTACCGCGCCATGCGTCTGCTTCGCAAGCACAGATGGTGGTTAAAGAGATTGCCCGCCGATCTGATGCCGAGTACCAGCCCTCGGGCTATGAGCACGCGCGTGCGCCGGCTAGTTGATTCGGCGCGGGCCGGACGAAATCCTGCGGCGCAGTATCACGACATGGTTCATCTGTTTCGCGATGGTCAGATCCGGGAACTCATGCCCGGGCTGATCGAGACCGAGCCGTTCGACGCACCGATGGTGCCTGACTGGCCGGGAACCCATGACCGGGTTCACGCCTCGCTCCGATGGGACCTCACGCATTACCTGCCGCACGTGCTGTTGCGAAAAGTCGATCGCGCTTCGATGGCGGTGGCTCTTGAAGTGCGCTGTCCGCTCCTCGACACCCAAGTCTGCGACCTTGCTGGCCATCTTCCCGACTCCGTGTTAATGCCCGGAGGTCGTCCCAAAGGCCTGCTCCGCCAACTCGCAGCAGAACTGGTGCCCGAGCCGATCACCCGTCTCCCCAAACGCGGGTTCGCCATCCCCCTTGGCGACTGGATGCGCAATCGCCTGACCGAACCACTCGAAGCTGCGATCACCGGCCAGGCGCTCCAACGAGTTGGCTTCCAGACCCAGCCCATCCAGCAGATGCTCGAGGAGCACTGCGATGGCCGCCGCGATCACAGCCACCGACTCTTCGCGCTCTGGCAACTGTCCCTGTGGGCTGAGGGTTTACACTAGATCGCTAGGTTTTTTGGCTTTCGGCGTTAGACTGCAATCAACGGGTCTTTTAATCGTTTTAAGGAGGAAAGCGATGTCGAGATTGCATGTCAACGTCGGTTGGTTGTTGGGTGGCGCGCTGGTGCTCACGCCAGCGATGGCAAAAAGCGATGTGCTGTTGACGGGGCAGACCCGTAGCGTCAGGGCCAGCGCGGGTGATGCCTCAGGCACGATGTCGGACAGCAAGAGTGCCTCTGGCTTTGGCTGCTATGACGATTCCATCACCTTCAGCTACACGAGCACTCAGTTCGGGGGCGGGGGCACAGGCATGGCCCTGCAGACGTCCGCGATCTACCCTTGGGTGATTACTGGCGACGGAACCGGCACCGGAAACGGAGGAGCCGGGGTCGGCACCGGCTTCGCGGGCGGGACGAGCTACCTTCAGGCGACCTTCACCGTCACATCACCGACCGCATACAGCCTTGAGGGCTTCATCTCGGCCCCCACTGGTTTCAACCGTGCCTCGGTCATCCTGACAGGGCCGTCGGGTGAGATCGCAAAAGAAGAAATCGGTGAGTTCACAGGTTCCTTCGGCAGCGTGCTCTTCACCGGTCTGCAGGGATTCAGCGGCATCCTTCTGCCGGGTGACTACACCATCACCGCCGAAGCCAGCGCGAACGATGACTCGTTCGCAGGCCCGCAGGCGCTCTTTGATTTTTCGCTGATCGTGCCCGAGCCGGCGTCGTCGTTACTGGCGCTGGTGAGCTTTCCGCTGGTGCTGCGACTAAAGTGATAAAGTCAATCCGTAGCCGTCGTTCCGATTCTTCCCAAAGGTATACGATCGTTCGAGCAAGCTTGCTCCCAGTGGCACGCTTCATTCGGCGAGTGCTAGCGTGAACTCTGCCTTCACCACGGTACTCCCCCTCATACTTGGTTAAGCGATCAACAACAGAGGCGTAAGCCGCTCTCAAATCCTCAGGAAAATCCCCGGGTTTCAAGAGATGAAAACTCATATATGCCGCTGCCAGCCTTGAACGAACATCACCTGGGGCGACTGCTAATGTGATTACTGCATCATGCAGTTTCTCTGAGACGTAAAGTAGACGATTGTCCATGAGGCCTCTACTCAGTTGTAAACGGCTCAAGCCGGTCTCCCGGCGTCATTCCCTTGCCCTGCTGAAACTCCCGGAAGCTCATCGCTTTGCGACCGGGAGCTTGGATCTCCATCAGTCGGACAGCGCCATCCGGGGTGGCGATCAGGTCCGTTTGCTGGCGGTTGTCCTCGCTGGGGGCCAGCAGTGTGCCCGGCACGGGAGGAGATTCGATCGACTCCAGACCGATCGTACAGGAGAGGTCGGGCACCTCGCTCACCCGGCGAATCATCAGCTCCCCGCGCTCGCAGCCGTCCGCGGCCACCCAGCGCACCCGGCATCCCGGCCAAGGTGTCAATCCATGAATCCGGCAGCGCACCCGGTGGCAGGTCTGGTTGAAGTCAACGGTTCCATCGGCCTTGGTGAACTTCGGGGCCTTGGTCGCCTGGCTGTGGTCTTGCTCGATCGGCGCAAGTCGATCCGCATCGAGTTGATTCAATACCGCGCCGATCGCATTCGGCCCCAGCAAAGCTAAACGATCGTGCAGCTCGCCCGCGGTTTCCGCCGGATCGATGTCGAGCGACGACTGGTGATACACCACACCCGCATCCATCTTCTGAGCCAGGCCGATCACCGAGACGCCGGTGCGCGTCTCGCCCTCGATCATCGCCCAGTTGATCGGCGCGGCCCCCCGATACTTCGGCAGGAGTGAAGCGTGGAGATTGACCGTCAACCGCCCCATCGCCTCAATCGCTTCCGGACCGATCTTCTGACCAAACGCAATGACGATGGTCGCATCAGGCTTCCAGTCGCGCAGCCGGTTAAGTTCGGCTTCCGTGTTGATGTTCTCCGACCTCAGCGTCTCGACGCCCTGAGCATCAGCCCAGGCCCCGATCGGTGTTGGCGTCATCACACGTTTGCGCCCCGCCGGCTTGTCCGGCTGCGTCACGACCGCCACCAACTCGTGGTGGCTGGCGATCCATTCGAGCGTCGGCAGGCCAAACTCGCCGGAGCCGCAGAAGACGATGCGCATCACGCCTCCTCAAGAGCGCGCAGCGCCTGTCGATTGGCGATCCGGTCAGAGGGCGACATCTTGTCGATAATCAGCACCCCTTCGAGGTGGTCGTACTCGTGCTGCCAGACACGAGGCGCGAACCCCTCCCCCGCCAGCCGGAACGACTGCCCTTGGAGATCCAACGCTTCGATGACCGCAAACGTCGGTCGGCGGACCTGGCAGGTGATATCCGGCAGGCTCAGGCAGCCCTCATCATGGAGGTCTTGATCCCGCCCCAACTCCGCAAACCGGGGGTTAACAAAGACCAGGTCGTCCTCGGGCTCTCCGGTCGGGTTGGCGACGAACATCCGCCAGCTCAGACCCACCTGAGGGGCCGCGAGGCCGACGCCAGGGGCCTCGTGCATCAGGTCCAGCATACGCAGGGCCACCCCCCGGACCTCATCCGTGACCGCAGCGACCTCCTGAGCCCTCTGACGGAGGACCGGATGGGGGTGGACCACGATCTGCAGTCTGGCGGGATCGACCGGCATCTGAGCATGCTAGAACCGCTCGCTCCGGGTCTCAACCGGAGTGCTAATTTCACTAACAGCAAAGGGTTGCCGCTTGACCACCCCCAAATCGACTGTCATACTGCAATCCGAGTGGGACGCAGTCGGCCCACCCAAGAATCATTGGCCTGAGAACCTGGGTAAGCCTCGCTGAGGCGACGCATAAGCAGGGCGCACGCATGGCGACGATCACGAAAAAAGAACTGATTGACCAAATCGCCGACGCCACCGGCCAGAAGCGGGTCGTCGTCAAAAAAATCGTTCAGAGCTTCCTCGACAGCATCATCATCGAGCTGGGCAAGGGTAACCGCTTGGAGTTCCGAGACTTCGGCGTGTTCGAGGTCAAGCAGCGGCAAGCCCGCATGGCCCAAAACCCCAAGACCCTCGAGCCCGTCGAGGTCCCGCCCAAGAGGACCGTCAAGTTCAAAATCGGCCGTCTGATGAAGCAGACCCTCTCCGGCGAAGAGGCCACCTTCATCGACAGTGACGACGACGAGATCTGATTTCGGCTTGCCCTGCTGACCGACGCAGGGACCTATGGACAGTCTTACCAATCACTTACGCGAGGATCTGGCCCGCCGCGAGGACGAAGGTCTGCTGCGCCAGCTCCGCCCGGTCGAGAACACCGGCCCGATCGTCCGCCTCCACGGCCGCGACCTGCTCAACCTCGCTTCCAACGACTACCTTGGCCTCAGCCAGCACCCCAGGCTCATCCAGGCCGCCACCGAAGCCAGCCAGCGCTACGGAACCGGCTCGGGCGCGAGTCGGCTGGTCGTCGGCGACCTCCCGCCTCACCGCGAAGCCGAGGAGGCCTTCGCCGCCTTCAAACACGCCGAAGCCGCTCTGCTCACAGGCTCGGGCTACCTCGCCAACCTCGCGCTGATGACCAGCCTCGCCGAACCCGGCGACCTGATCGCCCTCGATAAGCTCAGCCACGCCAGCCTTATCGACGCCGCCCGCGCCTCCGGCGCGATCGTTCGCACCTTCCCCCATGGCGACTATGACCGCATGGCCGCCCTGCTCGATAGGCACGGCCGCGCGGCCCACCGACGATTCGTCCTGACCGATTCAGTCTTCTCGATGGACGGCGACGCCGCCGACCTGCCAACCCTCTGTGATCTCGCTGAACAATACGATGCCCACGTCATCGTCGATGAAGCCCACGGTACCGGCGTCCTCGGAGCGACCGGCGCGGGTCTCGTCGAAGTACAGGCCGTCAGCGACCGCGTCCTCGCCGTCGTCAGCACGGCCAGCAAAGCCCTCGGCGGTTTGGGTGGGATCATCACCAGCTCGCGCGTCGTCATCGACACCCTGATCAACCGCGCCCGCTCGCTGATCTACACCACCGCCACACCAGCCAGCCAGGCCGCCGCCCTCACCGCAGCGATCAGCGTCCTCCGCGACGAACCCCACCGCCAGCAACGACTCACCGAGATGAGCACCCGCGTCCGTGCCGCCCTGACCAGCGCCGGCTGGACGCTCCCCGAACTCGCGTCGGGTATCGCGACGCCGATCATCCCCCTCATCGCTGGCGACACCCCCGCCGCCCTCAAGCTCGCCGAACGACTCCAGTCCGCAGGCATCCTCGCCGTCGCGATTCGCCCACCGACGGTCCCACCGGGCTCGGCGCGGGTGCGGCTGTCGCTGCGGGCTGATCTGACGGACGAGCAGGTTGAGCGGGTGGTGGAGGCGGTAAGTCAGTCGGCACCCGGTGCTGGCGGGGGATAAAGGACCCAGTCCGAATCGGGGATCATCAGAGTATCGGTTCCCGTGGCGATGTCGTACTCGAAGTCGAAATCAATCTGTGGCCAAGAGCGGTCGCCAGGTTTTGCATGGTCATCATGCTCGTCGAGGCCGCGGCCATAGACGATTAACTGGTTGTTATCGTCAGCATGCAGGAGGAGTGGGGGCTAGGTGCTCATCGGATTCGTCGGCGAAGGCTTTGGGGAGGTACTTGGGCACAAGAGCTTGCTGATCAGCGGGCCATGTGTTGTGTTCGCGCCGATAGAGTTCGGCTGCGATCGCGATGAGTAGAGCATCTCGTGCGCTGCGAAGGCCAGCGGGGGTGCGGTGGGCAGCAGAGATCGCCGGCAGATAGGCAACGATCGGGAAGTAGTAAAGCCCTGTCCAGGTGGTCGAGGCCATGTCCTCGATGAGATTGTCGGGGTCTGATCGGATCATCTGACCGAGTGGCATGTCCCCGTAGTCAGTAATCTCCAGAAACAACTTCTCGATCTGATTGGTTAGTGCCTGGCGATCGGCGATCAAGACGGCGGCGAGGGGAGTGGCGAGTCGGAAACTCCAGCGTGATGTGGCAATTTCGAAAAACTTGTCGTGGAACCATGTCGGTGCCGTATTTCTGTCGTCGATGGGCTCACCGTTTAAGAAGGTATCGAGTCGAAAAAGAAACTCCAGGCCCTCGTCGGAGAGTTGGCCGTCTTGGTTGTAAATGCGGTCGAGCATGTCCTCGAACCAGATGCTGAACTCCGAATCGATACCTTCAGACACGGAGATGCGCATGCTGGCGAGGCGATGGGCGGCATAAGCGAGGTCTGAGTTGACGTACATATCCGGCCGGTGCTGGAGAAGGCGACCCAGTCGTTTGATGGCGATCTTTTTGATAGAAACATCGACAAGGCAACTGATGAGAAGGGGTTGTTCGCTGGCCCAGTCCCCAAGGCGACTGATGGCGCTGAGGCAATGAAGAACACGTGCTGACTCGCCCCGTTGGTGGGCGACGACCATCTCCACTTCAAGAATGCGGGCGAGGCGGCGGAGCCAGCCGAGATGCGGGAGAGGTGTGTTGATGGTCGATTGTTTGGCCAGCTTCTCAGCAGTCGTCATGCTCTCCCAGTCGTCTTCAGGCGGCTGGGGGTAGAGCGGGTCGCCGATCGGTGTGTTGGTGATGACCTGATAGTCCTCGGTGTGCATGCGGTAGAAGAAATCGATATGGAACCCGAGGTGCGGGTGGCGGGTGACTTCGATAAGCTGCTGGATCATGGACGCATGATCGTGCGTGAAGTTCTCTGCGTGAGACCAGGCGGGGTTATTGGGTGTGAGTTCTGCGAGGTGTTTCGGTATTTGGGTGCCGAACTGAGCTTCGAGTTCGTCACGGCGATCATCGGTGAAGGCGGTTTCGGGTGAGGCGGCGGTGACCGCGATCAAGATGGCTTTAAGTTCCGGCCAGGCTCTTTGGTCGTCAGGGATGCTGGTGAGCGGGGCGTTGATCTTGGCGATGATCTCATCCACGCTCATCGGCTCCGGCTCACCTATCGACAGCCACACCGCCGCGAGCACATACCCCACCACCACCGCCCCAAGCCCTCTGCCCGTCCAGACTCGCGCGTGATACACCGCCGACCGCCCGCGCACCTTCGCTCGCCGGATCAGTCGCGCCGTCTGCCTCGCGTCCCCGAAACGCTCGACCGGCGTCTCCGCCGTCGCCCCGGCCTCCAGTCCATCACCAAAGTGCGCGATCAACTCGCCCGCCACCTCGTAGCGTTCGTGCCGCCACAGCCGCGTCCGCCGGGTCACCTCCAGCACGATTCCCCGGCAGGGCTCGGGCAAGTCACACCGCTCGATCAACCCCCGCCAGTCCAGCCGCCCCGACAGCCGACCCCGGATCAGGTCCAGCAGAGGCGTCGTCCGTAGCTTTCTCATCAACGTCGGCGGCTGAGATTTGCTCCGGTTCATGCCATCCCCCCCGCCGCCTTCTGCTCGCCAAGCCCGAGCGCCTGCATCGCCTCGACCAGCCGAGCCCACTGCGCCCCATCGCTGGCGAGCTTCCGCCGACCACGCGTCGTGAGCCGGTAGTACTTCCGCGGCCGACTTCCGGCCGTGTCGCTCCGCCCGGCGATCAGCCCCTTGGCCTCAAGGTTGTAGAGCATCGGATACAGCGTCGACTGCCCCATCGCCAGCAAACCGCCGGTCTGCTTGTCGAGAGACTGCACCAGCTCGTACCCATACTTCTCCCCCGGCTCCAGCAGCTTGAGCACCGCCAACGGCCCTGCCCCCCGCATCAACTCGCGTTCCAGCTTCATAGTACGCCTCCTATGCTATGTAAAACATAGTATCAGCCAAAGACAACTCGATCCACAATAAAATCAAGATTTATCCTCCCTGATAGATTGATTTATCGAAATCTGTCGATATATTGATAGGCAATGAGCCCACCCACCACCAACCGTGATGCCCTGCCGACCGAACTGCTCGACGCAGCCGCCCCGCTGCTCAGGGTCATGGCTCACCCGCACCGCCTGCGCCTCATCGAGACCCTCCTAGACCGACGCCTGTCCGTTGGCGAACTCGCCCTCACCCTGGACCTGCCCCAGGCCGCCGTCTCCGGCCACCTCACACAACTCAAAGCCCACCGCATCCTCCGCGTCGAGCGCGAGGGACGCGAGTCGTTCTACCGCGTCCATCACCCGGCGGCCAGCTTCATCATCGAGTGCCTCCAGACCCATCGTGACGAGTTGTCCACCTGACAGAACTGACAGCACCATGAACACCTTCCAACAGAATCTCAACATCGTGATCGTCGGCGGAGTCGCTGGCGGAGCGTCCGCAGCAGCCCGCGCCCGACGCATGAACGAACACGCCAACATCGTCTTACTCGAGAAAGACCATCACGTATCCTTCGCCAACTGTGGACTGCCTTACTACCTCGGCGGAGAGATCGCCGACCGCGCCAAGCTCACCGTCGCCTCCGCGGAACTCCTCCGCCAGCGATTCCGTATCGACGTACGCCCAAGGCATGAAGCCATCCGCATCGACCGTGCGAACAAGACCGTCCGCGTCCACAACCACGTCGCTGGCGAAGAACTCGACCTGCCCTACAACAAGCTCATCCTCGCGCCGGGTGCCCGCCCGATCGTCCCGGAGATCCCGGGCAAGGAGCTCCCCGGCGTCTTCACGCTCCGTAACCTCGATGACACCGACGCTATCCACGACCATCTCGAAGGCCTGGAACAGCAACGTGCCCTGGTCGTTGGCGCCGGCTACATCGGACTCGAGATGGCTGAGCAGCTCCGCGTCCGCGGCATGCACGTCACCCTCGTCGAACGCGCCCCTCAGGTCCTCGCGCTAATGGACCCCGAGATGGCCACGCCGATCGCTGAGGAGCTCCAACGACAAGGCATCGACCTCCGTGTCCGAGACGAGGTCGTCGCCATCGAGCAACAAGGCCAGACCCTCACCGCCACGCTTAAGTCCAGCGAGACCGTCGCTGTCGGCGCTGTCATCTTTGGCGTCGGAGTGATTCCCAACACCAAACTCGCCGAGGACGCCGGACTCGAACTCGGCTCGACCCGCGGCATCACCGTCGACCGCTTCATGCGCACCTCCGACCCCGATATCTACGCCGTCGGCGATGCCGTCGAGTACGCCTATGGCCCGACCGGCAACCCGATGCGCATCGCCCTGGCCGGGCCTGCGAACCGCGCCGGCCGGATCGCGGGCACCCACGCTGCCACTGGCGACGCCTCCCCGATGGGTGATGTATTCGGGACCTCCATCGTTCGGGTCTTCAGCGTCACCGCAGGCCTCGCCGGCCTGACCAACCGCTCTGCTGAACGCTTCGGTATCCCGATGCAGACCGTCACCGTCATCGCCAATCATCACGCGGGCTACTTCCCCGGCGCCAAACCCGTCACCCTCAAGCTCGCTTACGCCCCGACCACCGGCCGCGTGCTCGGCACCCAAGCCGTCGGCGCTGAGGGCATCGACAAACGACTCGATGTCATCGCCACCCTCATGGCGATGAAGGGCACCGTCCGCGACCTTGCCAACCTCGACCTTGCCTACGCCCCACCCTTCGGTTCCGCCAAGGACGTGCTCCACATGGCCGCCTTCGCCGCCTGCAACGCCCTCGATGGCTCCGACACCTTCGCCGACAGCGACTCCGACCTGACCCCGTATCAACTGGTGGATGTCCGCACGCCTAGCGAGGTCGCCAAAGCACCGCTGCGTGCCGGAGAGCACGCCATCAACATCCCCGTCGATGACCTCCGCGACCGCCTCAACGAACTCGATCCATCTAAACCCACCATCGTGACCTGCGCCTCCGGCGTCCGCAGCCATGTCGCCGCACGATTGCTTGCCCAACACGGCTTCCGCAACATCCTCGAACTTGCTGGCGGCGCAACCGTCCGCAATCGCTCAAACGTTTGCGAACACGCCAACGCCTGAAGGCAATACTCACCCGGAGTCCTCTCCATGACCACCACCGCCCAATCACCAATCGCCGCCTACGGCTCGATCACCCCCGAGCAGCTCGCCAAGCACCTTAAGTCAGACCCCAACGCCCTGCTCATCGACGTCCGCACGCCCGCCGAGTATCACGCCGTCCACATCCCACAGGCCCGCCTGATGCCTCTCGACCAGCTCGACACCGACACGATCCGAACGCTAGCCACCGATGACCAGTCGATTTACGTCATCTGCCACGCTGGCGGTCGCGGGGCCAAAGCCTGTGAACGCCTGGTGTCCGCAGGTCTGAGTAACATCATCAACACCGAAGGCGGAACCGCCGCCTGGGCCGACGCCGGACTCCCGGTGACCCGAGCCAGGGGCGCGATCTCCATCATGCGCCAGGTCCAGATCACCGCCGGATCACTCATCCTCCTCGGCGTGATCCTCGCCGCCATCGTTCACCCTTGGTTCATCGGCCTCTCTGGCTTCGTCGGCGCTGGCCTGCTCTTCGCAGGCCTCACCGACACCTGCGGGATGGCCATGCTCCTGGCGCGAATGCCGTGGAACAAGAAGAAGCCATCCTCACAAAACTGCACGATCTGATCCCGGTTGTTACCTCACCGAAAGCGTCGGCCGATCCGCCGCCTCCGACATCAGGTGCATCGATACCTGCGCCGCTAGCTTCTCCGTGACTGCCGTCAACTCCTTCGCGAGTTGATCATCACCCGTGTAGTTCGCCGTCGGATCGCCAGCGTCGGCGTTGTAACGGATCGCCGTGTTGATCGGAATCTGCCCTAAAAACGGCACACCCATCTGCTGGGCCATCAGTTCCGCTCCGCCCTTACCGAAGATGTCGTACTCCTTGCCATCGTCACCGATGAAGTAGCTCATGTTCTCGACGACTCCCAACACCTCGATCCGCAACTGCCGGAACATCGCCACCGCCCGCCGAGCATCGTCCTGCGCCACCTTCTGAGGCGTGCACACCACTACCGCACCTGTCAACGGCAACAACTGCGCCATCGTCAGTGGGACATCCCCCGTCCCAGGCGGGAGGTCAATAATCAGGTAGTCCAACGCTCCCCAAAGCGTCTGCGTCACCAGTTGCCTGAAAGCACCATGCGCCATCGGCCCTCGCCAGATCAGAGGCTTCTCATCCTCCACCAGCGACCCAAGCGACATCGCAAAAACCCCATGCACATCAAACGGCAGCAGATTCTTCCCCTCTGCCTTCGGGCTGAACCGATCCAACCCGAGCATCGTCGGCAGCGACGGCCCGTAAATATCGCCATCCAGAATCCCAACCCGCGCGCCCCGCCGGGCGAGTCCAATCGCAAGATTCACCGCCACCGTCGACTTCCCGACACCCCCCTTCCCGGCACCCACCGCGATGATGTGCTTAACACCTGGCAGCAGATTCTCTTTCTCGCCGGACTCACCCACTGTCGCCTGCGGCTGAGGCTTCTGACCTCCTGCCTGAGCCAGCCCGGACACGAACTCAACCTCCAGCTTCTCCACAGGCGGGTCGATCGCACGCAACGCTGACTCGATCCGCCCGCGTAGCTCTTTACGCAGATCTTCATTCAGCGACGACACCTTGATCTGTAGTTGCACCACCCCATCACAAGCCGCCACGTGACGCACCATATTCAATGACACCAGGTCCCTGTGAAGCTCGGGGTCCTGCACAGTCTGCAGCGTCTGAAGGACCTGTTCTTTTGTCGTTGCCATGCTGAATGCTCCTCAAACCTCGATCCTAGGTCGATCGGCGATCCTTAGCCAACCACGCATTTCTCGACTTGCCCTGCAATGAACCCCCCGCAACAGCGTTACTCCGCTTGAGAATCACCCACCCATCAGGGAAAGGACCTGACCATGAAACTCCCGACTACCCGTAACCTTCTCATCGCAGGACTCGCTACCGTCGCTATAGGCTTCGCTGGCGTCGCCGTTGTCCCAGCCTTCGCTCAGCCAGGTCCCAGACAGGGCATGGGCCAAAACACCCCAGGACATCACGCCGAGATGACCTGCCCCAACTGCGGCCACGAGTTCATGCCGCCGCCCTCGCGCGGACCCCGTGGACAGGACTTCGGCGATCCGCGTGACGGCCGCCGTGGCATGCAGGGACAACCCCGTGGCCAACAAGGCTTTATGCCCCCACCCGGCCGCGATGGTCGCGGCATGAGTGACCGCAGAGGGCCTCGTGGCAACGAGTTTGGTGCCCCCGGCCCTGGACCCGAGCGTGGCGATCGCTTCGGCGACCGCCGCGGGCCCGGCGGTGAGCCCGGCATGGCGCCCCCTCGATCCGGACAGCCCGAGCGAGGACAGATGCTCCGCGAACTCTTCCGTGGCGTCGACCTCGACGACGCCCAACGTGATGAGGTCATGGAGATCGCCGCCACCTTTCGCGGAGAACTCGAAGCCTGGCATGAGACCAACGAACAAGCCCTCCGCGACCTCATGGCCGAGGCCCGCGACGCCCGGGAGCTTCAGGACCGCGATCGACTCCAAAGCCTCATGGCCGAGTTCCGTGAACTCCGACAAACCGCTCCCAAGCTCATCGACAGCCTCGCTGAAATCCGCGAACTCCTGACCACAGAACAGTTCGAGACCTTCGATGCCAACGTGGAACAAGCCCGCGAAGAGATGGAACGCCGGATGCAGGGCGCTCGTGAACGTGGGGGGTCTGGCGAAGGCAGGCAGGAACGCCCCAGAGGCCAGCGGGACCGAAGGTCCGGCATGAACGACCTGGATTCACAAGAATCATCAGGCCAGACCGCAGAAAATAATCGACAGGATGACCAACTCGATTTATGATTTATGCGGAGCTAGTGGCTCCGTGCACACCGGAAAAGGTGGCGAGACACGGGATCCCGACGGGCGATAGCCTGTCGGGTCTCTTTTTGTAACTCCCGCTGTCAAGACAAGGGGGATAGGCGATCCGCGTCCTCCAGACTCTACTGCACAGCCCCCTCGGTCATCCGCATAAACGCCGTCTCGAGACTCGCCTCCTCCGCCCGCAACTCCACCAGCTTCAACCCCGCCTCCACCAGACATCGCGCAATCTGACCGACTGTCTCCGGATGGTGAGCCTCCAGCCGCACGCGAATACCATCCGGATCGACCGTCGCCTCGAGCACACCCGTCAATCCCTCCAGAGCCTTCCGCGCCAAGTCCGGTTTCTCCGCCACCCGCACCCTGAGCATCGCCCCCGTCTCGGTCCGTTGCAGCAACTCCTCCTTGGTCCCCACAAACCTCAGCTTCCCACGCTCGATGATCCCGAACTTCGTACACAGCTCCGACAGCTCCGGCAGGATGTGCGAGCTGATCAGAATCGTCTTGCCCATGCGATGCAGCTCCTTGAGCAGTTCGCGCATCTCAACCCGCGCCCGCGGGTCCAAACCCGACGCCGGCTCATCAAGCAGCAACAGCTTCGGGTCGTGCAGCAACGCCCGCGCCACGGACAACCGCTGCTGCATCCCGCGTGACAGACCATTAACCTCCGACAACGACTTACCCGTCAGGTCCGTTAGCTCCAGCACATCCCCGATCACCCGCCGCCGCTCCGGCCCGTTGATCTGATAAGCCGAAGCGAAAAACTCCAGATACTCCGTCACCGTCAGGTCTGCATATGACCCGAAGAAATCCGGAACATACGCAATGATCCGCCGCACCTCCTGGGCATTCACCGGCCCGACACTCAGCCCGTCGATCCGAGCCTCACCCCATGTTGGCTTCAACAGCGTCGCCAGAATCTTCATCGTCGTCGTCTTCCCGGCCCCGTTCGGACCCAGAAAGCCAAACGCATCCCCCGCCTCGACGGTCAGATCCAGGTGATCCAGCGCCACCAGGTCGCCATACTTCTTCGTGAGATTCTTGGTCTGAATCATCGCCATCAACGTGTCTCCGCGCCACCGCTGGCGTCCGTCAGGTCGTACACAATCCGCACCGCCGTCATCCCCGAAGACGAGGGCTCCTGCCCGCCAATCAGCAGCGGCGCTGGTAGCTCAGCCCCCTCGATCAGGCCCGTCAGAATCAGCCGCCCCGGCAGCAGATTCTGTGACAGATCAAGACGCTTGAGCTGCCCACGCCTCAGGACTTTCGCCCGATCCGTCAGCTCCAGTTGATGAAACCGTGGCGCTGGCAGCAGGTCATAAAACGTCAGCACACGAAGCATCGCCAGCAGACGAGGCCGCAACGCACCCTCCGAAGTCTGCAGCCACCCATCTTGCGTCGGGAACACCGACAACTGACCCCCCAGATGCCCCTCGTTCCGCAGGCTCCGCTGCCGATCAAACCGCAGCCCGCCCGGTCGATTCACCAGCCGCACAGCGTTCTCAGGCGCGATCGCTAGCGACTCACCCGCTACCCAAGGCTCATCGATCGCCCAGGTAATCGCCCGGTCCGCCGTCTCACCAAAAGGAAGAAACGTCGCACGCACATAACGAATCGGCGCAGGCGCCTCATGCCGCACCGTCCCCGAAGGCAAGCCATCCACCAGCGTCAGTGTGTCGTAAAACGTCCCCGGATAACCAAGATCATCCAGCCGCCCCATCGTCTCGTACCGCACCATCCGAGCCGCCGACCGCGACGGCACACCCAACCCCGACGGGTCGTCAGCCTCAACCGGATAAGGCCGCGCATCAATAAAGCTCAGCATCGCCGCACCCGGCCAACCCGGCGACGACAGATACGTCCCGACGATCGGCTCATGCCCAAACCGAATAGCGACCCGCCCAAACTCAGGCGTGAACGCCGAAGCCCACCCATTGACCCTCGCAATCCGCGCCCGCGCATCAACATCCAGCACCGTGAGATGACGCACCTGCGTCTGAGCTGGTGCCGCAAACGCGATCACCACCCACGACAACAAACTAAAGACCACCACACACACCGCAAAAGCCAGCCACGCCAACTCTGTTCGTTGACGCTGACGCACCGCCAAATAACTAAGCGGACCCGCCACCGCCCAGTAAGCCGCCAGCAGAATCAGCAACAGATTCAGCCACGGCCCCACCGCTCGCCGCAGATCGGTATACGCCGACATCCCCTCATCAAGTGTGACCTTCACCCGAACCGGCGAGTCCTCAGAAGTCACCTCACCCTGCCTGATCTGCTGCTCAATCCATGCCTTGGGACGCACCGGAGCCTGCCAGCCGAAGACCCGCTGCCACACCCGAAAACTCCCGTCATCCGCCACGATCCGTCGCAGCGCGATATCCGTAACATCCGCGCCCAGCACCGTCACACGCCCAAAACCATAAGTCCCCGCCACCAGCGTAGCCCGGCCATCCTCAAGCTCATGCAGCACCATCGACCCAGGCTTGGGAATCATCGCCGTCGCAGTGATCGTCACCGGTTCCGAGGTCAGCGACCTCCCCAGCCAGCGAGGCGGCTCGATCGTCACACGCTCCATCCGCCTCGGGTCCACCGGCAACACGTCCGCCAGCGACGAAGCCCCCCACGTCTGACCCGCCGACGGCAGGATCAACACCAGATGACCGCCCCGCCGCACCCAGCCCCGCAAAGCATTCTGCTGCGCCGGCGTCCATCGCGCTGTCGCCGGATCGCCCCCGCCGGGAGCCCATACCACCGCATCGATCGCATCCAACCCATGCGCACGATCCGGCAGATCACGCAGCGTCAAACCCTCGATCGGATACACCGGCTCGTGCCGCGTGACCCCATCCACATAATCCTCCAGCCCGACCCGACCCGTCGACAGCACCAAAACCCGCTTGGCATGCACAACCGCTGGCGACGCACTGCGGATTTGAACACCGGGATACGAAGCGCCCGTCTCAGCGTTGGCCGCCCGCACCTCCACCACAGTCTGAAACGACTGCGGGCTCATCACATACAACCACGCATCCGCCGTCCGGTTCGCGTCCACCGTCACCACCCGCTGATACTGAACCTGGTCCCCATCACTATCCCGAACCGGCACCGTCAGCCGCACCGCCAACGGCTGACCCGTCGTGTTCTCCACACCCACCCGGACCGGCGTCCACAACCCCGGATAAAGATACCCCTCAAACCCCAGCGAGGCCTGCTCCGCCTCCAGACGAATCTGCCCCCACGCTGACGGCGCAACCACAGCTAACAACAACATCCAAACAGCCAAACTCAGCACATACTTCATAAGCAAAGCCCCAGGGCACCCGATTCTAAGCCCTCAGCACCATCCCTGCGGGGCCGATAAACCGCACGACCCCGATCAGGCGCGAACCCCACCATCAACCAGTCGATACCGCTCTTGTGTTCAACCACGTCACCCTCTCCATGCTCGCGGTCCTCGGCCTCATGGGCTACATGCTCCTGACCTGTGCCCTGAGCACCCTCACCAGCTTCGCCCACTTCCGAATCATCCGCCACGACCTCGTCTGCGAGAGCCGCCGCCGCCGCAACGAATACCTCAACTCCGTCATCGATCGCGTCCAACGCTCCTCAGGCGTCACCGTCATCGAAGATGACGACGAGGACACCGTCGAGATCATCGACGATGACGAAGCCCAAGATTCCGGGCCCCTCGCCATGCCTCAGCCTCAAGAGACCCCCAAAAAGCAAGCCGCCTGACCAACTCCCCGCCTCCCCGCCCGGCTTGTTATCGTGACGCCATGAGCCGATTGCTGATCCGTGGCGGGCGTCTGATCGACCCCAAGAACAACCTCGACACCACCACCGACCTCTTCATCGAAGACGGCCGCGTAGCTTCTGTCGGCAAACTCACATCGGCTCAGACCGACGGACTACCCACCCTCGACGCATCCGGCCTCCTCGTGACACCCGGACTCATCGACGTCCACGTCCACTTCCGCGAGCCCGGCCAGGAGCAGAAAGAAACCATCGCCACCGGTGCTGCCGCCGCCATCGCAGGCGGTTTCACCTCCGTCTGTTGCATGCCCAACACCAACCCGACCCTCGATGACGACGCCAGCATCGATTACGTCTACGAACGCGCCGAACGCGCTGGCATGGCCAACGTCTTCCCCGTCGGCGCACTCACCAAGTCACGACACGGAAGCGAACTCGCCGAGATCGGCCTCATGGCCCAGCGCGGCGCCGTCGCCTTCTCCGACGACGGCACAGGCGTCGCCTCCGCTGGCATGATGGCCAAGGCCATGACCTACGTCGGTATGACCGGCCGCTGCATCATGCAGCACTGCGAAGACCCCACTCTCGGCGGCGGCGCCATGAACGCAGGCCCCCTCGCCGCACGACTCGGCCTCTCCGGCTGGCCACGACTCGCCGAAGACCTCATGATCCAACGCGACCTCATGATCGCCCGCGATCAGCAATACAAAACCCGCTGGCACGCCCAGCACATGACCACCGCCAACGGTGCCGAACTCCTCCGCCGCGCCAAACACGATGCCGGACCCAACGTCCACCGCATCACCGGCGAAGTCAGCCCCCACCATCTCCTGCTCACCGACGAAGCCTGCGCCGGCTACGACACCCTCGCCAAGATGAACCCGCCCCTCCGCAGCCAGGCCGACATCGACGCCCTCCGCGCCGCCGTCGCCGACGGCACCATCACGCTCCTCGCCACCGACCACGCCCCTCACACACCCGAAGAAAAAGCCCTCGAGTTCGAGGACGCGCCCTACGGCATCATCGGCCTCGAACCCGCCCTCGCCCTCTACATCAAAGCCCTCATCGACACCGACACCATCACCTGGACCCGACTCATCGAGATGATGACCTGGCGCGGCGCCGAACTCTGCGAGCTCGAAGCCCGCGGACACCTCGCCACCGGCAGCCACGCCGACATCACCCTCATCGACCCCAACCACAACTGGACCATCGACACCGCCACCTTCGCCGGCAAGTCCCGCAACTGCCCCTTCCAAGGCCAAACCGTCACCGGCCGAGCCCTCGCCACCATCGTCTCCGGCGACATCAAACTCCTCCGCGATCCCGAACGACTCAAGGCCGCCAACCACCGCCCCCCCGCCACCGAACAGGACCTGATCGACTTGATCGAGCAGCGGACCTCGACTCAGGACCGTCCCTAGCCGTCACTCGCCGCCGCTGAGCACCTGACCCTTCCGGACCCCGTAGTACCCCCCGATCGGTTCCGGGACTGTCGCCTTCCCGCCCACGTCCGCACCCGAGTGCGACAGCCGCGACCCCGTGTGCGCCGCGAAGTGCAGGTGCGGCCACGACGTCCCCGAATCCCCCGACAGCCCGATCACCTCCCCCGCCTCCACCCGGACCTCCGGCTCGCCGTAGCTCACCTCACCGAACCGCCGCTCCGACAGGTGCGCATAGATCGTCGTCACCCCGTGACCGTGATCGATCACCACGTACTGCCCGTAACCGTCGTTACCCGTTCGGTCCTGACTCGTCATCACACGCCCCGCCGCCGCCGCCCGCACCTCCGTTCCCCCCGGCATCTCGAAGTCGATCGCAAAATAGTCATTCGCCGCCGAGTCCCGACCGATCGTGTTATGCGTCCACGACGACGCTTGATGCCCGTAGCCCGTGCCGACCTCGTAACCGCCTTTGTACGGCAACCTCAACACGAAACCCTCCGGCAGGAACGCCGTCGCCTCCAGATGCTCCCGCGGCCGAGGCGTCAGAAAACGCGCCTCCTTCGTTGCCTTCCCCGGATCACCCGCAATCCCCAGCACCGCCGCGCCCACCAGCGTCGCCACATCTCGACGCACCGGTGCCGCCTTACCCTCCGCATCCGACGGGTGCACCCGGTTCGTGAGAAGCACATAGAACAGATCATTCTTCGGATCGATCCACACCGCCGTCCCCGTGTACCCCGTGTGACCGACCGAAGACTCCCGGTCCATCACCGCACCCCGAGCCGACGTCGCCGAGCCCCGCGCATCAAACCCCAGCGTCCGCCATCCGGTCCCGTCCGCCAATGACGCAGGCGTCAACATCCGTTCGACCGCCGCCTCCGACATCACCCGCGCCCCCTCCAACTGCCCGCGATTCAGGATCATCCGCGCGTACCTCGCCACATCCCGCCCCGTCGAAAACAACCCCGCGTTCCCCGAAACACCCCCCAGCGCCCACGCCCGAGGGTCATGCACCCGCCCCAGGATCGCCTCGCCCTCCACCACCTCCGTAGGCGCCGTCCGCACCAAGTACGCCGGACCAGGGTTGTACCCCGTGTCCGTCATCCCCAGCGGCTCGAACACTCGCTCCGTCACGAACACATCCAACGCCTGCCCCGACACCTCCGCCACGATCTGACCGAGCAGGATGTACCCCAGACACGAATACGCATACGCATCACCCGGCTCACCCCGCAGTGCACAGGACGCCACGTTGGCGATCATCGTCTCGCGATCTCCCTCGTAGTCGCTCATCGGATTGGCAGGCGGAAGCCCACTGTGATGCAGCAACAACTCTCGGATCGTGATCCGCCCATTCGCATCCTTCTCCCTCAAGACCGGGAGGTAGTCCGACGCCGGCGCGTCCAGTTCGATCTTCCCCTCATCAATCAGGATATGAATCGCCGTCGCCGTCGCGATTGGCTTGGTCAGGGACGCCAGATCAAAGATCGTGTTGATCCCCATCCCCACCCGTTCCGGCACCACCGACCGATCCCCATACGCTTTCCGGTAAAAAACCCCCTCTCGATCCCCGACATACAGCACCGCGCCCGGGAGTTCACCCCGCTGAATCGCCGCCTCAATCGCAGCATCCGCCCGCCCCAGGTGCTCATAATCAATGACACGGTCCGCTCGGTGCTCCATCATCGGCTCCCGCGCCGCCGCCCGCAGATCATCACCCACTTGACCGCTGGCAACCGCCCACAGCCACAGCACCGCAAAACCAGAAATCCAGACCGTCCCACGCATCTGCGGGCCAACCTCTCTTAGTCCCGATCGTAACCCTCTTCATCAACATCGCCTACCCCCTCCGGCACCGCCACCGGCTCCGTGAGCACCGGCCGATCCGGCCGAAACTCCGGATGACGGATCTGCCCACCCGACATCGCCACATAGACCATCCCCGGCACGCTCACCACCGCCGCCACCGCCGCCAGCCACGCCACCGGCTTCTGCCAGGCAACCTTCTTGAACCACCGCAGCACGATCGCGATCGACGCCAGCGCCGCCGTCAGATAAACCAGCTTCGCGTAGACCTCCGCCTCATCGTAATGCCGATCCATAATCCCCCACGCCGCCTCATCCAGGTACGGCGCGATCCCCAACCCCTGCTCCGCTAACTCCTTCGCCGTCTCACCCGTCGACATCACCGCCGCGATCGACCACCCAAACACCACCAGCATCCACAACCCCGTATCCGTACACGCACGGTTCTTCAGGATCAACCCCACAATCAGCGGGATCGCCGCCGCCCCCACGCCAATCATCGGGAGATGCACCAGCGCCACGTGTAGATGAGCCGCACTCAGATCCATCACAAGACCTCCAGAAGTTAACTAACTCGCCTGCGCATTCCGCGCCAGAATCAGATCACACAACTCACGCACGGCCCCGTACCCACCCGATCGTTCGAGCACAAAATCCGAGGCCTCCATCGCCACGTCATAAGCGTCCGCCACCGCCACCCCGCACCCCGCCGCCTTCAGGCATTCCACATCATTCACATCGTTGCCGATGTAAACAAGGTGCTCCATCTTGACCCCGTGCTCCTCCGCCCACTTTCGCAGCACCGGCAGCTTGTCATCAATCCCCTGAATGCACGCAACCCCCAGCTTCTTGCAGCGCGCCGACACCACCGGATTCCGCTCCTTCGACAACACTCCCACCGCCACGCCCGAGTCACGCACCATCTGCAACCCCAACCCGTCACTGCGATCACAAACCACCGACTCAAGCCCGTCCTCCCGCACGATCACCCGGTTGTCGGTCAGCACCCCATCAAAATCACAGATCAACGCCGCCACCGGACACGGCAGCCGCTCAACCCGCAACGCCAGATGATCCGCAGAACTCTCAGCTGATTCAGTCATATCACCAGTCTACGCCGCACCCGCCGTCGCCGCCTCACGCTCCTCCTCCGCCGACTCGATCCCCAACTGCACCAACGGACCATGGGGCTTCTTCGCCTCCGCCGCCAACCGCTTGCCCGCCGAAGGATTCGCGTAGGCGTTGAACACCATCGCCTTCACCGTCCCCCACATCCCACCAAACGACGAGAACGTGTGATCCACCGCCGACGGCTCGTACCCGCAGTGAACCATGCACTGCTGACACGCCTGATTCCCAGACGCCCGGCCATAGTTGTCCCAGTCCGTTGTCTCCATCAACTCCTCAAAGGAGTCGACATACCCGTCCTGCAACAGATAACACGGCTTCTGCCAGCCAAACATATTAAAGGTCGGGTTCCCCCAGGGCGTGCACTCATACTCTCGCTTGCCCATCAGAAACTCAAGGAACAACGGCGACTGATTAAATACCCACCGCTTCTTCCGATTGCTCAGCAGCATCTCGAAGAACTCGTTGGTCTTCTGCCGCTCCGCCATAAAACTCTTCTGATCCGGCGCCTTCGGGTACGCATACCCAGGCGACACCATCATCCCCTCCACACCAAGGTCCATCATCGCATCAAAGAAACCCCGCAAGCTGTTCGGGTCCCCGCCCTCGAAAATCGTCGTGTTCGTCGTGACCCGGAAACCCTGCTCCACCGCCAGCTTGATCCCCGCATAAGCCTTCTCATACGTCCCCTCACGGCACACCGCGAAGTCGTGATGCTCCTCCAGCCCGTCCATGTGCACCGAGAACGTCAAATACTTACTCGGCTTAAACCGCCCCTGTTCCAACGCCTCCTTCAACAGAATCGCATTGGTGCACAGATAGATGTACTTCTTCCGCGCAATAAGCCCCTCGACAATCTTCTCCATCTCAGGATGCAGCAACGGCTCACCACCAGGAATCGACACCATCGGTGCCCCGCACTCGTCCGCCGCCTTCAGACAATCCTCAACAGGCAGATTCTGCTTGAGAATATGCGCCGGATACTGAATCTTCCCGCACCCCGCACACGACAGATTGCACCGAAACAACGGCTCCAGCATCAGCACCAGCGGATAACGCTTCTTCCCCCGCAGCTTCTGCCCCAGTACGTAACTCGCCACAGTCCACATCTGAGATATCGGTACGCCCATGCCTGGTCCTTGCTGGGAAATCGGTGTGATGTCGGTAGTTACAACAGACCCCTCGCCCTCAAACTCCATCGTCTACGGGATCACCCCACCGGTCAACCCGATCGGGTGTCACACTGCAGCGTAGCTGCTGTGTACCCAGCGAGGCGCTACCCACCCGACCGGTGCCCACCGGCTATCCTCCACGCATGTCGACCACCACCCTCACCCTCCCAAACCACACCATCCACTGGCTCGACCACCTCCCCGAGCCCGCCGAGGCTGACCTCGCCTGGGGCATTGCCACCACACCCCTGGGCCGCATCCGCGTCACTACCGCTGATCACATCATCTGTGCCTTCGACCTCCTCGAAGACGATCGCCAAACCGCCCCCCTGCCCACGCACGCCAGGCACGATGACCCCGTGGCCCAGACCATCCTCGATCAAGTCCTAGACGACCAGCCCCACACCTTCACCGTCGCCCCCGAAGGCACCGCCTTCCAAAAAGCCGTCTGGCACGCCCTCCTGAGCATCCCCCACGGCAGCACCGCCACCTACGCCGACATCGCCCGACGCCTCGGCCGCAACCCCTCCGCCGCCCGTGCCGTAGGCGGGGCCGTCGGCTCAAACCCCATCGCCCTCCTCATCCCCTGCCACCGCGTCATCGGAACCTCCGGCCAACTCACCGGCTTCGGCTGGGGCCTACAACGCAAAGAAACACTCCTCCGCGCCGAAGGCATCACGCTGTTCTAAGCCCCAAAGCATTCAGTTTCATCGATGGGTGCCACGGGTCATCGAGCCAAAGGCGAGTGACCCGTGGCGCATCATCACGCCCTGTCAGTTCACCAAGAATCGATCCGATCGCGTCACGAGCCACAGGCGCGAGCCTGTGGGCCCATCCCCTGAAAAACTTACTCCCCCCATCAATGAAGCGAGCGCAACTGCCGTAATCTTCAAGCCCCCGACCCCACAGCGTGCTCCTCCAACACGTCCATCTCCACAAACTCCAATACCGACATGTGCGTCGCCTCCAGCACCACTGGCGGAGCCACACCCGCCTCCAGCGCCTCCTTCCAACGCTCCACACAAACACACCACCGATCCCCTGCCTTCAACCCCGGAAACGAATACTCCGGCCGTGGCGTCGATAAATCATTCCCCGCCTGCTTCGAGAACGACAGAAACGCCGCCGTCACCCGCGCACAAACCGTGTGCAACCCCACATCATCAGCACCCGTCCGACAACACCCATCCCGGTAAAACCCCGTCAACGGGTCCCGCGAACACTCAGCCAGTTCCGTCCCAAGCACATTCTTTGCCATGTCATTATCCTAGCCCAAGTCCCCGGGCGACCTCATGCAGCCTCCGGTCACGCGTCCACAGCCGCACCCCATCCCGCAGACAACTCGCCAGCAGATGCACGTCCACCCACCCGATCCCTCGGCTCACGAGACCCTCCACTTCGATCAGATCCAGACACGACTCAGCACCGCAAGTCCGCACCCGTGGCATCCGCTTGAGCCGACCGATCGTCCGCGCCCGCTCCGGTAGCCCGCCGCACGCCAACTCACCGATCACCATCTCGTGCAGCACGATCCCCTGCTCGTCCAACAGCCGAAACAGCCGCCGATCCGTCGCCCGAAAGTGCTCCACCCACACCGACGTGTCTGCCAGGATCACGACGCCGATCGCCGTCGCGGGATCTCCTTCATCTCCGGCTGACTCCCGCCCAGCCGCGCCAGCGCCCGCGCGCTCTCCCGGGCCACCAGCACCTCCAGCGCCTTGTTCACCAGCGCCGTCTTGTTGCTGACGCCCGTCAGCTTCGCCGCCTGCTCCAGCAACGCATCATCAAGATTGACAGTCGTTCTCATGCATCAATCATACCCGTGATTGATGCGTTGGCCAAGAACTTTATGAAATCTATCCCACCCGCACCACATGCCCGGCCCGCCCCCCCACCCCAACCTCCGCCGAAAACACCCGCCCCGCCTCCGGCAGCTCAGCACGCTCCTCCTCCGACATCCCCACCGACGCCGTCGTCACATAAAGCGTCTCGTAATTTTCACCCCCGAAACAACAACTCGTCACATTCAACGCCGGCACCGCAACCTCCGCCAACAACTCACCCGTCTGACCATCAAACCGCCGCACGCACCGCCCACCCCAGAAACCCACCCACGCGTGCCCCTCCGCATCCAGACACATCCCGTCCGGCGAACCCTTCCCCTCCGGAATCTCCACCAGCGTCCGCCGATCACGAATCGACCCGCTCGCCACGTCATAATCAAACACATCCACCCGCCGCGTTGGCGTATCGATGTAATACATCCGCTTCCCATCCGCCGACCAGTCCAACCCGTTCGAGATCGTCACCCCAGGCAGCACCGCCTCCGGCTCACCCTTGCCCGCCTCCCACCGATACAACCACCCCGGCCCCGCATCCCGCCCCGTCGCCATCGTCCCCACCCAGAACCGCCCCGCCGGGTCCGCCTTCCCGTCATTAAACCGAAACGCCGTATCCGCCAGCACCTGCGAGACCACCTCCACCTCACCGCTCCCCCAATCCAGCAAACTCAGCCCCCGCTCCGTCGCCAGCATCCACCGCCCATCATCACAAGGCCCCGCCGCCCCCAGCAACTCCGCCACCACCCGATCCTCATACCCCCCCGTCTCCGGCTCATACCGACACAACTTCCCCGCCACAATATCCACAAACCACAACACACCCCCCCACCAAACCGGCCCCTCACCAAGCCTCAACACCGGCACTCCTGGGATTGCTTTCATCACAAGAGTTTACCAGTCTCAACAAAGCACCGGCTAAATGACACTCACCAACCTGTCCCCTTCACGCCATCTGATGCAGCCCTCGGTTTCGGTTTACAGTTCTGTAGTTGCTGATGCCTGAGCAGTTTATTTGGCAACAATAAGTTTAGAATTAAAGGACGCGCGGAACTTAATGATGGTGAAGGCAAATATGAAAAAAGATGGCTCTGATGCAGTAGCCCGCTTGTGCCGCGCTTACATCGCGTTCGTAGAAACACCAAGTGAGGACGTTCTGTTCAACTGGTCCAACGCACTTCACTCCATGCACGACCGAGTACCTAAGGCGATGAGGAGTGATTTATTCAAACATGGTGAATTCGTAGCAATGAAGGCGCTTCGTAATCATTTTCATCACGGTGGAGAGGTTACCCATAATGTCAAGCCTCTAGCTATCAGCAACCAGCCACTGGTCAGCGACTTAGGCATTCTCTGCCTCATCGACAGGGAAGTAGTCCTGACCGCCATTCAGGCCATCGACACCAAATACAAGGCCGAACAGCAGCCACTAGCAATGCATGCTTTGAAGTGGTATGGCCAGTACGTAAATCTCTACCCCGCAATATTCAATCTTATGGTTCATGTCATCCTGCTAGCGAGACGGTATGGCGTCACCTCGCCGGACAATGAAGCTTATAAACGGCTGGCAGACGCAGTAGCCAAAGATGAGGCCAATGGATATCCACTCACTGTCTCGGGCGAAATCTACTGTCATGCGAGCTCAGTCGATGCGTTCTTGGCCTCTCTGATGTGCCCATGAATCCACACTTACTTTTCTCCAAATAAAAGAAGGCTGTCTAGGGCACACAAAGAGTTATGGCAGAAATAGCAAAAACCCCCGATCTCTCAGGGGTTTTTATCGAAGTCGGGGCGACAGGATTTGAACCTGCGACCTCTTGACCCCCAGTCAAGCGCGCTACCAAGCTGCGCTACGCCCCGAGTTGTGCCCCGCCTTGCGGGGAATCCGTAAGCCTAGCCGATCTCCGGCCTTCCGCCAAACATCAAACCTCGGATTCCGACCACCACCTGTTAAACTGTCCTAAGTCGGGTGGTGACAACAATCAGGACGCCGCGCCCATGCCCCAGACCGCCTCCAAACCCCCCTCCTCCACCCTCGACGCCCCCCAGACCACCCTCGCCCTCGTCTCCGTCGCCGGGCCCCGCGTCATCAACCACACCCTCACACCCCCCGGCCCCGTAACCCTCGGCCGCCGAGCCGGCAACACCCTCCAACTCATCGAAAAAGACTCCGTCTCCCGCGAGCACGCCATGCTCGTCACCGACACCCCCCGACAACCCAAAAACCCCGACACCACCACCTTCCACCCCAAGGCGGGGGGAGCGGGGGGTGGGGGGAGTGCGGGGAGTGCGGGGGGGGCGGGGGGCGAGGGGGGGTGGTTTCTCGTCGATCGTGGATCCCGGCACGGCACCCGCCTCAACGGCATCAAACTCAAACCCGACCAACGCTACCCCATCGAACCCGATGACCTCATCGAAATGGCCCCCTGGGTCTTCCAGGTCGTCAACCCCGCCCTCCGCGGCACCGACAGCCGACTCTCCCAAACCTTCGACGACACCACCCACAGCAGCAACGGCAACATCACCCTCGTCGAACCCGCCGCCGCCAACAAATCCACCGGCCAGTGGATGAACCTCCTCCTCGACTGCGCCGAATCCATCCACGATGCCGACACCGAACTTCAACTCGCCACCAGCGTCCTCGAAGCCGCCATCCGCGGAACCGGCTACACCAACGCCGCCATCCTCCGACCCATGACCGATGACGCCAACGTCACCGTCCTCGCCGCCCACGGCTCCTTCACCAGTCAGGCCGACGGCCCCAGCTTCTCCCGCTCCCTCATCCGCCGCGCCGCCGTCGAAGGCCTCCCCACCCGACTCACTCGCCAGCAGTCCGACCCCGACCTCGCCGTCTCCGTCTTCGAACTCGGCATCGACGAAGCCCTCTGCGTCCCCCTCAAACTCGGACCCACCGTCGCCGGTTTCCTCTACCTCGACAACCGCCACGGCACCGGTCGCGCCGCAAAACTCTCCACCGACGCCACCCAGTTCGCCGTCCGACTCGCACAGATCGCCGCCCTCGCCCTCTCCAACCTCATGCGCCTCGACCTCCAGAAACGCTACGCCCGCGTCGAGTCCGACCTCGCCGCCGCCGCCGAAGCCCAGGCCTTCGTCCTCCCCCAACGAACCGGCTCCATCTCAGGCATCACCTACACCGGCGAAAGCCGCCCTGGCCGCGTCATCTCCGGCGACTTCTTCGACGTCATCCCGCTCAACGAACAACGACTCGCCATCACCCTGGGCGACGTCGCAGGCAAAGGCGTCGCCGCCTCCGTCCTCATGACCGCCGCCCAGGGATACATCCACGCCGCCTTCAACCACACCCACGACCCCGCCAAAGTCGTCACCGCCCTCAATACCTTCCTCCAGGCCCGCTGCGCCGACAGCCGATTCATCACCCTCTGGGCCGCCGTCATCGACATCCAACAACGAACCCTCACCTACGTCGACGCCGGACACGGCTACGCTCTCCTCCGCCGACCCGAAGGCGAGTTGCTCACCCTCGCCGACCGAGGCGGGCCACCCATCGGCATCGCCTCATCCTTCGATTACCCCGCCGCAACACTCGAACTCTACCCAGGCGGATGCCTCCTCATCGTCTCAGATGGCATGGTCGAACAACAAGCCCAACCCGATGACGAAGGCCGCGCCGAAGAGTTCGGCTTCCCACGAATCCAGTCCATCATCAACCAGCTCCCGCCCCAGACCTGCCCCGTACAGAGCCTCTTCACCGCCATCGAACAACACGCCGGCCGAACCCAACTCGCCGACGACGCCACCGCCGTCGCCCTCCAATGGGCTTGACCCCCCTCCACGCTCGGGTGCCACCGGGCAACTCGGCGTAGCCGAGTGCCCTGTGCCCGCCCTCCTCTCAGAACCTCATCCCCTCAAACCACCGAACCCTACGTAGCCTTGGCGAAGCAGGGCTTCACCCCCCGATAAACCCGCGCCACCCCCAACGTCAACCCACGATCCGCCACCCCCTCAAAACCCGCCGCCCTCATCGCACCCTTCATCTCATCCGCACTCATGAAACTCGCCACACTCGCCGGCAGATACCGGTACGCATTCACCCGATCCCCCGCGATCCACGCCGCCGTCCTCGGCATGATCACATCGCAATAAAGCGAGTTCACCCAACGTACCGGCGCAAACCCAGGCGTCGAAAACTCCAGAATCACCAACCGCCCGCCCGGCCGCAGCACCCGATAAAACTCAGCCAACGCCACCTCCGGACGATCCACATTCCGAATCCCAAAAGCAATACTCACCACATCAAACGCCCCATCCGCCATCGGCAGCCGCGTCGCATCCCCCGCCACATACACCGGCTCAACAAACCCCTTACCCACACGCTTGCCCTGCGCGATCCGCAACAACTCAGCCGTGAAATCCACACCCACCACACGACACCCCCGCCGCGCAAACGCCAACGCCACATCCCCCGTCCCCGTCGCCACATCCAGCACCTCATCCCCCGCCTTCACCCCCGCCATCGCAACCAGCCGCCTCCGCCACCACTGATCCAGACCCACCGAGTGCAGCCGGTTATTCAGGTCATAACTCGGCGCGATCGCCGCAAACATCGATCGCACCCGCGTCGCCTTATCCGACGCTGCATGAACATCGCCAAGCGCTTCACGCTCCCAGCCACCCTTACCCATCCTCAACCACCCACCCGATGCGACTCTGCACACGACCCACACCACGCCACCACTGGCATCGCCCCCCCAGCGTCAGCCCCCTGCTTCGGGTGCTTCGCCGCCGGCAACGCCCGCAACCGACTCAGCACCTCCTGCTCAAACCGTGCCTCCCCAAACCCATAAGCCGATGTCCCCGAGTCCGGGTAACGCTCACGGATCATCCCCTCCAGCCGCTCGATCCGACTCTCGGGAAGCGGATGGGTCGATAAAAACTCCACCGAACCCCCACCCCCACTCGCATCCTTAAGAATCCGCATCACCTGCACCTGCCCCATCGGATCAAAACCCAGCCGCGTCATATACCGCAGCCCCAGTTCATCCGCCTGATGCTCCTGATCCCGCCCGAACTTCAACAGATACACCCCCGCCGCCATCTCACCCCCAGCGACCCCAAGCACCGCCAGCAGATCCTCATCTGACATCGACGCCGCCACACCCGCCACCACCAAACCAAGCTGGATCCCAGTCGCCCGCGTCATCTGCTGACCAATATGCTGCGCCGTCACATGCCCGATCTCATGCCCGAGAACCCCCGCCAGCTGCGCCTCATTCGTCATCTTCGCCAGCAACCCCCGCGAGATAAACACCTTCCCACCTGGAAGCGCAAACGCATTGATCACCGACGAGTCCACCACCTCAAACGACCAAGGCAGTTCCGGCCGCTCACTCACCGCCGCCAGCTGACGCCCAAGACCCCGCACATACGACAACACCTGAGCATCCGGCAATGCCCCCCCATACTCCGCAAGAAACTGAGGCGACGCCTCCTCTCCCAGCGTGATCTCCCTCGATTCACTCAGAATATTGAGCTGCGACTGACCCGTCGCCGGATTCGTCGAACAACCCGACAGCCCTCCCATCACAAGCAGGACCGATAGCGCAGCCCCCCTCAAGCCCGCCACCCAGGACCGCCACGCACCGCTCATAACCCTTTTTGACTCATTCATCCCCACATTCTACGCCCTCAACACACCCCGAGACCCCCCTTCATCACTTCGCGGACCTCGATAACGGACCTCAACGCGGATTGATCCCCAAAGCCACAGAAAAATCCGATGACTCCTCTGGTGACCCAGGCTCCAAGCCTCGGGATAACCCTAGGGCCAACGGCCGCAGGGACGGACGGATGGGCAGGAAGCCCGACACGCGACCGAATGATTTAGGACTCTGACCCCATGCCGAGCCAGCGACACCTGGGCAACGAGCGGTTCTTCACCCACCTGATCTCCGGCGACCGCCGCGAGGCACGCTCGATCATCGAGCAGGCACTCACCAAGGTCGAAGACCCTGTCGAAGTCATCAACACCATCCTCTGGCCATGCCTCGAGCAACTCCAGAAGATCAACCGCGAGGATCAACTCACCAACCTCGCCTACCACTACGCCACCAGACAACTCCACCAGATCATCAACCAGCTACAACCCAAACTCCCAACCCACGCCTCCCGAAACCAACGCGTCCTCCTGATCTGTGGCGACGAAATCATCGAAGAACTCGCCGCTCAACTCGCCGCCGACCTCCTCGAAGCCGACGGCTACGAAGTCTTCTTCGCAGGCGGCGGAATCGCCAACGACGAAATCGTCGAGGAACTCGCCAAGCTCGACATCCACAAACTCATCGTCTTCGGCTGCATCCCCCCCACCGTCCCCCAGACGCGACTCCTCATCGACCGCCTCCACGACATCGGCGCCTGCCCCAACATCCAGATCACCGTCGGCGGCGGAGTCTTCAACCGCGCCGATGGACTCGCTGAAGAAATCGGTGCCGACCTCTGGGCCATCGATCCCGTCGAACTCGTCGAAGTCATCAACGAAGAACCCGAACGACGCATGATCCCCGAACAACGCACCGTCGGACGCCGTCGACGACAGCAACAACAAAACAAGAACGCCGCCTGATACCCCAGGAGACTCATTCGATGCCAGATCAAGACAGCAACCAGGACGACCGCCGACTCCACCCCCGCTGGCCCATGACCAAAGCCGTCAAGGTCCGCTGCGGACTCACCGGACACTACCTCGCCGGCGAATCACTTGACGCCTCGTGGACCGGCCTCCGCCTCCGACTCGCCAATGATGCCTCCCTCAAAATCGGCCAGCCCATCGACGTCACCCTCCCCTCAGAATCACAACAAGGCCTCCTCCGTGCCGACGCCATGGTCCCCGCTACCGTCGCCCGCATCGACAACACCGGAGCCTTCGGCATCCGTCTCGGCGTCCCCGAATCAGCCCTCATCGCCGCCTGATTCAACCTAATCCATCGGGGTGGCACATGGCACGCCGAAGGCGTGCTGTGTGCATTTTCATAATTTTAGAGCCCCCGCCCCACCCCATACGCGGGCTAAACTATCAACATGACCGCCACCAACCCCATCCTCCTCCGACCCGACACCAACGGCTACTTCGGCCGCTTCGGCGGGGTCTACGTCCCCGAAACCCTCATCCACGCCCTCCGATCACTCGAACAAGCCTACGCCGAAGCCAAAGAAGACCCCGCCTTCAAACAGCTCTTCGAAGAAACCCTCAAAAACTACGTCGGCCGACCAACACCCCTTCAGTTCGCGCCAGGTCTCACCAGACGCGCCGGCGGGGGGCAGATCTGGCTCAAGCGCGAAGACCTCGCCCACACCGGCGCCCACAAAATCAACAACTCACTCGGCCAGGCACTCCTCACCCTCCGCATGGGCAAGAAGCGCGTCATCGCCGAGACCGGTGCCGGCCAGCATGGCGTAGCCACCGCCACCGCCTGCGCCCGACTCGGACTCGAGTGCGACGTCTACATGGGCACCGAAGACATCCGACGCCAACGACCCAACGTCCTCCGCATGAAACTCATGGGAGCCAACGTCATCCCCGTCGAATCCGGATCCTGCACCCTCAAAGACGCCACCAACGCCGCCATGCGCGACTGGATGGCCTCCTCACAATCCACCCACTACATCATCGGCTCCGTCGTCGGACCCCACCCCTTCCCCATGATCGTCCGCGACTTCCAATCCGTCATGGGAACCGAAGCCCGCGAGCAATGCACCAAGCAGATCGGACGACTCCCCGATGTCATCGTCGCCTGCGTAGGCGGAGGCTCCAACGCCGCCGGAATCTTCCACCCCTTCATCCAGGATCAAAACGTCAAACTCATTGGCGTCGAAGCCGGCGGACGATCCCAACAACTCGGCGACCACGCCGCGCCCCTCACCTTCGGGCAACCCGGCGTCCTCCACGGCTCACTCTCTTACGTCCTGCAGGACACCGACGGACAGACCTCCAACGTCCACTCCATCTCCGCCGGTCTCGACTACCCAGGCGTCGGCCCCGAACATTCATACTGGCACGACGCTGGCCGTGTCACCTACACCGCCTGCACCGACACCGCCGCCCTCGACGGATTCCAGGCCATCACCCGCGACGAAGGCATCCTCCCAGCCCTCGAATCCGCCCACGCCGTCGCCCACGCCCTAGACCTCGCTTCCACCATGCCAAAAGACAGCATCGTCCTCATCAACGTCTCCGGCCGAGGCGACAAAGACCTCGACGAAGTCGTCCGACTCCTGGGCATGGAAACCACCTGAACCTGCCGATCATCTCAGGCGTAAACCACTGGACGCTGTAAGAACCAGCACTTGGATCGACTGCCCTGACATGACCACCACACACCACCCAACACGACTCAGTGCTCAGCGTCAGGCTCAGCCCGACCAACCTCGTGCCCCCCGCACACCACTCGCCATCCGCCCAATCCCCAAACGCTGGCGCACCCCCAAGTGGGTCCGTCGCATCGTCATCGGCATCATCGGCACCACCATCCTCATCCTCGGCGGGATCCTCTTCATCCTCCCCCTACCCCTCGGCTGGATCATCCTCCCCCTCGGACTCGTCACCCTCGCCACCGAGTTCGTCTGGGCACGACACCTGCTCAAGAAAATCCGCGCCCAACACCGCGTCCTCGACGCCTCCATCAACACCGCCGAACAACACGCCAAAACCCTTAGCCATACCCTCCTCGGCCCCGATGACGACCGCACCGCCGAGCACACCCGACGCAAGTCAGCCTGAGCCCCAGCCCTTAAACTTGCCCCATGACGCGCCACCTCGTTCCTCTGCTCCTCACCTTCCTCCTCACCACGCCCGCCCTCGGCCAGACCCTCGCCCAGATCCGTCAGCAGCTCTCCGACGACCTCGCCGCCACCGACTTCGCCACAACCTTCAACGGACTTATCCTCCTCTCCGACGAACTCGAACTCACAGGCACCCGACTCTCAATCGACGACGACGCCGACACACGCATCTCCGCCTTCTCCATCCCCTTCTCACGCAGCTTCACCATTTTCGGCGAAGACGCCCCCCACCTCTACACCGAGGCCGCCATCGGCTACGCCTCCGCCAGGCAACGCTTCCCAGACATCTACAACGGAACCCTCCCCGCCATCGCCACAGGCGTCGAAACCACATGGTCCACGCTCGGCATCATCGTCGGCGCAGGACCCGAGTTCGAAATCCTCCCCGACCTCAAACTCGCCCTCATCGCCAACGCCAACCTCGCCTACCTGCAAAACGACACCACCTACTCCGGGCCCGGCAGAGCCGTCACCGCCGCCATCACCGACGGTATCGCCTTCAACTGGGACGCCGTCACCGCAGGCCTCGGCGTCGCCCCGAAGCTCGACTACCAGCGCCCTCTCCCCAACGACCTCCACCTCCGACTCCGAACACGCTACGACCTCCGATTCACCGACACACTCAACTCCGACGACCCCGCCCAGGACGTCACCAACCGCATCCAGCTCCTCACCCTCCGCGCTGACCTCACAGGACCCACAGGCGTCGAACTCCTCGGACAGCCCCTCCGATGGCGAACCTTCGCCGGATACCGAAACTTCCTCGAAGGACAACTCTTCGGCGTCACCAACTACGCCCAACTCGGTGCCGGACTCGAACTCCGCGAAATCCTCCCCTTCGACGCCGGTCTCTCCCTCACCGCCGCCTACATCATCGGCGACAACGCCGAAGGCTACGCCCTCGGATTCGGACTCGCCTTCTAAAGACACCCAACCTCAACGCCCATCACCGTAATTCTGCTCCCCAACACCCCACCCCGCCACCTCACCTCAATCCCCGCCCACCCTCGGCGAAGCAGCGCCACCCCCATCAACCGCCCCAAGCGTGTCACGAACCATAGGCGCCAGCCTATGGGCCCATCCCCTCGCCAACCCCACGCCACAACAAACGACCCAAGCATCAAACGAGCCCCGGGCGCAAGCCCGGCGGTGCCATCACCCTCACACAACCCGCCACCCCAGCCCGAAGACCCCCAACGAAACCAACCCCAACGCCTCCAGCACCGTCCACAACAGCACACCCGTGCCGCCTCTCTCCAAAGAATACCGAAACGCCACGCTCCCCGCATCATTCATCGACGGCAGCAGCGTCCCAGACCCGCCGTCGACAACCGCTCAATGAACCGCCCAGCCAACGCATCCCCGCTCCGGATGATCTCCACCAGCCCGAAATCATCACGCTCCGTCAGCAGCACCTCGCCAGCGCAGCAATCACACCCCAAGTCCTAATATAACTGGTGGCTCAGTCAAGGCCTGTCGTAACCGACTGGTTCCACTAAGTTCTAAAATGACACAAGCGATGTGAAGACGTATGAGTTAATCAGGATTTCATTACGCCTCGTCGTACCAGTAGCCCAGTAAGAATGAGTGTGGCCAGACTTGGTTCAGGAATAAACACACCGTCGGACTCTGAAAACAAAGCGATTCCATTAGGGACATTGACCAGCGAGTATTGAAACCCATCGACAAGATTCTCAATTCGTGTCGAACTGGCCTGTGAGACAAGCTCGCTGTATCCAAGAAACTCGTACTGAGTGCCAGCTTTGGGCGAATAGCCGTTGACGAATCGAAAAACCAACTCGCCATCACTGGCATCGAACTGTCCAGAAACCCCAAGACGGTCAAAGCTATTTTTGCCACCGATCTCGATCACAATCGTGCCGCCTGACTCGAGAATGAGATCGCCGTTAATCGTGGAATCTGCGATCGAACTGCCCGGATTGAACACGCCACCAAGCACCACATTAGCATTGATAGTGCCGGCATTAAACATTGATCCGTCAGGCAGGATCTTCAGTGTACCCGGGCTAAGAAACACGTCGGGATCACTGCCAACAACCACAGTCCCACCGCCCTCACCCTGGCCGGTTAGGTCCAGGACGCCTGAGGCGAATAGCCCGAGTCGGGTACCCACGGCGAGACGACCGCCATTCTTGACAACGACTTCCGCATCTGCTCCCGAACTCAAAGAGAAATCACCTCCCATGATGAATTCCTCATCGGTCTTCCAAACAGAGCCTTGACCATCGATTATGACCTCACCCGACGAACCGGGAAGCCGACTGATCAGGCCAAATCGACTATCTAAACGGCTGCCTGCATCCATCTTCAAGATGCCTGCTCCTGAAAAACCTACGGTCATTGCTCCGTCTTGGGTCCATGATGAGTTCGTATCCATGAAAACTTCGCCCAGTGCACCCACGCCTCCACCTATAGCCCCGCTAGTGAAGGTAGGGCTATTGTAATAGCCACTCTGCATAGAAGCGCCAGGCTCTAAGAACAACCTGCCATGACCTTCGATGCCGATAGTGACTTGACCTTCACCAATCCACTCAGCCCCATCTCTAACGCGCAATACGGCAGGATTCAAAGAGTTTTCACCCACCAAAGTGATCCCATTGCGAACACCCGGAAGGTTGCCAGTACCGGCCTGCACCAGCACTAAAGAGTCCGGTTCTGCAGTAATACCACCGTTATTAATGTCAATGAAATTTGCCTGAAGTACCTCGTCATAGATGCTCAACTGACCGTAGCCGTTAGGGCCACCCACGAGTAGAGCCCGCGTTTCTAGAAGGCCAGACCCGGAGATCGATAAGCTGACGCTGCCAGACTCATCTGTGCTCGAAAACCTACCTCGATCAGCGTCAAGCGGGTTGCCGAACGTGAAACCGGCTCCGACAACAAAGTCATATGTGTCTGTCGCACTTTCTCCTGTATGCAAGCTGCCACTAATACTCACGTCAAACAGGCCGTCAAGAAAATAGGCATCATCAACACGATGCGTTCCTCCAATGATGATTCCAGATACGTCGGAACCAATACTGGTCAGGACCTGATTGTTGTTATTGAAGGTGGCTCTGTCCGATGTGCCGGGTACATCGCGAGCAGTGAAGGGTGTGTATACCCAGTTAGACGCATCAGAAAAAGATTCTCGGCCTTCACTAACTGGAGTTCTTCCGAGCCAAAGATAGTCGAGAGCCTCAACACGACCAACTGTGACGAGCTGGCTAAAAAATATAATGAAATATAGATTAGAACGTAAGAGTCTCATGTGTCTTCTCTCCTATCGTTTTATAGCATCAGCAAGTTATTTAGGTCTGCACTAACCAAACTTGTGCAGTGGACGACATCGCCTCAGATGGGCAGAAAAACTTGAAGCACAATTTAGATCCTAACTGCGCGGCGATTTAACTTCAAGAGCCTTGTCGCGGCTTAGCTAAGTAGATAACCGATTCAGCCAGAGCTCTTATTTGGCCTGATCTCTCCCAATCAAAATCATCCGACGTTTAGGCTGAGTTTGCGGCACATGCAGAAGATTGTGTAGGCCTGAGCTATACTAAATATAGAAAAGTCATTTGTTCTGACGCGAGAGTAACTGCATCAAGCGATGCAGCTATGCAATCTGCTGAGCAGCTACAGTCTGAGTTCATCAACCCCAAAACCAACCCCAAACCACCACAACCTCCGCCACCAGCACCATCCCCGCCACCACCGCCGCCGGCCACCACCGCGACCACGCAGACCCCTTCACCCCCGGCTTCATCTGAATCATCTGCAGCTGCTCCACACCCGCGCCCGGCGCGTTCAGCGTGCTGTGCCCCCGCCGCACCTGGTCCTGCACGATCGCGATCACCAGACTCACATCAAACGCCGTCAGACCCAGCATCCGCCCCACCCGCGTCAGCCGCTCACGACGGTCTGGTGGCAGTACCCCGCCCGCCTCCATCACCTCCGCCGTGCGCACAGCCAGCACCCAACGTGGGTCGCTTGGGCGCATTTGATCGACGACTCCAGCGTCAAACCGACGATTCTGCCCCCTGTGCGCACGCTTTCCAGCCCCATCACCAGGCCTCCGCGCAGCCACATCACCCCGCTCCGGCCGCGGCCGCACCAGCCTCAATCGTTCGCTCGATGTCGTCAACTCAGACATCAGACGCCCTTCAAAACAGACCTCTCACACGAGAAGCCTGCCACGGCCGACGTCCTTGTCCAAGCCTAAGTCACGATTCCACAAAGCGTTCCATCGCTCTGCAACACCTCTGCCGACTGCACCAGCCAGCTAAATCAATCATACACCCCAGATTCACAACCGCACCCCAAACACACCGCTCAGCCCCGCAAAACATTCAGCCGCACATCCGCCCCCGCACTCGTCGCCGGCTCCGCCACCAGATCGTAATCCGACGCCCCCACCACCTCCGCATGAATCAGCTCACCCGGACTAAACCTCTCAGGAGCAACAAGATACGTCACCCCATCAATCCCCGGCGCCTGATGCGGCCCTCGGCCCACATGCCACGTCAGACCCGGCTCCTCCGCCTCCAGACCCTCAGGCGGGCCATCCATCACCTCGTCCACCAGCACCGGCAGTTCCACCCCATCCTCCGCCATCGCCTCATTGCCCTCGAACGCAACCTCTTGCTGCGCCAGCATTAACTCATCAATCCGCCGCTGGATCTCCGCCTCCGGAACCGCCCCACCCTCCTCATGCAGCGTCCCCGCCGGCGTACCCGGCTCCGGCGAATACGGGAACACCCCCATCGCATCAAATCCAAACGACCGCACGAACTCAACCAGCTCGTCATGCTGCGCGCACGTCTCACCCGGGAATCCCGAGATAAACGTCGTCCGGATCGCGATCCCCGGAATCCGGTCCCGCAGCTTCTCCAGCAGCGTCTCAATCAGCTTCCGACTCGTCTTCCGACGCATCGAATCCAGCACCTGATCATTAATATGCTGCAGCGGCATATCGATGTACTTCAGCACACTGTCCAGACTCCCAATCGTGTCGATCATCTCATCCGTAAAACACGATGGGTACGCGTACATCAGCCGCAACCATCCCCCGCCAAACTCACGCGTCGTCTTATCAAGCTCCCGCAGCATCCCCGACAATCCCGCCGGATAACCGATGTCCTCGCCATAGCTCGTGGTGTCCTGACCGATCAGATTCAGCTCAAACGCGCCGTCACTCATCAGCTCCCGCGCCTCGGCCAGCATCCGATCCAGCGGTTTAGATCGCATTTTCCCGCGAATCGACGGGATCGTGCAGAACGCACAGTTCTGGTTGCACCCCTCCGAAATCCGCAGGTACGCGTAGTGCCGAGGCGTCAGCCGCACCCGTGCGTTGTCCGACTCGTGATACCCCGCCGTCTCGATCTCCCGCCGCCGCCTGGCGATCACGTCGTTGCTCGCGATGCTCGAATACACCGGCAACTCCACCAGCACATCGTCCCCCGTCGGCATTGATCCCGTCACCGCCGGCGTAATCCGGTCCCGGTCAAACACGCCAATCAGCGCATCCACCCCCGGGACCCAGTCTAGAATCTTCGCCCGATGCCGCTGCACCAGGCACCCCGCCACGATCACCCGCTTGAGCTCCCCCGAGTTCTTCCGGTCCACCGCCTTCTGGATCTCCCCCACCGACTCGGTCTTGGACGCCTCCAAGAACCCGCAGGTATTGATGATGATGGCGTCCGGATGATCGTCCTCCGGCACGATGCTGATGCCGTCTTCGGCCAGCAAACCCAGCATTTTCTCCGAGTCCACAAGGTTTTTCGGGCAGCCGAGGCTGACCATGGCGACCCTCCGGACATCCTGAGACGTGGCGGGATCAAGCGGCTGAATAGGGGCCTGGGGCGACATATCGGGGGACTCCGGTGCGGTTTGACTTGCCCCAAGCGGGGCAGAGCGTTACAAAGATAGCAGGTGAGCACGGATTTTCGCAGATCACCCGTGCACCCAGAGAGATGAAGAAGACACCGTCTCAGGCCGAATCGCTGCCTGAGCCCGTGTGTCCAGCGGACAACATTGGTTTTCGCCACGCCGGCCCGGAGATTCTCCAGGCGGTCACGTCTTATCGTCAGACGCGTCCGCACCGGCTCCACCGAAGGTATCGGACCCCTTATGAGCACAGTTTCCGGCATCCTTGAGATCGGTCAGCGCCCCGACGGGCGCCTCAGAAAGCTGGACACGAGCTACATCGCGTCGCCTTCGGACCCGCTGATCCCCAAGCATCTCATCGAAAAGTACGACCTGCGGTCGGGCCAGATGATCGAGGTGGACCTGGGTAAGCCGGTGGGCGGGGGCAACCCCGGCCGCCAGCATCACCAGAACAACAAGCCCAAGCGCCAACGCATCTCGGCGGTCGCGATGGACGCCCGGCGTGCGACAAGGGTGCTCTCAGTCGAGGGCGTCGACACGAACAACCTCGAAGAGCATCCCCGCTACGAGGACCTGACAACGATCGATCCCGAGCCGCGGATCACCCTTGAGCACGATGGCTGCCCCCCCGCCTGCCGGCTGATTGATCTGTTCTGCCCGATCGGTTTCGGCCAGCGCGGGATGATCGTGTCCCCGCCCAAGGCAGGTAAGACCACCCTGCTGCAGAACATCGCAAACTCGGTTTCTCGCAACTACCCCGAAGCCGAAGTCTACGCCCTGCTGATCGACGAGCGCCCCGAGGAAGTGACTGATTTTCGTCGCAATGTCCCCTGTACCGTCTGGGCCTCGTCAAACGACCACACTCCGGACCGCCACTGCGGGCTGGCGATGCTGGCGATCGATCGCGGACGCCGACTCGCCGAGCAGGGCAAGGACGTGGTCTTCCTGCTCGATTCGCTGACGCGGCTCGGTCGTGCGTTTAACACCGCTCCGGGCATGCAGGGCACCGGGCGCACGCTCTCGGGCGGTATTGATGCCGGTGCACTGGCGATCCCGAAACAGTTGTTCGGTGCGGCGAGAAAGTTTGAAGAGGGCGGGTCACTCACGATCATTGCCACCGCCCTGGTGGACACCGGATCGCAGGGCGACCAGGTGATCTTCGAGGAGTTCAAGGGCACGGGGAATATGGAGCTGATCCTCGACCGGAAGATCGCCGAGCGGCGGTTGTTCCCGGCGATAGACCTTGCGGCGTCGGGGACACGCAAGGAGCACAAGCTCATGGCCGAGCCCGAGTTGGCGACGGTTAATGCGCTCAGGCGTCGATTGCTCAACATGCAGCCGATGACGCAGATCGAACAGCTACTCAAAGCGCTCGAGCGTTTCCCCACCAATGCTGATCTGGTCGGGGGGCCTCAGTCTGCTGGCAACACCGAGGCCGCCAGCCGAGTCGGATAATCCCCCACACACACCGGTTCCTTGATTCCTACCATCGCGGGTTTATGAGTGTGCTGAATCTCAGCGACCGGTGGATTCAAACGCGTCGTTGAAGCTGAGTCGTTTGTTGAGCATCGCGGGGCCGCGGGCTTCACGCACGCCGAGTCGGATCGGCGTGGTCTCGATCACGTCGCCTACGTCGGAGAAACGGAAGCGTTCGATGACTGTCTGGCCGGGGTTGAGCCGCGCGATGATGCGCTCAAGCCCGCGGCGGTCGCGCATGGTGGCGAATCCGTAGAACGAACGTGATTCTTCGGCCTGATTGGTCACCACCATAATGGCGACGGCGTCGAGCCCGCCCTCATCGTTGCGGACCAGTGACAGCGAGGAGTTGACATGGAGGTCGCGGAGACCGAGTTCCAGAGGCAGAGTGAGGTCCACGTCGTAGGTTCGGTTCGAGGTGAACACCGCGTGGGCCACCAGCACCTTGGAACCGGCGATTTCCTGGATCGGGAAGGAGAGGCCGATGGGCAGTTCGAGGGTTCCGCCCGGGTCGAGGGTGAAGTCGTGCTGGACGGGCTCGATGCGCCAGTTCTCCGGACCGGTGAAGGTCAGTCGGCCCTGCATGGTGACGCTGAAGGGGTTGATGAGGCTGATGGTCCTGCGATGGACGACCTGAGTCGATGGGATGAAGGGATCGTCGATTGTGAACGAGGCGCGGAGGCGGGCGAGTTGGACATCGATGCCTTCCACAAAGATCGGGATCTCATTGAGGGTCAGGCTGTGCTTGCGGTCGATGGTCGGGACGCTGGAGGCGTTGCCCCAGATGTCAGAGGCTTTGGGGTTGATACCGAGGTACATATCGAGGTCTGAGGGTTCGCTCGCGCCGTCCCAGAGGACCATCAGTGATCCGGGCGAGCCATCAAAGACAATGGCTCTGCGTTGCTCGCCCAGGTCGAGTCGGGTGATGTAACGACGCTCGGCGAGGAGTTGGGCGATGTTGGCAAAGGCCGGGAGCAGAGGGTCGGGTAGGATCGCCAGCCGGCGCTCGAAGCCGGTAGTCCACGGGCGGTCGATGCTTAGACCCTCAGCGCCAGCGACCCAACCCATAACCATGCGGCGAGCGAGGGAGGCGAGTCGCTGGGCGTGCGGGTAGTTCTGGGCGTTGGACTCGACCAGGCGGAGGCTGTGCATCAGAGGCGGGGACATCCAGGATTCGAGATAGCCTTCGACAGACTCGGGCTGGATGCTGGCGGGGACTTCGATCGTGTAGGCGATGTTCGACGGCATGTCATCGCGGCGAGCCTGATCGATTCGCCAGGGCAGGTGGAGCCGGGGCGAGGGGCTCAGGCGGCGAAGCCGGTCGGTGATGCGTCTTGTGGTGTCGCTGAGTCGTTCGATAAAGAACGGTTCGTTGGCGTCGAGCACGCCTAGGTGCCATTGCTTGATGCGTTGGCCGTGGCGGAGCATGACGGGGGCGACGAAGGGTTGCCAGAGTTCCTCATCGGTCTGGAGCAGCGTCATCGGGCTGGTGGTTTCGATGCCGGGCGTCTGCGCCAGCGCCGTCGGGACCGGGCTGAACGATAGAGCGACCGAACGGTTGTCTCCCATGATGGTGCGGAGCAGGTTTTCGAGGTGGTGCTGCTCGGCGTTGAGGGTTTCGAGGGTGGTCTCACGGTTCCATACGGATAGCACTACGGAACGGAGACCGGTTCGCTCGAGGAGGCTCGGGATCAGTCGCTCCTCGATCGGCGGCATGCGCTCGGCGATAAGCGTGAAGCGTTCGAGATCGGGTGCGATGCGCAGGCGGTGGTTGGGCATGTAAGCCAGGGCACCGATGGACCGAGCGAGGGGCTGGTTGCCAGCGTAGTCGCCTTCAGTCTCGAACACGGCGAGTTCGACGAGGTACCAGCCGAAGCCGGGGAGTTGCGGGGTCCAGTCCCAGGTGTCCGCCGATCCGTCGCCAACGAGCCAGGTTCGCTGCTCGACGCGGGTGCGATTATGGTCGTAGAGATTGATCTCGACGCGGAGGAGTTGTCCGGTGAGGTCACGGACCGTGGCGTTGATGGTGGGTTGCTGTGGCGAGACGATCAGGTTGGTCGGGTCCTGCGTGCCGATCTCGACGTGTGGCAGAAGCCAGACGCCGATGTCATCAACCCAGAGTTTGGCATCGAGGTCCTGGAGCACGATCTGCTGGGTGCCCAGAGGGTTGTCGGGAGAGTCGGTGGGCTGGAGGAGTTCGACTTCGAGACCGATCCATGCGGCCTCGGGGTAGTTGCCGATGAGCTTGATGGAGACGGCCGACCAGCCGTTCTCGGATCGGATCGGACCGGTGCTGCGTTCGCTGTCGGCAATCCGCTCGCCTTGTCTGTTGACGAAGTAAGATCGGATCGCGGCGCGGGCACCTCTGAGCTTCTCGGTGCGGAATCGGGCGGTAATCAGATAATCGCTGCGGGTGAGAACGGGCAGTGCGCCGACCTGCAGGAAGGCGGCGGCGTTCCCGCCATCGAGCGCTAGGTGCAGGGCATAGTCGCCGGAATACGTCTGGCTGTCATCGAAGCCGACGTGGGTGTAGGAAGGATAGCGCTCGCGGGCGATTAGATCAGCGTGGACTGGGAGATTCAGGAAGTTGGGGTCGGGGTTGAGGGGATCGCGGCCAACGGCGTACCAGTGCTTGGGCAGCGGGTAACTGCTGCCGATCTTGATGCCCTGTTCGTTGGTGTCCTCGAAATCGAAGTGATGGACGAGTCGCTTCGGGCTGACCAGGACCTGCTCACGTTCCTGCGCGAGAGAAAACGTCGGCAGGATCAGCAAGACGCCGAGGATGAGCGTCAGGAGCCGGGCGGCGCAGGGACAGCCGGGGAAGGAGTGCTTCACGGGGTTGTTATCGGGTTTTGAGCTGGCCGGGGGTGAGGAAACGGGGGTCTGTCAGAGGTTGGCGAGGCGTAGGGCTCGGTCTTCGGCGATCAGGCCCTCGATGATGTCGTCCAGTCCGCCAGCGAGGACGGTCTGGAGGTTGAACGACGCGCTGAGACGGTGATCGACGGCGATGTTGTCCTTGTAGCGGTAGGTGCGGATGCGCTCGGAGCGGGCGCCGGTACCGATCATGGCCGATCGGGATTCTGCGCGGGCGGCGTCGATCTGATCCTTGGCGTGCTGGAAGAGGCGAGCCCGAAGAATCTGCCAGGCTCGGTCGCGGTTCTGCTGCTGGCTCTTGGATTCCTGCATCCGGACCTCGATGCCGGTGGGCTTGTGGATGATGTGGACGGCGGTGGCGACCTTGTTGACGTTCTGCCCGCCGGGACCCTGGGCCGTGGTGACGTGGACATCGACATCCTCGGGGTTGATCTGGACCTCGACGGCTTCAGGCTCGGGGAGGACAGCGACCGTGGCCGTGGAGGTGTGAACGCGGCCCTGAGTCTCGGTCGCGGGGACTCGTTTGACGCAGTGAACCCCGCCTTCGTAGCCAAGGCCCTGCCAGACACCCTCGCCGCGGACCGAGAGGACGGCGGCGCGAATCCCGCCTTGCTCGCCGGGCGTGAAGCTCATGGGCTCGAGCTTCCAGCGGTGATTGCGGGCGTAGCTCTGATACATCTCGAGGAGGTCGCCAGCCCAAAGCGCGGCCTCGTCGCCGCCCGTGCCGGCACGGATTTCCAGGATGACCGAGGCGACGGATCGGTCATCTGCCGTGACGAGTTCGTGGCTGATCTCGGTCAGGAGGGCTTCGGCCTGCTCACGGAGGGCGGGGAGCTCTTCGCGGGCGAGTTCGACGAGGTCGGCGTCGGCGTTGTCGTCGATCAGGCTTTGGTGTTCATCACCTTGGTTCGTGAGTTCGAGCCAGGTGTTGTAGCGCTCGGCGATCGGTGTGAGCGCGGCACGGCGCACGGAGAGCGTGCGTACCTTCTCGTGGTCGGTGATGACCTCGGGGGATTCGAGTTGCTGATTGATCTGGTTGAACTCGTCGCGCAGGGCGTCGAGTTTCTCCAGGATCCGCTGATGGAGGTCGGCCATGGGTTTGGGGCCGGCGTGCGGGGGTGGGTGGGATTATTTCTTCTTATCGAAGTAGCCGCCAGCGAACTTGCGCTGGAACTTTTCAACGCGGCCTGCGGTATCGACGAACTTCTGCTTGCCGGTGAAGAAGGGGTGTGAGGCGCTGGAGATATCAACCTTGACGAGGGGATACTCTTTGCCATCCTCCCACTTGGTTGTGTCTTTGGCGGGGATGGTCGAGCGAGTGATGAAACGCAGACCAGCCGACACGTCTTCAAAGACGACGGGACGGTAGGTTGGATGGATGTCCTTCTTCATAAGCGTGCTCCTGGCCCCCACCGGTCGAGCCGAGTAGTGTAGCCTAAGACAGTTTGGGAGCCAAATCGTGGTCGAGCCTGTGGAAAGCGGATCGGATGGGGTGACCTGGCGGGTTTTCCTGCAGGGTCGGTTTGTGGAGCCGGAGGAAGCCGTGGTGCGGCTCGATGACGCCGGTTTCCAGCACGGGATCGGCCTTTTTGAGACTTTGGCGGTGCGTCACGGGGCGGCGTTCCGGGCGGGGGCTCATCTGGAACGGCTGGAAGTCTCTGCTCGTGAGTTGGGGCTGGTGGATGGGCTGGACACGGGTTCGCTGGCCGAGGCGATTGATCAGACGATTAAGCACAATCACCTGCGCGAGGCTCGGCTACGACTGACGCTGACGGCGGGGCCTGTGAGTCTGCTGCCGGGTCGTGGCGAGCCGGTTCGGCCGATGCCGACGCTGGCGATTCAGCCGACGCCAGCGACGGAGTACGACCCAAGGTATTTCGAGGAGGGTGTGATGGCGCTGATCTCTCCATCGCACGCCAATCCGCTGGACCCGACAGCGGGGCACAAGACGTTGAACTACTGGCAGAGGCTGCGAACGCTCCGTCAGGCGGCAGCGGCGGGGGCTGGGGAGGCGATCTGGCTGAGTGTCACCAATCACCTGGCATCGGGGTCCATCAGCAACCTGTTTCTAGTGAAGGATGGTGTGGTGTCGACGCCGATCGCTCGGGGCGAGGAGGTGCAGGGATCGCTCGGATCGCCGGTGCTGCCCGGCGTGACGCGGGCGGCGGTGTTGGAGTCTGCCGCGGCTGAGGGGATCGAGGCTCATAAGCGGATGCTGACGATCGACGATCTGCTGGACGCCGACGAGGTGTTCCTGACCAACTCGGGCTGGCAGCTACTGCCTGTCACGAAGATCGAGCGTCAGGAGATCGGGGGCGGGAGGATCGGTCCTGTGACCGCGAAGCTGCGTGCGTCGTTGCTGGAACTGATTGAGCGCGAGGCCGGGTTGGGTTCGTAACTTAGCCGTTGTTGCGCTGCTGCTCACGTTGCTGACGGAGCGCCGTGAAGAACTCGCGGATCATGGCGGAGTCCTGGGGGTTGCCGGAGGCGGCGCGATCCATGATGCGTTCCTGCATACGCTCACGTCGGCTATCACGGTCTCCCCCTTCGGGTCGTTGGCCACCGTCACCTCGTTGTCCGGGTGGGCGCATGCCCTGGAACATCTGGGAAACATTGGTGAGGATCACCTGGCGTTCATCTTCTGACGCACGGGCGAAGGCGCGGGCGTTGGAGACCATCGTCTGTTCCATGAGTGCACGCATGTTGTCGCGGGCGATGTCGTTGTCACGCATGGTGTCGAAGAGTCTGCTTCGCTCGTCTTCGTCGAGGGTGGAACGGATGTCGAACATCCGCTGGACGTAGGCTTCGCGTCTCTCGGGCGGGAGGTTGTCGAATCGGGAGTCGGAGAGCAGGGCGACGACATCGTCAGCGGTCTCCGGCATGGCGGGGAGTTGGTTGGCCCAGTAGAGGTACCCGCCTAAGCTGACGACGACGATGGCCAGAACGCCCAGGCCGGAGGCGAGGATGGCTTTTTTCTTGGGGTCCATGTGCTTGAGTGATTCCATCGGGACATCTCCTGTGGGCGCGGGCCGGTTAGTTTCTCACGGTTCCATAGTTGGTTTCGAGGTCGGCGACGTGGCCATCAGCCCAGTAGGCGTTGCGGCTGCGGTGGAAGAAGGGGACTTCTAGATTGGTGTTATCCGATAACGCCATGCTCCCGCCGTCGAAATCTTTGAGGATCCAGACTTCGCTAGGGTCGAACCGGAGGCGTCTCATGTACCAGGAATCTTCGAGTTTTCGGTTGCCGAGGCCGGAGTTGTAGTCGTAGCTGATGCTGGCAAGCGGCGCGACGATGTCGTCGGCGGGACACCAGTAGACCCCGCCTTCGTTGTTTTGCTCATCGGGGAGATAGGCCTGGAAGAAGTCGTAGATGGGCGTCGATGCTCCGGACAGGAATGGCTCGGGCATGTACCGGGCTGCGGGGAAGACCTGGGCGTTCTGATCGAGATACATGTTCATGACCAGCCCGATCTGGCGGAGGTTGGATTTGCAGGCCAGGGCGATGGCGGCTTGGCGGACGCCGGAGAGGGCCGGGAGGAGGATGCCGATGAGGATGGCGATGATAGAGATCACCACCAGGAGTTCGATGAGGGTAAAGGCACGGGTGCGGGGATCGCGCAAAGTCATGGGTCTCCAACGGCTGAACTGCTTTAGTATTGCAGGGAGTTCGGGGAAATGCTTGTCTACAGATTATTTATCTGGAGCAGGGTCGAATCGGCAGACCAGATCGAAGAGGGAGGCCCCCTGGGCTTCGGCGACGCCTTCGTCCTTGATCATGGCGATTTTGAGGGTGTCGCAGGTGAGTTGGGCCTCGTGGTTGGACTCGATACCCCGGCCCATGCCCTCGAGGATGACCAGGTCGGTGCCCCGGTCAGCGGCGGCGCAGAGATCGGGGGCCATGCGGGTTAGGTCCATCAGCGGGGCCCAGTTGCCCGAGGGGATGGCGACGAGGCGGTCGCTGGCGCGTTGCTCGGCGATCGTTGGGTCGAGCCGGGCGACTTGATCGAGTAGAGGCAGAAGCTCCGCGTGGGTGATGTCATTGAGAGAGGGGGCCGAGTTGGCCGAGAGGATGACGCGGCCGTAGCGGGCCAGCTCACGGGCCAGCGGGATCATGCCGAGTGTGACATCCGGGCCGGCGTTATCGACAAAGAGGATCGCCTCACGGAAACGGCGACCGGCCCAGCGGGCGAGGAAAGCGTCTCCGTCATCGATGAACCAGGGGCGAGGCTTGAGGTTGTTCAGTGTCGTGTGGAAATCTGGGGCCGAGCCATCGGCGTACATATCGAGGGTCTTGGTCGCGCCGAGGTCGAAGAGGTTGCCTGCGAAGACGCCACGGAGGAGGCTGAGCCATTTGTCATCCCGGTCCATGGCGTCGAGTTCGGTGAGCCAGCCGGGGAGATGAATCAGAGCGGCGGCGGTCTGTTCGGCTTTAGCTAGTCGGTAGGGGTCGGGGATGCAGGCGGCGCGGAGCGCTCGCTCGCGGGCCCAGCAGATGGTCAGGACATCGAGGCGATCAAAGTGTGACGGGCTGTCTTCGGCGTGATCGAGCCAGGCGAGGAAGTGGGTGCTGGCTTGTCGGCAACGTCCTTCGACCTGATCGGGTGGCTCACCGGATTCGAGCCGTTCGCTGCGGGCATGATCGAGCAGCGATGCGAAGTGGCGGCGAAACAAGTCGAGCCAGTAGGCGCGCGGGTTTTCGAGGTGGCGAAGGTCCCAGAGGCAGGCGTTGTAACTGCTGGCATCGGCGAGGAGTGGGAAGGCCTGATGGTGGGTGATCGGGTCAGCAGAGTCTTGGCCAATGGGGGCGTAACAGGGGTTGGCGGTCGTGATCATGATGGGTTCTGGGGGGTGAAGGACAGGAAGTTGGCGAGGATGCGCAGGCCAACGGCTTGGGATTTCTCGGGGTGGAACTGGCAGCCCAGGAGGTTGCCGCGAGCGATCATGCTGCAGAAGTCCCCGCTGTAGTCGGTGCTGGCGAGGCGGTCGGCGTCGTTTGTGGGATCGCAGAAAAAGCCGTGGACGAAGTAGGCGTGGTCGCCGTGTTCGATTCCATCGGTCAAGAGGTGTTCTCGGAGGGGGTTGATGGCATTCCAGCCCATGTGGGGGACTTTGGGCGTGCGGCCATCGGGTCCTGGAGAGAACTGGAATCGGCGGACCGACCCGGGGATGAGGCCGAGACCAGCGACCGGCGTGTCGGTTGGCGAGATGGTTTCCTCGGAGTGATCGAGCATCAACTGCATCCCGAGACAGATGCCGAGGAAGGGGCGGCCTGAGTGGGCGTAGTCGAGAACCGGCTGGAGCAGCGATCGCTGGTGGAGCAGGTCCATGGCGTCGGCGAAGGCCCCGACGCCTGGGAGGATCAAACGATCACAACTGGAGATGGCATCGGCGCTATCGACGATGGCGGCGCTCCCGCCAACGCGTTCAATGGCCTTCTGGACCGAGCGCAGGTTGCCCATGCCATAGTTGACGATCCCGAGCACGGCGATCTCCGGTGGGTTGTGGTCGGGTCGTCCGCTACTCGACGAGGACCACGACAATGGTCACGCGGCGGCTGCGGTCCTTGGTGGGTTGTGGTCGCCACTCGCCGAAGCCCGCTGCGTACATTCGCTTGGGGTCGATGCCCTGGGTCTGCAGGTGGCGATGGACGGCGGCGGACCGCTCGAGGCTGAGTTCGAGGTTGTCCTTCCAACTGCTCTTGCGGATCGGGTCGGTATCGGTGTGTCCCTCGACGCGGATCGTCTGGTTGGGGTATTCACGCTGGATGACGCTGGCGATCTGGTTCAGCGTGCTCTTCGAGGCGTTCTTGAGGTCGATGGCACCGGAGGCGAAGAGTACGTCGCCGGGGACGCGGACCTTGATCTGGGTGTCGCTCTGTTCGGTTTCGATGCCAGCGATACCGGCGAAAGCGTTGGCGGGGACCACGGTAGTTGGCGTCATAGCCAGTTCACGCTTGAGACGCTCGATCTCGCCAAGGAGGTTGGAGCGATCACGCTCGCAGACTTCGACAGCGGTCCGAGCCTGGTTGAGCTGGTCCTGGAGTTCCTGGTTCTGGATGTAGAGGGCCTCACGCTCTTCGAGGACGCGGTAGGGAGGCTGGCATCCAACTAAAGCGAGCATCATGAGGCCAAGGCAGCAAGCGACCATCCGTGTCGTGAGACCCATCGTCTTCCTTTCGATGAAGCGAGCGAGGTTATCGGGCCATGTGGTATCGGCCTTCAGGGTGTGAAGATACCAGAAAACCCAAGAGCTTCGAGGATGGGGTCTGAGGCGAGCAGTGCGATGATGGAGCCGACCGCGAGGTAGGGGCCGTAGGGGATGACCCGAGCCTCGGCACTGCGAACGGAAGCCAGTCCGGTGAGGGCGAAGGTGCCTAGCAGCCCGAGGAAGGGCGCGATGAAGAAGGCGAGGGTTACATCGCGCCAGCCGAGGACGGCACCGACCCCCGCCATGAGGTGGACATCGCCCAGGCCCATGGCCTCCTTGCCGAAGGCGAGGGTGCCGAGGATGCGGGTTCCCCAGACCAGGCCTGCGCCGAAGATCGCTCCGGCGAGCGCGGCGAGGAGCGTTTCGAGCCAGCCGGTGGTGGGCGTCGGGCTGGAGAGGATGACGCCAGCGATCAAGCCGAGGGTGGGTGGGAGCAGGAAGAGGAGTTCCTTGAGGGTTTCCCGTCGAGCGTGGGGGTAGAGAGCGTTCTCGGCGGCGACATCGGAGTCAGCTTGTTGGCCGGTGAGGTCTTGCATGACCTGCTCGTAGTCGGCGTAGCTGCGGGGGATCACGCCGAGTTGGAGGAGGGCGATGGAGATCAGCACGCCGAGCGTCAACCCCCCTACCGGCTCGGTCCAGCCGATGGGGAGCGTAGGGCCGATGGCGGGCCAGCCCGTGGCGACCGACACGGGCATGAGGGTGATAGCGACGAAGAACGGGACCCAGCAGAGGCTCAGCGGGATGATGTAGTGGCGGGCGTCGATGAGTGTCGCGGCAAAAAGACAGGCCAGCAGCACGAGCTGAGTGATCAGCAGCGGGCCGAGGAGCCGGAGGGCGTCGAGAATCGGGAGGTTGGGTGCCCAGGTGTTGATCTGCCACCAGCCCAGGCCAAGCGTGAGCAGCCCGAAGGCGAGTTCGACCAGCGGGTACTGGATGCTGATGGGTTGGGAGCATCCGCGACACTGACCGCGGAGCATGAGCCATGAGAGGACGGGGATGTTGTCGATCGCGCGGAGGCCGGTTCCGCATCGAGGGCAGCGCGAAGGAGGGTGAACGACGCTGAGGCCCTCGGGCATGCGGAGGATGACGACGTTGAGGAAACTGCCGATGCAGAGGCCCAGGGCGAGGAGAAAACCGTAGACGATGATCGCCATACGTCAGGACTCTTCATCGAGGTCGTTGGCGTCGTCGAGCTGATCGAGGTTGAGTTTCTTGAGCTTCGTCTCGGCGCCGGTGAGAACGTCTCGGCAGCGTTGGATGAGGCCGACGCCGCGCTCGTACCGCTGGAGCACGTCTTCGAGGCCGATCTCACCGGCTTCGATGGCCTCGATGATGGTCTCGAGCTCGTCGATCGCCTGCTCGAAGGAGAGGTCTTTGGGAGGTTTGGGTTTGGATGCGGCCATGGGTTGCAGTGTAGCGGGATGTCAGGCTGGTTCGGGTGGATCGAAGAGGCTGGTGGTATCGGCTGATGACTGGCGTCGTTTCTTGGGCTTGGGCGGGGCGTCGTCGATCGTGCTCTTCACTTCCCCGTCCTTAAACACGGTACGGAGCTTGCCCACGGCTTTCGCAGCCTCGGCGGACCGGAGCGGCTTGCCGTCGGGGCCGAGGGTGTAGGTGAAGCCGCGGCCGAGGACCTGTTTGGGGCCGACGGCCTCGAGCTGGCGTGTCAGGGCGTAGAAGCGGTTGCTGTCGGTGTCGAGTCGACGGTTGATTTCGCGGTGGAGTTGGGGGGCCAGGCTGGCCAGGCTAAGGCTGGCGGCTTTGAGTCGCTGATGGGTCGTGCGGGCGAGGTCTCGGGTCAGGCGACCGAGGTGCTGGCGGTGTGGGGTCGCGCCCTGGCGGGTGGCGAGCCGGAGGCGATCGCTGAGGCGGAGCAAATGATCACGCTGCGAGGCCAGCCACTGGTCGGGTTGCCTGAAGATGGTTGAGCGTGCGACGGCGTCGAGACGATCCTGTTGACGCTCGACCTCACGCTGCGTGAGTAGGCTGAGGCGGCGCGCCTGCTGATCGACCTGTCGGTCGAGCGCGGCCCGATCGGGGATCAACTGCATGGCAGCCTGGGTCGGGGTGGCGGCGCGGGCGTCGGCGACCAGCTCGGCGATGGTGGTGTCCACTTCGTGACCAATCGCTGCGACGAATGGGATGGGGCAGCGGAAGATGGCATCGGCGATGGAGCGTTCGTTGAAGGCCCAGAGGTCTTCCATCGAGCCCCCGCCACGGGTGAGGATGATGGCGTCGAGATTGAGTTGGCGGGCGTGCCGGGAAAGTTGCTCAATAGCCTTGGTGATGGCCGGGGCGGCGGCGGCTCCCTGGACCGGGACATCGACCAGCAGCAACTGGACGGCGGGCCAGCGTCGGCGTGTGGTGTCGATCACGTCCTGCAGCGCGGCCCCGGCACCCGAGGTGACGACAGCGACTCGGGTGGGGATCAGCGGGAGAGGCTTCTTGCGGGCTTCGTCGAAATAGCCCAACTCACGCAGTTCGGCGACCCTGCGGCGGAGTTCGGCTTCGAGGTCGCCCTGGCCAGCGACTTCGAGGCTGTCGACGATCATCTGCAGGCTGCCCTGAGGCGGATAGAAGTCGATGCGGCCGGTGGCGACGACCGCCATGCCGTTCTCGGGTTGGAAGGGGACTCGCTGGGCGCTGCTGGCGAAGCAGGCGCAGCGGAGCGAGGCGTCGCGGTCTTTGAGCGTGAAGTACCAGTGGGTGCGAGCCGAGAGGCTGGAGATTTCCCCAAGCACCCGGATGCGGCCGGGGATGGCTTGCTGAATGGTGCGCTGGATGAGCCCGGCGGCCTGGCTGACCGTGAGCGGGGCGTCGGGTTTGGCAGAGGTGCCGGGCAGAGATCGTCTCCATGCTGGGTTGGTCGCACGCGACCTGTGTATCTCGCTAGGATGGTGGTCTCCCCGCGAGGCGGGGTCAACCGCTGATTGCGAATCAGCGGCCAACTCCGTACCTTATTATCCTTAGACGAGCCGGACGCCTGTCCGCTCAAGCTCCCCTCACCCCCTAGATTTGGAGTCTGGATCCATGTCCATCAAGGTCGCGATCAATGGCTTCGGCCGCATCGGCCGCCTGGTGTTCCGGGCTGGCCTGGAACAGGGCAACGTCGAGTTTGTCGGGATCAACGATCTGTTCCCGCCGGCGTCGCTCGCTTACCTGCTCAAGTACGACTCGATTCATGGCCGGTTTCCCGGCACGGTCGAGGCGACGGATGATGCGCTGATCGTCAACGGCAAGAAGATCCCGTGTTGCGCTGAGCGTAATCCCGCTGACCTGCCCTGGGGCAAGCTCGGCGTGGATTATGTCGTCGAGTCAACCGGCTTTTTCACGGCCTTTGACGGTGCCAAGCAGCACATCGACGCAGGCGCAAAGCGTGTGGTGATCTCGGCCCCGACGAGCAGTCCGGACCAGGTCCCGACGATCGTGATGGGCGTGAATCACGAGTCGTTGGCCAAGGATGCCAAAGTCGTCTCGAACGCCTCATGCACGACCAACTGCCTGGCCCCGATCGCCAAGGTCCTTCAGGACAACTTTGGGATTGTCGAAGGTTTGATGACCACGGTGCATGCCGTGACGGCGACTCAGCCCACGCAGGACGGTCCTTCCAAGAAGGATCTGCGTGGCGGGCGTGCTGCCGGCTTTAACATCATCCCGGCCTCGACCGGCGCGGCCAAGGCCGTTGGCCTGGCGATGCCGGAGCTAAAGGGCAAGCTCACGGGCATGGCATTCCGTATCCCGACGGCTGATGTCTCGGTCGTGGACCTGACGGTCCGGACCGAGAAGGAGACGTCGTACAAGGACATCTGCGCCGCGATGAAGAAGGCGTCGGAATCGGGTCCGCTCAAGGGTATCCTGGCGTACACCGATGAGCCGGTGGTCTCGACCGACTTCATTCACGATCCGGCCAGCTCGACGTTCGATGCGGGTGCCGGTATCGAGCTGAGTTCCAAGTTCTTCAAGGTCGTGTCGTGGTACGACAACGAATGGGGCTACTCGAACCGTGTGGTTGATCTGCTGGCACACATGGCCAAGCAGGATGGCGTGGCCTGATCGAGGCCTTTGACCTGACGATTGACACGAGCCCGCCCGTCTGCCGATGGGTGGGCTTTTTTGAACCCCGACGGAACGGCTAGGATGTGGGTTATGAGCAATAGTGAACAACCAACGGCACGGCTGGCCCTGGAAGACGGCGTGGTGTTCAGCGGACAGGCCTTTGGGCATACGGCTCCGGCCGTGGTGGAGGGCGAGGCCTGCTTCAACACGTCTTTGACGGGATATCAGGAGGTACTGACTGATCCCTCTTATGCGGGGCAGATCGTGACCATGACGTGCCCGCTGATCGGCAACTATGGCGTGACGCGTGAGGACCTGGAATCAACAAAGATTCACCTGCGTGGGTTCGTGGTTCGTGAACTCGCCAACCGGGAGAGCAACCACCGCTCAGAACAGCAGCTATCGGCCTGGCTGGACGAGCAGGGCGTGGTCGGGATCACGGGTATCGATACCCGAGCATTGACGCGACGTCTGCGTGTCGTCGGTGCTCTCAAAGCGGTGATCTGTACGGACCCAACGATCTCTGATGATGATCTGGTCGAGCGAGCCAAGGCGTCGGTCGGGCTGGTGGGCGTTGATCTCGTCAAGACGGTGACGCGGGCTGATTCGGAGGCGTGGTCCACTGACCTGGGTGCCTGGGACTCTCGGATGTCACTGCCGGAGCCTGGGACTCAGAAGAAGGTCATTGCGATCGACTGCGGGGCGAAGCACAACATCCTCCGGCACCTGACCTCGATCGGGTGCGAGGTCACGATTGTTCCTTACGACACTTCGGCGGAGGCGATCCTTGAGCATCAGCCCGACGGCGTGTTCATCTCGAACGGGCCGGGCGACCCGGCGGCGGTGACGCCAGCTATCGAGACCGTCAAGGGGTTGATTGGCAAGGCGCCGATCTTCGGCATCTGCCTCGGCCACCAGTTGCTGAGTCTCGCGCTGGGCGCGGAGACTTTCAAGCTCAAGTTCGGGCATCGTGGCGGGAATCAGCCGGTGCAGAACCTGGGCACGCGGAAGGTCGAGATCACCAGTCAGAATCATGGGTTTGCGGTTGATCTTGACAGTCTGGCAAGGGTTGGGGCGGAGCCGACGCACATCAACCTCAACGACAAGACGCTCGAGGGATTTCGGCATCAGGATCACCCGGTGTTCGCGGTGCAGTATCACCCCGAAGCTAGTCCAGGGCCGCACGATGCGGCGTATCTGTTTGACTGCTTCATGGCGATGATGGCCAGTGGCAAGAGCCCGAGTGCAGCGGATATGGATGCGGCCCAGCGGCAACGAAATACGGTCGCTGGGGTGTGATGTATTGGAGACGGCAGCGTTTGTGTGATCATCTGGCTATTTTGCAGGAGCCGTATCTGGGCCAAGTGCTCAGCGGCCGAAAGACCATCGAGTGTCGGCTGACTCGCAATCGCATTCCCCCCTTTGGCCAGGTGATCGAAGGTGATCGGATTATGCTCAAGCGGTCATCCGGGCCGGTGATGGCCGTCGCGCGGGTTCGGGAAGCAATGTGCGTTGAGGTGCGTGATCGGCACGAGCTGGGTCGTCTCAGGCAGCGGTACAACGATGCGATCGGGGCGACGGCGGACTACTGGCGGTCGCGGTGGGATCACCCGTATCTGTCGCTGGTCACGCTGGACCGTGTGGGTGCTGTGCATGACGTAACCCCGCCGGTGCGGTCGTCGGGCAGGGCGTGGTTTCTGCTCGATGCCGGGCAGTTCCCTGCGGCGATGCTCGAGGTCCTGGAGTCGAGCAATCGGAATCGGTATCTGAGTGTGGCGGAAGCGGATCGTGATCTGTTTCCGGAGGGAGATTTCGACATTCTCGTTGGCGACGAGGTGGTGCGGACGTCGCTGCGGGCCGGTCATTTCCGCTGGCGTGGCTGGGGACAATGGCTCGAACGACAGAAACTGGAGGTGGGCGACCACATCTGGGCGGTGCGGCAGCGCAACCGGCGGTTCGAGATAGTCGTGCCGCGGAGGGATGTGCCCGCATGACCCCTCCGCCCCCTACCCTCCGGCTGCGGCTGCACGACTATGTCGGCGAGGAACATCTACGGGCTCTGCTGCAACTGGCCCTCGCGGAGGACCTCGGCCCGGCGCGTCGGGATGTGACCTCGGAGTTGGTGGTGGACGCTGATGAGCGGGCTGCGGTTCGTGTGGTCGCGCGAGAAGCTGGTGTTATCAGCGGGTTGTCGGCGGTGTCCGCCTTGCTGAACGTGTTCGACCTGGATGTTCGAGTCGTCAGCGAGGCTGAGGATGGTGCGGTTATCGCTGCGGGGCAGAGCGTGCTCTCACTTTCGGGGAATCTTCGGGCGCTGCTGGCTGTCGAGCGCACGCTGTTGAATCTGCTGAGTCGGATGTCGGGGATCGCAACGGAAACCTCGCGTCTCACTCGTCTAATTCAGGGCACTCAAGCGGTCCTGTGCGATACCCGCAAGACGCTGCCAGGTTGGCGTGGATTGGATAAGTATGCGGTGGCTTGTGGGGGCGGGGTTTCACATCGGATGGGGCTGTATGACGCTGTGCTGGTTAAGGACAATCATCTGGCATCGATTCCGGATGATGAGCTAGAGAGTCGATTAAAGAGCTGGATCACCTTCGCAAAGGACGGCTCGTCGAAGCTCGAGTTTTTCGAGGTGGAGATCGATCGGCTTGAGCAACTCTCCGCAATGTTGGCTGCGGGCGTTGACATCGTCCTGCTGGATAACATGCCACACGAGGTCATGCGGCAAGCCGTGGCGGAGCGTGATCGCCTCGCGCCGGGTGTCCTGCTGGAGGCGTCGGGCGGGATCACTGAGAAGACCTTGCGGGCCGTGGCGGAGACCGGCGTGGATCGCATTTCGATGGGGGCACTCACGCATTCGGTACGTGGGCTCGACCTGGGGCTGGATCGCGATGAGTGATTCGCTCAGCATCAAGCTGTTGCCACTTTTGCTCGAACCTGCCAGCGATTGGTCGGTGGAAGAGTTGTCCGAGCGTACTGGGCTGATTGACGCGGACGTGCTAAGTGGTTTTGACCAGCTTCGTCGAGACGGTTGTGGCATCGACATCCATGGGCCTGAACGGGTGCGGCTGGTCAGCAGCGGGTTGTCGTGCTGGGCGGACTACCTTGAGGCCTCAATCGAGCATCAGTTACGCGTGGAGGTCTATCACCAGACGTCGAGCACGCAGGATGTTCTCAAGCGGCTTCTCGATGGCGAGCAGCGTGGAGCGACCGTGGCGATGGCCGACGAGCAGACCGCCGGTCGTGGCCGTCGAGGGCGGAGTTGGTTGGCAGCAAGCGGTGATGGCTTGTTGATGTCCTTGGCATGGCCGCTGGAAGGAAGTGAGCCAGTCGAACGGATGCCGGTGATCGGTTGTCTCGCGGTAGCGGAGTCTGTTCACCTCCTGCCGACGCATCAAGCCGCGACAATCCGGTGGCCCAATGATGTGTTGCTCAACGATCGCAAGCTGGCAGGCGTGTTGATCGAGCGTGTCGCCGACGCTTCGGGGCAGTCCTGGGCGGTGATTGGCTGGGGCATCAACGTGCTCGGGACGCCTGAGGTTGAAGGTCCGCAGCGCCTGGATGGCTCGATCACAGCGCCGACATCTCTGGCGGACCTGGGGCTGCGGATCGACCGGCTATGGCTGGCCCACGCGGTGCTGGAGCGATTCGTATCACTCACGAAACTCGATACGGGTGACCTGGCCGAACGCTGGCGGGTGCGCAGCAGTGATCTTGGGAGGCAGGCCACGCTGAAGGTCAACGGTCAGATGCTCTGCGGGGAGGTGATCGATGTGGACATCACCAGCGGACTGGTGCTGCGTGACCACAGCGGGGTGTGCCACTGGGTGCCCTCTGCGCAGGCGAGTCGCGCCTGTGACGAGGTGGCTTGAGTCTAGACGTGAGTGCCAGCTTCCCGTGTCTTTTCACTGGTCTCGGCTTCGGGACAGCGCATCTTTGAGGCATCCATCAGCAGTTGCTCAAATCGCTCGTGGACGGCTGACCATGAGAGCGCGAGCGTGGTCGTTCGGGCCTGGGATCGGCAGCGGTCAATGGCATTGATGTCGGAGCTGAGTTCTTTGGTGACCTGGATGAAGTGGTCGCGGTCCCCAAAATGAGCGAGGCGGCCGTTGTCGTTGTCCTGAATCAGCGCCTGGCCCGCCGCGTAGTCGAAGGTTACGACAGCGAGACCGGACGCCATAGCCTCGGGGATAACGTTGCCATAGGTCTCGGTCGTGCTGGCGAAGATGAAGATGTCGCCGGAGGCGTAGTGGGCGGCCAACTCCTCGCCTCGACGGGTGCCGGCAAAAATGACATCGGAGTGAGCCTGCTGCAGTTGCTCGCGAAGCGGGCCGTCGCCCACGATCACGAGCTTGAGGTTTGGTACGGTCTGTCGAGCCGCCTGAAAGGCCTCAATAGCCAGCGGCATGTTCTTCTCTTCGGCGACACGGCCGACGTAGACCATCACGACATCCTCAGGGCTGGCATCCCACGATCTGCGGAGGTCGTCCGAGCGATGGTCGGGATGAAAGAGGTCGGTATCGACGCCACGACCCAGGAGGGTGAGACGCTCGAAGCCTCGAGAAGCCAACGCATCACGCATCGGGACGGCGGGGACCATCGTCGAGCAGCAGGCGTTGTGGAATCGCTTGAGGTACCAGACCAGAAAACGACGCAGCGGGCTCAGCCCGTAGTGGTCGAAGTATTCGTGGAAGTTGGTGTGGAAGGCTGAGGTGACCGGCAGCTTCACGCGGTGGGTCGCCCACAAGGCTGACAACCCCAGCGGACCTTCGGTCGCGATGTGCGCAACATGGGGAGGATTGGCTCGCCACCTTCGGATCATCGTGCCCGCTGAGGGCAGGCCGAGTTTAAGGCCGTCGTAGCGAGGCAGCGGCACGCCCTGAACCGTGACGTGCTCGATACCATCAACGGTTCGGTTGTTGTCGTCTGCGTTCTGGCGCGGGCGAATGATTTCCACGCAGTGGCCGCGTTCTACCATGCCCTCAGCCAGTTGCTGAAGGGTCATGGCCACGCCGTTGACTTCCGGCGGGTAGGTCTCGGTGACGATTGCGAGCCGCATCGCGGCAGTCTACAGGGGTTGGGTCGCGCGGGGGAAAGACCCGAGCACCCGGAGCTCGAGACAGTGCTCTGCGGCTTCCGAGATGGCCTTAGCGACATTGGCCTCACTTGTGTGCCCAAGCAGGTCCACGAAAAAGACGTAGTCCCAGTGCTTGCGTTTGCTGGGGCGTTTGTCGATGTGGGTCAGATTGATCCCGTGCTCGCGAAAGACATCGAGAACGTCGGCCAGAGCACCGGCCTTGTGGCGGGTGGTAAAGAAAGTCGCGGTCTTGTCATCGCCAGTGGGGTTTGTCTCCTGCTGCGCGATGATGTAGAAGCGCGTCATGTTCCCGCTGGTGTCTTCGATGTTCTGAAACTGCATAGCAAGCCCGAACGTCTGGGCGGCCAGGGCCGAGCCGATCGCGGCGGCACCCGGTTCGCTCGCTGCCTGCTCGGCGGCTTTGGAGGTCGACGATGTCGCTACCCGGGGCACCTGCGGGAACTGGGCACTGAGCCAGTGTCGGCACTGAGCCAACGCCTGGGGGTGTGAATAGATGACCTTGATGTCTGGTGGATCGCAGTTGGCCAGCAGGTTGTGGTGGATCGGAAGCAGCACCTCGGCACACACCCGGGAGCGGGCCGTGATGAGGCAGTCCAGCGAGGTCGTGACGAAGCCCTCGGTCGAGTTCTCGATGGGGATCAGGCCGTAGTCGAGGTCGCCTCGATCGACCGACTCAAAGATCAGCGGGATGTCATCGAGATTGTCATATTCGACTGAGGCTCCGAACTTACGACGCGCGGCGAGGTGGCTAAATGACCCCGGCGGGCCGAGGTATCCGATGCGGAGGGGGCGCTCGAGCGCGAAACTGCCTGACATCATCTCGCGCCAGATCGCTTCGACGCAGGAATCAGGCAGGACGCGATCCCGGTTGAGTTCGCGGACCCGTTCGAGAACCCGCTGCTCGCGGTCGGGTGCGTAGATGGGCCCGCCGGTGTCGCGTTTGATCCGGCCGATCTCGACGACGACCTCGGCTCGTTGGTTGAGCAACTCGATCAGATCGCGGTCGAGCCGGTCGATCTTCTCGCGCAGCGGGGCCAGTTGGGCGTCGATGCTCATGGGGTCCACTGGGCTCGGATTCTCAGTCATGGGCAGATTGTAACGGGCGCAGAGGCCGCTGAGCGATAGCATGGGGGGAACAGGCCGTCACCCACGGTGGCGTATCCTCCTTGAGGTGCTCGGAAGGAGCCGTTATGGACCCGCAAACCGCCAACACGCTTGAAACCGTCTCAGGGTTGGCCATCGAGGTCTATCTCGCTGGCGGCCTGATGCTTGTAGGGCTGGTGCTGTTGCTCGCTGGCAGGAAACTGGCCCGCGCGAGCTGCGTGCTTGTGGGCCTCACGCTCGGCTCTGCGGCCGGAGCGGCCTTGGGGCAGTTCTTTGGGCTGAGTTCGATGATGCTGGTCGGCGCTTCGTTGATCGGGGCTCTGGGCGGGGCGTTGTTCGCCGGTTTCCTGTTCCGAGCTTTTGTCGCGGTCACAGGTGCCGCACTGCTGGCCGCAGTAGTCCCCTGCGTCGTCCTGCTCTGGCAGGGAACGCCTCCGCCTGCCGTCGATCTGGATGACGACACCAGCCAGACCTTGCTGTCTTCCGCTGACGAGACCGCCTCGGACTTGATCAACGACCAGTTGGCCCAGACGACCCGGGCTCATGTGCAAGAGATCGTCGGCAAGGTTCGCGACGCGATCCAGAGTTCGATCCCGTACGAGGAAGGCGCGGAGAGCGACCCGCCAACGAGCGACGACGGCGCGGAGCAGGCGTCAGGCGATCAACCCGGTTCAATGTGGTCGGAGACCGCCAGCCGGATGCTGGAGGCGCTTCGAGAAGCGCTCTCCGACCAGGAGGCGTCGCTTCGTGCCTGGTGGGATCAGTTAACGCCTGCGTTAAAGGGAACGGTCCTGACCGGCTCGTTGATCGGAGCGGTCGTTGGGTTGCTGCTCGGATTGCTGATGCCGCACACCGCGTCGTCGATCGAGTCCTCGATGCTCGGTTCGGTGCTCATCTACCTGCCCGGGACTCGGCTTCTAGCCCAGTTCGCTCCAGCCATAGCCGGATCGCTGCCGACCGGGCCAAGGGGCACACTGGTCGTTCTGGGTCTGATAACTCTCGCGGGTGTTGCGTTTCAGTGGACGCTTTTCCGAAAAAAGGCCGATAGATAATGCGCGTCGGGAGCGATCCCGGGCATCAGCCTTTGGCAGGAACATAAGCCATGGTCGCCTTACTCGCCCAGAGTTCCGGTTCTGAACCAGCGGAGCAGGGAGCGCTCGAGAATCTCTTTGAAACCACCATCGCGGTGTTTTCCCGGGGCGATACGCTGGCGCGACCGGATGAGTTGATCACCAACCTCCAGGCCCTCTCGGTGGTCTGGGCCCTGGTCTTCATCGTCATCGGCGTGACCTGCATGCTCAACGGCTACAAGTTCTACAAAACGATGACCATCGGACTCGCCCTGCTGCTGGGTATGTTCTCCGGCTACTGGGTCGGAGATTTCGTCCAGGCCCCTTACGTCGTCGCCGGCTGCCTGGGGCTGATCGCCGCTGCCTTGGCCGGTCCATTTATGAAGTTCGCCGTGGCTCTGTTTGGCGGACTGTCCGGGGCTTTCATCGGTTCCAACCTCTGGTCGGGACTCACGCTGGCCCTGAATCAGGCCAACGGCTCGACCCTCCCCGAAGCCCATTGGGTCGGTGCCCTGATCGGGCTCCTCGTCTGTGGGATGCTGGCGTTCATCGTCTTCGACATGTCGGTGATGATGTTTACCGCCGTCGCAGGAGCGACCTTTGTGGTCATAGGCGGTCTTGCCCTCGTGATGAGCTTCGAGCCCTGGCGGCAGACGGTCAGCGATTCCCTGATCCAGTCGAGCGTGACGATCCCCTTGCTGGTGACCGTGCCTGCTGTGATCGGCCTGATCATGCAGTACAACGCGCCGCCGGCTGAGAAGGCCAAATCCTGAGTCGGCGTCTCAACGTGCACCGGTAGCGCGGAGGGCTACAATCGGGGCTCCGAAACTCTTTGAGGAGCCTTCCGATGCTTCGACATGTTCTGGCCGTGCCTGCCTTGTGGACCGCCCTGCTGTTGTCGGGCTGTGCGACATCCGAAACTACAACGACGCCACCACCAACACCGAGCGCTGCGGCCACTCAGCCGAAGGCTCAGGCCACCAAGGCGTCCGAGCCTGCGCCGGTTGCTGTGAAAAAGCCAGCCGCTGCGAAGCAGGCCTCCTACCAGCAGATTGCAAGCACCCCTGCAGCATCGGTCGTAGTCGAGGCGGTCATCAATGGCTACAAGCCGCTGATGGCCGAGAAGCCGCTCGAGCGAATTGCGTTCGGCTCCTGCCTCCGTCAGGGCCGCCCGCAGCCGATCTGGGATGTCATCAATGCCATGACGCCAGACCTGTTTATCTTCGCAGGCGACAACGTCTATGCCGATACCGAAGACATGGCCGTCATGCGCGGCGTGTACTCTGAGCTGGCCGCACGGCCCGGCTTTGCGAAGCTCAAGTCATCGACCCCCATCCTCGCGACCTGGGACGATCACGACTACGGCGTCAACGACGGCGGCAAGGAGTACCCCAAGAAAGCCGAGTCGCAGCGTGAGTTCCTGGAGTTCTGGGGCGTTCCCACCGATTCACCGCGCTACGACCGCGAAGGTGTTTATCACAGCGTGGTCGTCGGCCCAGAGGGCAAACGCACGCAGATCATCCTGCTGGATACCCGGTATCACCGCGATGACCTTGAACGCCTGCCCGAGGATCAGCGCAAGCACGGCCCGTATGCGGAGCGTGACGATCAGTCAGCCACGATGCTCGGCGAAGCACAGTGGGCCTGGCTCGCAGAGGAACTCAAGAAGCCTGCCGAACTAAGGTTGATCGTTTCGAGCATCCAGGTCGTCGCCAATGAGCACGGCTGGGAGCGATGGTCCGCCCTGCCCTGGCAGCGAGACAAACTGTTCCAGACCATCGAAGACTCCGAGGCCGAAGGCGTGATCTTCCTCTCTGGCGATCGCCATCATGGCGAGGTGTCGGTTTGCGGGGGCACCGGCCCGTACATGTCGGTTGATGTCACCTCATCCGGTCTCAACAGCGCCGGAGGCCGCATCATCACCGAAGAGAACCACCACCGTGCCAGTGAGAACGCTGTGGGTGACAACCACTTCGGCCTGCTCGACATCGACTGGTCGGGAGAGTACCCGCAGGTGCGTATCCGGCTCATCGACGAGCAGGAGCGCGCCCAGTTCGACGACTCTCTGGACACCAAGAAACTGACCTTTACCTACGGCGAGGGTGACACCCACGGTCGGCATAGTGAAACGGTGAAAGCAGAAGAAACCGCCGCGACCCCGTAACTCTTTGAGATTCCAGATATCAACTGACCATCGACCATCAGCCTGAGCCCGTTGGTTCAGGCTGATGTTTTGCGCCGTGTTAACGCCGCGAGCCCGAGCAGGATGCCACCGGGCAGCGCTGCGGGGCTTGGGATCGTCTCGGGTTCAGGCTCCGGCATCAGCGTCACGCTCACGGCATCAAGTACGGCACCAAAGCCGCTGGTCGCCGAGACGTCTTCGAAACGCAGGATGGTTCGGTTCGTTGGCGCAACGAGATTATAGATCAGGTGCTGCTCGAAACGGGCCTCAGCGGGTGGTTCGGTGCCGAGTTGTAGCCAGGTAAAGAGCCCAAGGCTCATCCCGCCCCAGAGGACGCGAGCTTGCCTCGGCAACTCCCTGAAGCTGTAGATGTTGGCCGACAGGTAGAACTCGAGTTGGTACGTCTCGCCGGGGATCGTGATGAGTTGCTGCTGGAGGAACCCCGACTTGGCTTTGGCCAGATCGACACTCTGATTGCCGTCATACGAATCGATAAACGGTCCCATCCGCTCGACGTTGCTGCTGACCCAGCTCGAAAAGGTCTCACTGGTCGGACTCTGCTCGAAGCTCGGGTTGAGCACGATGTTGCCGTGTGCCGTGGGCGCAGCGATGCCTGCAAGCAGGGCGACGGTCAACAGCGCAGAGGTCTCGGTTCTCATGGTCACAGCGGTTCCCGGGGATAAGCCCAGTTGGTCCACCAGAAGCATCGACCGAAAACCAGTACGAGTTCCGAGAGAAACCCCCCTTAACCAATACAAATCGTCTCAGGCACCTTTACCCAGATTCGCCAGGACATCCAGACCGGCCTCAAGCTGCTCGGGCCCGCATGCGTAGCTGATCCGGAAGTGGGTGTCGCGATTCGAGAACACCGATCCGGGTATCAGCAGCACGCCCTGTTTGACCGTCCTCTCGGCAAACTGGCTCGCCGTGATGCCGAGGTGCTGTGGGACCTCCGGGAAGGCGTAGAACGCGCCCCCGGGTGTGGTCAGGTTGTAGCCAGCTTCAAGCAGCCGCTGGGCAACGTGGTCTCTCCGTTGGCGATACTCATCCACATAGGGCTGCATATCGACATCGAGCGCCGCGACACCGGCGGCCTGCGTCATCGAGGGCGCACAGACGAAGGAGTACTGCTGGAGCTTGGTCATCTGCTCGATGATCGCGCGAGGGCCGGTCGCGTAGCCCAGACGCCAGCCGGTCATCGCATAGGTCTTGGAAAAACCACGCAGCAGGATGACTCGATCCGTGTGGCGGGCGACCGACGGGCAGGGTCCGTCGTAGCAGAACTGATCGTAGATCTCGTCGCTGGCCAGCAGCAAACCCCGCTTCGCGGCGAGCGACGCGAGGGCCTTGGCGTTGTCTTCCGTCAGAACGACGCCTGTCGGATTCGAGGGGGAACTGAACAGCAGCAGCTTGGACTTGGGCGTGATCGCCCGCTCCACGCGTTCGGGGGTGAGTTGGAAATCGGGATAGGTATCGACATAAACTGGGTTGCCGCCCGCGAGTGTGACCAGATGACGATACATCACGAAGTAAGGATCGGGGATCAGAACATCGTCGCCGGGATTGCAGCATGCGAGCAGCATAAGCATCAGCCCGCCCGAGACGCCCGAGGTGATCAGCGTCTGGAAACCCTCGGCGAGCTGGGCTCGATCCGCTGCGCCAAGCGTGCCGGGATACTGCTTGGCCGTATCTGTATTGATTCGCGCGATAAGGTTGGCGACGCCTTGGGTCTGGGTATAGCGATTAAAGCCCTGCTCGATCGCTTGGATGGCGGCGTGTTTGGCAGCGTCGGGCACATCGAAGTGCGGCTGGCCGATCGACAGGTTGATCGGGTTGTCCAGTTTCGCGGCGAGGTCAAAGACCCTGCGGATCCCAGAAGCGTCGATCTGGTGGACCCGGGACGCAAGATAGCTTTCGGGATCGAGCATGAGCGAGTCCCTGATTCAGTGCCTGGCCATCCAACCGGGAAGCGGCTTACTTCGCCTCTTCTTCGGTTTCGGTGCCCTTCTTTTTCTTGGTGGTCTTGCCTGCGGCGAGTTTTCGGTTGGCCAGCTTGGGCAGACCGAGTGGATCGTTCTCGCTGGGGACAAACTTGCCCTCAGCCGAGAGCTTGGCGATGCGCTCGGCGCGGGAAAGGACGTTGCGATGGCGGGCGAGGCCGCCACTGGCGCGAAGGCTGCGGTCGAGGCTCATGGGAGCAGTCTCCGTATCGTGGCCGGTTGCGGCCGGGAGTTCGGGTCAGGGCGTTGGGCCGTGACGGTAGAAGTACATGTCCTGCAGGGCATCGTTGCCGCGCCTGCCATTGTGGGCGTGCCACGCACGCCCGACTTCCAGTAACGCCTGTCGGTAGGTCTCCTGGGTGCCCTGCTCGAAGGCATCTCGAGTAAAACCGACATTGACGGCGATGACCTGGAATCGATCATTATTGACGGGCTTGAGGACACTTGCAACCCGGTGAGTCACCAGAAACTCGCTGAGTCGCTGGGCTTCGGCGGCTGGATAGGTGGCCAGGATCAGATAGTTCATCCCGTCCTGCCTGGGATCGGAGGGAGAATCGGCCTGATAGCCCCCCAGCGGGGTTCTGGAGAGGTCCAGAAGGCTGATTCCGGGACCCTCCAGATCAGCCCCGATGAAGCGAGGTGGGGCCGCAGGGGTCGTCAGCGGGCCGGGTGGGGCTTCCACTGCAGCGGCTGTTGTTTCGGTCTCGCCGTTGGCTCCACGCTCGTAGCCGACCCAGTAGGCGAGGCCCAGGATCAGCAGCAGCACCACGGCGACGGCGGCGACCAGGCCCTTGGGGACACGGAGCACCAGCGGCTCGCTGGGCGCGAGCAGGTCGGTGGTGGGCTCGGAATCCGCTGCGGGCCGATCCGCCGCCTTGGGGGCCTCGGAAGGCTGCGGCGAGGGCTCGGGGCCCGCGTCGCGTCGTCCCATGACCTCGAAGGGTGTTTTATTGCTCGATCTGCCGGGCATGGTGTGATGTTATCCCCCCTGCTCGATGCGTGGAGGGCCGGTGGCGATGACGGAGGCCATGGCCAAGCCAGCGGTGTGGGAGAGAGAGAGATGCCAGTCGGTGATGCCGAGTTCGGCGGCGATATCGTGCGCGCGTCCTGAAAGTCGGACATTTGGTTTGCCGAGGGGGCTGCGGATGACCTCGATGTCCTGCCAGGAGATGCCGCTGGTGAGGCCGGTGCCGAGGGCTTTGAGGACGGCTTCTTTGGCGGCGAAGCGGGCGGCGAGGTGTTCGCCAAACCGTTTCGAGTCGCTGGCGTATTCGGCTTCGGCCTGGGTAAAACAGCGTTCCAGGAAGGATTCGCCGTGTTTTTCGATGAGATCGAGGACGCGGCTGACCTCGGTGAGGTCGACGCCGTGGCCGAGGACGATGGGTGGAAATCCTGTGTGGGGTAGTCCCTCGCGGGTCATGGCTGCCCTAGCATGGTGTGATGGACGCAACTCTCAAGACGATCGCTGACAAGGTACGCGAACGCCAGCGGCTGAGCGCACAGGACGGTCTGGCGCTGTTGGAGCATCCAGATATATGGTCTGTGGGTCGATTAGCGAGCCAAGTTCGTCACCAACTCCACCAACAAACGACGTACTACAACATCAATCGGCACATCAACTACTCCAATGTGTGCGCCCTGTCGTGCAAGTTTTGTGCTTTTCATCGGAAGCGTGGTGATGAGGGCGCTTACGAGTTCAGCCCGGAGCAGATTGCTGAGGAGGCTCGCAAGGCGGCTGAGGCGGGGGCGACCGAGGTGCATATGGTGGGTGGGCTGCATCCGTACCTGCCTTTTTCGTATTACCTCGATGTGCTGCGTGCGGTCAAGACGGCGGCGCCGCAGATTCATGTCAAGGCGTTCACGGCGGTGGAGATTGTGCACCTGGCGCGGGTTGCAAAGCGGCCGAAGGATCTGGTGGGTGTTCTTGGGGACTTGAAAGAGGCGGGGTTGGGTTCGCTGCCTGGGGGCGGGGCTGAGGTGTTTGATGATCGGGTTCACGATGAGGCGTTTAAGGGGAAGATCCGGTCGGATAAGTGGCTGGAGGTTCATCGGGCGGCGCATGAGATCGGGCTGATGAGCAACGCGACGATTCTGTACGGGCATGTGGAGTCGCTGGAGGATCGGATTCATCACTTTTGTCTGTTGCGGGAGCAGCAGGATGATGCGATCGAGCGTGGTCTGCCGGGGCGGTTTCAGACGGTGATCCCGTTGCCGTTTATCCCGGATGACTCGGAGCTTGAGCATCTTGCGGGTCCGACGGGTCTGGAGGACTTGAGAATGTTGGCGGTGGCGCGGCTGATGCTGGACAACATCGCGCACATCAAGTGCTTCTGGATCATGCAGACGCTGGAACTGGCGGAGATCGCGCTGGACTTTGGTGTGGATGATGTTGACGGCACGGTGGTGTGGTACGACATCACGAAGGTTGGAGGATCGAACAACCATCAGGAGCGGTCGGTTCGAGACCTGCGCGATGCGATCATCGAGGCGGGTTACGAGCCGGTTGAGCGCGACACGATCTACCGTCCGGTGGTGCGCGATGGTGCGCGGTGGCGTGTGACAGAGGCTGTGCCCGCTTGAACTTTTTTTGAAAGATGATTTCGATGAGTGAGAACGGCAGTTCGTGGCCGCAGGTTGAGAACCCGGTATGCATCGTGACGGGAGCGGGTAGCGGCGTCGGGCGGGATACGGCGTGCCTGATGGCGGAGGCTGGTTTTCGCGTGGTGCTGGTTGGGCGGACCGCGGAGAAGCTGGAAGCGACGGTCGCGCTGATTAACGAGGAGGTTGAGAATCCGCCTGAGTTGCTGGTGAAGCCGGGTGATCTTGCGGACAGCGAGACTTGTGAGCGGGTGGTGGCGGAGACGGTGGAAAAGTTCGGTCGGGTGGATGGGCTGGCGAATGTCGCGGGAGATGCGCCGTTGCAGCCGATCGGGAAGATCACGCCTGAGATTTATCAGCGGTGCATGGACATCAATCTCAAGGCGGTGGTGTTTCTGACGCAGGCGTGCTGGCCGCATTTTCGTAAGCAGAAAGGCGGGGCGATCAGCAGCGTGTCGTCGATGGCGAGCATCGATCCGTTCAAGGGGTTCAATATCTACGCTGCGGCGAAAGCGGGCGTGAATCTGTTTACGAAGGCGGTGGCGGACGAGGGGCAGCGGATGGGGATCACGGCGTTTGCGGTTGCGCCCGGGGCGATTGAGACGCCGATGCTGCGGCAGAACTTTCCGGAGAAGGCAATTCCTGCGGAGAAGACGCTGGACCCGATCGTGGTGGCGGGTGTGGTGCGTGACGGGCTTCTGAGGCGGGGTCGTTTTGAGAATGGGGAGACGTTTGTGCTGGCGTCGCCTTGAATGTTCAGATCAGGCGGAGTTTCATGCCCAGGAAGGTTTCGCCGACGGCCTTGATCTGATCAACCGGGCCGAAGAGGGCGTGGGTGACGGACGTCCCTGATCGCGACTGAGGCTGGGTGCCGACGATGATGGCGGGGTCGTGGTATTCCATTTCGCCGAAGGTGTTGGGTCCGCCATCGTGGTTGTAGGCCTGGAGGACATCGGTGCCGTAGCGTTGGTCGGCGGGAGCGGCGATGGGGACATCGACGTAGGGCTCGCCGGGGAGGGTCGGGAAGGCTCGGAGCAGGAGGACCGCCCCGCTGCCGGTCTCTCGATAGTAGCCCATGCGTCCGGTGGTGGTTTCGGCGGGGAGTCCCATCTTGACTTTGGCCTGACCGTCGATGCGGAAGCGGACGCCGGTGTCGTCGATTTCGACACGATCTTGGAAGGGGTCGTAGTAGCTGGTGACGGAGGTTGCTCGGCCGTGCGTGGGGCAGTGCAGGGTTCCGCCAGTCGGGAGTTGGGAGATGCTCCAGCCTCCGGCGAGGGCACCATCGTCGCCAGCGGTGAGGGTCAGTTGGTTGTCGAGTGCGAAGCTGAGGCAACGCACCTCTGGGGGCAAAGTCGGCAGCGACTGTGCGACGCGGAAGGACCGCTGGACTTCGAAGCGGATGGATTTATCGACTCGGGAGTCGGTCAGCTCGACGGTGGCGTGGTAGCTGAGGGTCTGGTCGGTGGTGTGCGTGGTGGTGTAGTGGCCGGGATCGACCTGGGGCGGGTTGCGGGCGTTGCCGCCTGGGTCCTGGCGAGCGAGTTCGAGGCTGTCCCAGTAGTAGGCGACTTCGGGGGCGATCCAGAGGCGGTCTCCGCCGATGAGGGCTGCGTTGGACTTGGGGTTTTCGTGGGTGGGGTCGTGCCAGAGGGCGTTGTGATCGAGGCCATCGATTTCGATGGCGAAGAGGCGGGCGTTGTGTTCTGTGATCAGGAGGCGACCGCTGCGGGTCTGCAGGATTGATGGTTTCCAGCCACGCGCGTTGAGGGCGGTGTGTAGGCGGTCGAACCAGCCAGTGGTCATGGCGAATTTCCGGGTTTAGAGCGTGACGTACTGGAGGTCGGCTTCGCGCTGGCCACGGCGTTGAGCGACGTGGACGTCGGTGGCGAACTCCCCGCCCATGTCCTTGCGGACGCGATCGGCGTCGTAGCGACTTGGTTTGGCCAGGTCGGCGGCGGCCATGAGGTCGAGAGCGATCTGGCCTTCGGGGATGGAGCCTTCGATGGGCTGGATGGCGCAGACGAAGGCCTGTAGGCGACCGGTGGCGTTCTCGAAGGTGCCGGCTTTTTCGACCCAGGTGGATGAAGGGAGGACGACATCGACGGCGTTGGCCATGTCGCTGGGCAGGGTGTCGATGAGAATGGTGAAGCGGCCTTTAGCTCCGGTGATCAGCACATCGTCCCATGTGGGCTCTGGGGTGTTGCCGGTGAGCACGAGCCCGGAGAGGCCGGAGTCTTCTTCGCGGATGACATCGAGGAACTCGTCATAGGTGAGGACTGTCTGGGCGATTTTTTCGAGTGCTCGGCGGACGCCTCGGGCGTTGGGGGCTTTTTCGGCGCGGACGGTGTATCCGCCTGGGAAGGTCTTGTCCTCGCCGTCGATGTGGATGGGACCGACGGCGATGACTGCGCCGGGGTCGAGCTGGAGGATCCAGCGGCCCAGGAGATAGGCTTCTTCGCTGGTGAGCATGGGGCTGACCATCAAGCCGAGGGAGCCGTCGCCTTTGTACTTGACCAGGTCGGCAAGTTGTCTGGCGACCTCGGTGGTGGCGGTGTCCCAATCGGCGGGTTGCTGTTGGTTGTCGCTACGGATGAGTGGGGAGGTCAGGCGGTCTTCGCGATGGACGAACTTCCAACCGTAGCGGATTTCATCGGAGATCCACCAGTGATTGATCTCCATGTTGGTCCGTGGTTTGACGCGGTAGATTGTGCCGTCGTTGTGTTCGACGGAGATGTTGTCGCCTGAGGCAGTGATGCCGTCGATGCCGGGGGTAGCGGTGAGGTTCCAGACGCGCATGGACATCAAGAAGTCTTTATCGAGGAGGGCACCGACGGGGCAGATATCGACGACGTTGCCGGAGAGTTCGTTGTCGAGGGGTTGGCCGGGGAAGACATCGATTTGTTCGCTGGACCCGCGGCCGAAGACGCCGATCTCGCCGGTGCCGGAGACCTCGCGGGTGAAGCGGACACAGCGGGAGCACATGATGCAGCGGTCGGAGTAGAGCAGGACGTTGGGGCCGAGGTCTTTCTTGGGCTGCTTGATCTTGGTCTCTTCGAATCGTGATTCGGAGCGGCCGTACTTGAAGCTGTAGTCCTGGAGGTGGCACTCGCCAGCCTGATCGCAGACGGGGCAGTCGAGCGGGTGGTTGATCAGGAGGAACTCCATGACCGACTTCTGGTTGGAGATGGACTTGGGGCTTTGGAGGTAGATTTCAGAGCCGTCGACGGCGGGGGTCTGGCATGTGGGCAGGAGCTTTGGGATCAGCTCGAGCTTGTTTTCGTTGCGGGGGTTGGGCTGAGCGACCTCGGCAAGGCAGATGCGGCAACTGGCCACGACGGAGAGGCCGGGGTGGTAGCAGTAGTGGGGGATCTCGATGCCGTTGTCGAGCGCGACCTGAAGGATGGTCTGCTTGCCCTCGAACGAGCATTGTTGACCGTCAATGGTAATCTGAGGCATGTGGTCCTCCGGGTGTTGCCCGCGTTCGGTGTGGAGCGGGTTACGGGAAGGTTAAGCGTCGTAATGTAACCTGTCCTGGTGGGGTATGGGCGGAGTTTTGATGCGTGATGTGATGCAGAATCTGAGTCCTCGGGGCCCGGGGACCTGGCGGTGGTGGATGGTGGCGGTGGTTTTGCTGGGTGTTCTGATGATTGCGGCACGGACGCAGGGGCCTTCGGATCTAGATTCGAAGGATCAGCCGAAGACGGTGTCGTATACGGTGGATATGGCTGAGCACGGGCGGTATGTGCTGCCTAAGGATGTGCGGGGGCAGTGGGCGACGAAGCCGCCTTTTTACAACTGGGTGTCGTTGCCGGTTGTCGGTGGTCTGGGGATTCACGAGGACTGGTCGTTCAAGCTACCGAGCATCGTTACGTTTTTTGGGCTGCTGGGTCTGACGGCGGGGGCTGTGGTGTGTGTCCTTAGTCCGACACGGTGGGGTCGAGATCGGGTTGGTGCGGCGGCGGTGATTGCGTGTCTGATCTGGGTGTCGTTGCCGCCTGTGATGAGTCTGGCGTATGTCGCGAGGCCGGACATGCTGCTGGCGTTTTTTCTGGTGGTGGGCTGGTTGGCGGTGACACGATGCCTTCAGGATCCGGAGCGGCCCTGGTTCTGGCCGGTGGTGGTGTGGGTGAGTGTGGCGTTGGCGTGGTTAACGAAGGGCCCGCCAGCGTTGCTGGTGCCGGTGTATGCGGTTGTGGCGGCGCCGCTCGTGGGTGGGCGGTGGGGATCGGTCTGGCGTACGGGGATTGTGTGGGGGTTGCCGTTGAGTGTGGTGCCGTTTGTCGGGTGGGTCTGGGGTTCTTATGTGATCGCGCCGGACTACATGAGTCAGACCATGCTGGGTAATGAACTGTCGCGGGTTCAGGGGCAGGGTGGTGTGCTTGCGTATCCATTGGGGCTGATTCTGACGTCGTGGGAGTTGCCGTTTTTCTTTTTGTTTCGGGCTCTGCCTTGGTCGTGGTTGTTTGTGGCGTTGTGGCTGAGTCGGAAGAAGATCGTGCGTCACCGGATGAGCTGCTTAACGCCAGCGTGGGTGTGGTGTCTTGTGGTGGTGGGGTTCATGAGTCTGGTGGTGTCGAAGCGGGATGACTACTTGCTGCCGATGTACCCGGCGATGGCTGCGTTGATGGGGGTAGGTTTGGTGTCGCATCCGTGGGCGAGGGGTTGGGCGGGTTTGAAGCGGGTGCTCCGGGGTGCCGTGGCGGCGACGGTTGTGGTGATGGGGATTGTGGTTGGCAACGAGGTACTGCTGAATCCTGAGCGGCAGGTGGGTTGGGCGGAGAATGCGAGGTCGTTTGCCCGGGCGATCGAGGGGGAGGTTGGTGACGAGCGGGTGCTTTTTGAACGGAGTGGGTACCACCCGTTGCAGACCTATATGGGGCTGAATCAGTCGACGGAATCGCCTGTGGAGGGTGCCTGGGATGATGCGGCGTGGGTGATTGCGCCCCTGGTGCTGGTGGGGGATCGAGAGCCGGTGCTAGTGAGTGAGGAGTTGCCGAATGTGCTTCGGAAGCGTCAGGCGGTCGGGCTGTTTCGACGGGAGCCAGGTCTGGCGTGGCCGCCGGTGTGGACTGAAGTAGCTGCCGAAGAGTAACCTCTGGGTGCGGCCTGCAGCCTGAACTGCGATCGTTTGATCGGTGGAAACGACTTCTTCCCAGCGGAAGCTCGAATTAGCCGATGATGATGGCACCTTCGGACGCCTTTCGATCACACCTCAAGGCCGCTTGTCGGCGAGAGAAGTAGGAACCGACCGCCGATGCCCCGAGACATTCCAGTAGGCAACGGTCAGCTTCTGGTGACCTTCGACCATCATTACCGGATCCGCGATCTGTACTACCCGCATGTCGGGCAGGAGAATCACGGGGCGGGTGGTGCTTGCGGGTTCGGGGTATGGTCCGATATCGGGACTCCGCCTAAGAACGAGCGTCGGCGTAAGCGGCTGTTCTGGTCGGACCAGGGGTGGGAGATCAAGCCGGGGTACCTGGCGGACACGCTGGCGACGGATGTTCGGATGGTTCATCCGGAGTTGGAGCTCGAGCTTCGGTGTACGGATGCGGTGGATTTTCATCGCCCGCTGCTGATCAGGCGGATTGAGGTCCACAACCTGACGGATCGGGTGCGTGAGGCGCGGGTGCTTCATCATCAGGACCTGTTTTTATATGGCACGCGGGTGGGTGATACGGCTTACTACGACCCGCAGGTTCAGTCGCTGATCCACTACCGGATGCAGCGCTATGTGCTGGCCTGTTTCTACGCGTCAGGTGAGCCAGCGATTCATGAGTATGCCACGGGGACGGCGGGATTTGGTGGGGCTGAGGGCACCTGGCGGGATGCTGAGGACGGGCATCTGGGGAACAACCCGATTGGTCAGGGGGCGGTGGATTCGACGATGCTCACGCGGGTTCAGCTCGAGCCGAATGGCAAGCAGGTGGTTTATCTGGTGCTTGCGTTCGGGCAGAGCTATGACGATCTGGAGGAGATCCATCACTTCATCCACCGGGAGAGCCCGCAGGGGATCATTGACCGGACGGTGAACTACTGGCGGCTTTGGCTGAATGCCAATCGGGTCCCGCTGTGTGACCGGGATGAGACGGGGTTGGGGCCTGAGGTGTCGGAGTTGTACAAGCGGTCGTTGCTGGTGGTGCGCTCGCAGATCGACAATGGTGGGGCGATCATCGCGGCGAACGACTCGGACATCATGCAGTTTTCACGGGATACTTACTCGTATCTGTGGCCGCGTGATGGTGCGTTTGTGGCCGATGCGTTGGACGGGGCGGGGTATCCTGATGTGGCGCGGGGGTTTTTCTCGCTGTGTGCTCGGATCATCAATCACCGGGGGTATTTCCTGCACAAGTACGGGCCGGATGGCAGTCCGGCGTCGTCGTGGCACCCGTGGACGTCCAACGGCCAGCCGCAGGTGCCGATTCAGGAGGACGAGACGGCGTTGGTCATCTGGGCGTTGTGGCGACACTTTGTGCGTTACCGTGACATCGAGTTCGTGCGGCCGTTGTGGATGAAGCTCATCCAGCCAGCGGCGAACTTCATGACGCGTTTCCGTGATCCGGCGACGGGGTTGCCGCTGCCGTCTTATGACCTTTGGGAAGAGCGTTATGGCGTGCACACCTTCACGGTGGCGTCGGTTTATGCTGGCCTGAAGTCGGCGCAGAACTTTGCCAACGCTTTTGGCGACAGCCAGCTTGCTGAGCGTTATGGCGGCGCGGCGTATGAGATTCGTGATGGCTTTTGCCGTCATCTCTGGAGTCCGGAGCACGGGCGTTTTTTGAGGCGGATCGAGCCTGTGGATTCCGAGCGGACGGCGCGGTTGATGGCGGAGATCCTGGCTGGTCGTGATCCGATGCCTGAGGGCCAGAAGCACCTGGATGCGCTGGATCGGGTGTCTTTGCCTGAGGTCCCGCCGGACGAGATCGAGTACTACCGGGATGAGGTTCTGGATAGCTCGATGTATGCGATCTTCGCGCTGGGGCTGTTGCCGGTTGAGGACGAGCGGGTGAAGAAGACGATGGATGCGATCGAGGATCAGCTCTGGGTCAAGACTGATGTCGGTGGCGTGGCCAGGTACCGGAACGACTACTACCATCAGGTGAGTCAGGATGTGGACAAGATCCCGGGTAACCCGTGGTTCATCTGCACGCTGTGGCTCGCGGACTACTACATCGCCAAGGCGAAGACTGAGGACGAGCTTCGTGAGGCGTCGCGTTTCATCCGTTGGACGGCGGACCGTGCGTTGCCGTCACGGATTCTGGCTGAGCAGGTTCACCCGGAGACGAATGCCCCGTTGTCGGTTTCCCCGCTGACGTGGAGCCATGCGACGTTCGTGAGCACGGTGGCGGCTTATCTGACGCGGCTCGAATCGCTTCGGACCGGGGAGGCGGAGCCGGATCAGAGCATTGACAGCCCGGCGATGATGCGTCAGAAGGTGGTTGCACCGATCCCGAGCCTCGCTTCCTGAAATCCGTTGCTGACCTGATGTTGCATGGATTCGGGGGGGCTTCTATTCTGCGAAGTCCTTGCGTGCGGACGGTGTTTGTCGCCGCGCCGCGCCAGTTCCTCGCACCTTCCACGCCCCACAGGCTTTTTGATGGTCAATCTGCACAACATCGGCCTCTTTGCCGCCACCGTGCTGGGAGCGATCGGGCTGTTTTTGATGATGCCTCAGCGGGCTACAGCGCTTCGTTTCATCGGTGCGGTGGTTGGGCTGGCGTTCATCGCGATGCTGTGGGTGGTCCTTGGGCGTGATCTGCCCGAGGCGCTGGGGATGGATCGTTCGGCTTTCTTCTACCACTACGTTTTCAGTTTTTTGGCGATCGCCTCGGCGGTTCGGGTGATCACCCATACCCAGCCGGTTCGGGCTGCGTTGTGGTTCATCATGGTGGTGCTCTCGAGTGCTGGGCTGTTGTTGACGCTATCGGCGGAGTTCATCGCGCTGGCCATGGTTGTGATCTACGCGGGGGCGATTCTGGTGACTTACATGTTTGTCATCATGCTGGCCTCGCAGTCGGCGGAGGCTGAAGCTGAGGACGCTTCGCCGCTTTATGACCGCAGGGCGCGCGAGCCGATGCTGGCGGTTCTGGCTGGGTTTGTCCTGCTGGCGACGCTGCTGAACTTTAGTTTCCAGGCGGACACGCTGCCGCAGGCCATGGTGGTCGAGGCGGAGGCGACGCCACTGGTGCGGACGAATGATGATCGGCTGCCCGCTGAGGTGGTTGCATTGAAGAATGCTCGTCAGGAGACCTCGAACCTTGAGGCGGTGGGTTTGGACTTGTTCCGTTCTCACCCGCTGGCGATTGAGTTGGCTGGCGTGATCCTGCTGGTCTCGCTGGTGAGTGCTGTTGTCATTGCGAGGACCGAGGTTCCGGACGATCATCACGAGCCGGCTGCCGCGGCCTGAACGCTAACTACTGTAGATGGACCGGCCGAGATGGCCGGATAGCCCTGGATGGCGCACGAACTGAGCAACCTGGCCCTGGCCCATTACCTCGCTGTTGGCGCGGTGTTGTTTGTGTTGGGGATGATTGGTTTTCTGACGCGCCGGAACATGATCATCCTTTTTCTGTGTACGGAGATGATGTTCCAGGGCGTGATTGTCACGCTGGTGGCCTTTGCCCGTCATCATGTGCACGAGATCGGGCAGACGTTCGTCATTTTTGTGATCACGATCGCGGCGGCAGAGGCTGCGATGGCGTTGGGTCTGGTGGTCCTGCTGTTTCGCAGGAAGCGCACGCTCGACGTCCAGGCATGGGCCGACCTGAAGGGATAACGACCGCGGATGCAGGCTGAACTGGCCAACTGGATTCCCTGGATTCCCCTGATCGGGGCGGTGTTGTGCACGATTGGTGTGTACGTTGCGCCGCTGGGTCGGTTGTCTGGCCTGATCGCGGTGCTCTCGATTTTTGCGAGCTTTGTCCTGACGGCGATGACCACACAGAGCATTCTCGAAGAGGGTTCGGTCTCGACGGTGCTCTATCCATGGTTGTCGTTTGGATCGTTTGAGGTGAACTTTGGGTATCTGCTGGACCCGTTGTCGCTGGTGATGCTGTGGGTCGTGACGGGCATTGGCACGCTGATCGCGCTGTATGCGACGGGGTACATGAAGGGCGATCCGGGGTATAGCCGGTTCTTTGCGGGGGTGACGCTGTTTATCTTCGCGATGACGACGCTGGTGATGGCGGACAATCTGATTGTCTTGTTCCTGGGCTGGGAGGGTGTGGGGCTGGCTTCGTACTTGTTGATTGGGCATGAGTTTCACCGCCCCGCTGCGGCTAAGGCGGCGAAGAAGGCGTTTGTGTTTAATCGCATCGGGGACCTGGGTTTTGCGCTGGGCATCTTCCTGGCGTACCAGGCGTTCGGGACCGTGAATCTGTCGGGCGAGACAGGGATTCTGAATCAGGCGGCGCAGCTTCTGGCTGCCAACGGCCCGCAGACGCTGGAGACTCGCTGGGATCTGGTGGCTATTCCGTTGCTGATGGTCCTGGGGGCTGCGGGCAAGAGTGCTCAGATCCCGTTGTATGTCTGGCTGCCGGATGCGATGGAGGGGCCGACGCCTGTGTCGGCGCTGATCCACGCGGCGACGATGGTGACGGCTGGGGTTTATCTGGTGTCGAGGCTAATGCCGGTGTTCGGCTTGTCGCCGTTGGCTCTTGAGGTGCTGGCGGTGATCGGCGGGCTCACGGCTCTGGTCGCAGGGCTGATCGCCATGGCACAGCACGACATCAAACGCGTGTATGCGTATTCGACGGTCTCTCAGCTTGGTTTCATGTTCCTGGCATTGGGTGCGATGGGGTCCTTTGCGGCTGTGTTTCATCTGGTCACGCACGCGTTCTTCAAGGCGCTGCTGTTCCTGACGGCGGGCAGCGTGATGCACGCGATGGCGGGGCAACTTGATCTCCGGAAGATGTCGGGCCTCTTTAGCAAGTTGCCGGTCACGGCGATCCTGATGCTGATGGGCTGTCTGGCTCTTGCGGGGTTCCCATTGACGGCGGGCTTCTTCTCGAAGGACGCGATTCTGTACATCGTGTTTAAGCATGGTGCCGGCGAGGGCGGGGCGCTCTATTCGGTGCTGGGTTGGCTGGCTGTATTAACGGCTGGGCTGACGGCTTTCTACACGTTCCGGGTGTGGTTTCGTGTCTTCCTTGGCCCCAAGCAGTGGGAGATGGGTGATCATCACCATGGTGATGATCACGGGCATGCGGAGCCTCACGAGATGCCGTGGTGGCCGATGAATCTGCCGTTGGTGGTGCTGGCGGTGGGTGCCATCCTTGGCGGGTGGTATCTCGGCACCGGTAGCTATGTTCTGGATCATGGTGGGCACAGTCACACGATTGATCACGGCATCATGGGTTATGCGATCCACGAGTCGTCGGCGAATCCGGATGCGGCCTATCAGGTCACCGGGCATCCAGCTCATGGCTACGACGATCACGGTGCGGACAAGACGCTTCTGGGGATGGACATCCACACGGCGGTGATCGTCATCAGTTCGATCGTCGCGCTGCTTGGGATCGGCCTGGCCGTGTTCTTCCATGCGGTGAGCAGGTCGGCAGGCGACGCGGCGGCGGTATCGCTGGGACCGATCAAGACGCTGCTGGAGAAGAAGCTGTATGTCGACGAGGCCTATCACGTTGTGATCGGGCTGCCTGCTCTGATCATCAGTTATGCATCGACGCTTGTTGATCAACTCGGTCTGCGTGGGCTGGTGTCGCTGATTGCGATGTTGCCTGCGGGCGTCTCTTTTTTGACCTTCCAGCAGGGCCAGAACGGCCGACTCCAGAGCTATGCCCTTGGCATGGCGATGGGCGTTGGGGTGATCTGCCTGCTTGTTTTTATGGTGCTCACGTAAATGGACAGCAACGCCACATCCTGGTTGATGCCGCTGCTGGTCCTAGTGCCACTGGTGACTGCCCTTCTGGTGCAGGTGCGTCCGTTGCTTAAGACCTCGCAGGCCGTTTGGAACACCGGGTTCATCGGCAGCTTGGTCACGTTTGTGCTGGTGCTGATCGCGTTTGATCGTTACGACTGGTCGGCAGGCGGTGTGCAGTTTGTTGTGCAGACCGAGTGGATGCCCGAGTTGGGGTTGACGTTCTCACTCGGTGTGGATGCCTTGTCGCTTTGGCTCATGCTGGTGACCGCCATCATTATGCCGGTGGCAGCGATCGCGTCGAAGCCGCAGTCGGCGGACGATCGTCGGGCGTTCTTTAGCTGGCTTCATCTGCTGCTGCTCTCGATGCTCGGGGCTTTTATGGCTCGGGACGTGATTCTGTTCTATGCGTTCTTTGAGCTGACGCTGCTGCCGTCGTACATCCTGATCGGGCGCTTTGGTCATCTGGATCGTGGTAAGGCGGCGACGACGATGTTCGTCTACGGCTTTGTGAGTGCGTTGTTCACGGCGGCGGGACTTGCCTACATCGCCATGCACCACGCTGCTGAGACGGGCGTGTGGAGCTTCGCGATCGATGATCTGCTGCGGACCGCCCCGAGCATGAGCAGGACCGAGCAGGGCTGGGTGTTTCTGGCGTTGATGCTGGGTTTTGGTGTGAAGACGCCGTTGTTTCCGCTGCACAACTGGCTGCCGACGGCGCATCAGGGCTCGTCGGCGGATGGTGCGATTGATCTGGCGGCCCTGGTTCTCAAGCTCGGGCCTTATGGCATGCTGCGGATTGTGGTTCCGATGCTCCCGCTGGCGACGGTGGAGTACGCGCCTTTGCTGGGTGTGCTCGCGGTCATCGGCGTGATCTACGCTGGCTTGATCGCCTGGGTCCAGCCCGACGCTAAGGGGTTGATCGCCTACTCGTCGATCTCTCATATGGGTTTTGTGATCCTGGGGATCTTTGCACTCGATGCGGACAACATCGGTAGCGTTGGGGCGGCGGCGTATCTGATCAACCACGGCGTCGCTGCGGGTGGACTGCTGCTGTGTGTTGGCATGCTGTATGACCGTTTTCGAACTCGGGAACTCGGCGAGGTTACGGGGGTGGCGAAGGTCATGCCTGCGTGGTCGTTCTTCTTTGTTTTCTTTGTGATGGCGAGTGTGGGGCTGCCGGGCTTGAATGGTTTTGTGGGTGAGTTCCTGACGCTGATGGGCACCTTTCTGTCGCCAGGGCTACTTGGTCCCGTTTATGCTCTGCTGGCTGGTCTTGGCCTGATCATCGGGGCTCTGTACCTGCTCCGGCTGGCGGGTAGTTTCTGTTTTGGCCCGCTCAAGGCGATCAGCTATCCAAACTCGGGGGCGGTTGAGAGGCCCGAGGATGCTCAGGACCTTTCCGGTCGTGAGCTAATGGCGTTGGCGCCACTGGCCCTGTTTTGTCTGGTCTTTGGGCTATTTCCTTACCCGATGCTATCGACGCTTGAGCCGGATGTGGCCGGCATGACTCAGCAGGCGCGTCTCGTGATTGAGACGCCGGTCACCGCAGAAGTGAGTGAGCCTGCCTTGATGGTCGCTGAGCCGAGTGTTTCGGTTTTTCCCGTTGTCCACGAAGCTGAGTAAGCCACCGACGATGAACCCACTGATCGACAAACTCCTGAACCTCTGGCCCGAGTTGGCCGTGCTCATTGGGGCGATTGTGTGTCTCTCGCTGGGTCTGGCGAGGACTCAAGCGACGCGGTCTCTGACGGCTGCGGCGGCTGGCCTGTCGCTGGTGGTTGCGAGTGGCTTAGCGTGGTTTGCCGAGCCCCTTGAGAGTGGCGTCGGGCTGGTGGGTGCGATTGGTTATTTGCGTGTGTTCATCCCGCTGGCGGGTTTGTTGCTGGTTCTGGTTGCGGCGGGTGTACCTGATCGGATCCAGCAGGTCATGGATGCAGAAGCCGGTCCGCAGTTCAAGCCTGGGCGATCCAGCCGTGGCGAGTTCTTTGCGTTCATGCTGCTGTCGATCGCCGGTGCGATGCTAACGGCGGGGGCTGATGATCTGGTGTGGCTCTTCCTGGCGCTTGAGCTGACCTCACTGCCGACGTACGTCTTGGTGATCATGTCCCGGGGTGATGATCGGTCGCAGGAGGCTGGCGTCAAGTATTTCTTCCTGGGGGCTTTTTCCGCGGCGATCTTCCTATACGGTTTCGCTTTGATCTATGGCGCAACCGGCGCGACTGATTTTGGCGCGATCCATTCTGCGATCACCTCGGAGGTTGCTCAGACCGGCACGCTGTCGCCTGTTCTGACGACGGGGTTTGTGTTGGCGATTCTCGGGATTGGTTTCAAGCTCGCGGCGTTTCCAATGCACTTCTACGCTGCCGATGTGTATCAGGGGGCGGCCACGCCGGTGTCCGCGTTCCTGGCAGTGATCCCGAAGACCGCTGGCTTCGCCGCGATGATGCTGGTCCTTGGGCTGGTCGGATGGCCGCTGGATAAAAACCCGATGGCAACGGACGCTGGGGAGATTCTGGCTTTCCTGGTCGCAGCGATCGCGGTCCTGACGATGTTCGCGGGCAACCTGCTGGCGATGGTCCAGTCGAACGTCAAGCGGATGCTTGCTTATTCGTCTGTGGCGCACTCCGGTTACCTCTTGATCCCGCTGCTGGTCGGGCCGGGGGAGACTGGCGGATCGAGTGGACTGGCAGCGTTGCTGTTCTATCTGCCTGCTTACGCTGCGGGGACGATTGCGTGCTTTGCGGCACTTGCTGCTCTGAAATCCGAGCCCGATGAGGGGCATCGTTACGCTGATCTCAAGGGGCTGCGGATCGCTCACCCGCTGCTGGCCGCGAGCCTGGCTGTTGGTTCGCTGTCGTTGCTCGGGTTGCCGCCACTCATCGGTTTCCTTGGCAAGCTGCACATCATGACCTCAGGCCTCAGTGACGGCCACGAGGTGCTCATTGCCTTGTTGGTCATCAACTCGGCCATCTCCGCGGGTTACTACCTCCGGCTGGCTGCTGGGCCCATGATCCAGAGTGGTGAGCAGAAGGATGCGTCCGGAACCTATGGGTCACTCGCGATCAGCGGTGCTTGCGCAGCAGCGGTTCTTGCTTTAGCCCTCGGGCTCTTTGGTGGGCCGGTCCTTGATTCGGCCAGCACGGCGGGTGAGTTGTCTACAGTGCAACTCGGCACGCTATCCCAGCCCACTACCGTGTTACTCGATCAGGTCGATCCCTAAGCCAGCGAGAACCGGGGTGGCGGATTCAAGTGAATCGAGGACGGCATCGGCCCCGGCGGCATCGAGTTGATTGCGGTCAAACCGACCGGTTGTGACGGCGATGGACGTACAGCCGTGGGCTTTGGCGCAGTGGACATCCCGAGGCGTGTCGCCAACGACCACGACACGAGTAGCTTCGAGTGGCGTCTCATGGCGATCACGAGCCACCGCTACGAGTCCTGGCCGGTCGCACGCGTCATCGCCAAAAGCGCTCGATTGGAAGCGATCGAAGGCCAGACCCACGGCATCGAGCTTCAGGCGGGCGGCTTCCGGGTAGTTGCCAGTGAGCAATCCTGTATGCACCTCAGACTGATGCAGGGACTCGATCAGCGATTGCGCCCCGGGCAGCAGCCCAGGTGTTGAATCCCGGAGCCAGGTGCTTAGCACGTCCAGGTACGCTGAGCGGAAACGAGTGTGGTGCTCCTGATTCCAATCGAAGCTCGATCGCGTCGCGGCTTCGGCAACGATGAGCGGATCAAGATTGCCTGAGAAATCAACGCCTTCAAAGCGGAGTTTGCCATCAAACAAGCGATCGGCTGCCTGCTGCATCAGGCGTGGTCCCACGCCCTCAGTCGTCAGGATCGTGCCGTCGATATCAAGCAGGATGAGCCAGCCGTTATTCTTGCTCATCGTCAGGTTCCCGAACGGCGAACGGGTCATCGGCACTCACTGGCCGCAGCAGCTCTTCGGGTGTGGGCAGTCCGATGAACCCGCCTGTCTGCGGGGCTTGTTGCCCCTGCTCTTCGCGGAGTGCCATCGCTGTCCTCAGAAAGCTCTGGTAGGAGCCGGCAAACATGCGGAGGGTGGCGTCTGAAGAGTCGGTCGCCTCAACCAGGGCGGGGTGATCCGGGTCCCCAACGTGTCGCAACAGATAGCCCATGCGCACCATCGGGGAAGACGATGCTGCTGCATCATCGAGCATCGTCATGAGGAGGGTGTTGTTACGTTCCACGGGTGGCATCGCCATGATGAGATAGGTCTGAGCCTTGGGGTCTGCTCGCAGATAAGCCTGGATCAGCTCGCCGGCAGCTCGTCCGACGGAGTCTTCATTGAGGCCACGGATGAGGCCCTGGGTCGCGGAACCCATCACGCGCAACCCGGCGAGGACTTCGTCCTTCGTCTCCAGGTTGTTCATGCCGGTGATCCACTCGTCCAATCGTTCCTGCGTTGGAGGGGGGCAGCGGACGCTCACGCCTCTCAGGGCATCGGCAGCCCCTAACGGGCCCGAAGCGATTCCGCCAAAGCGGGTCGGCCGTGGGTCGAGTACGGCGTTGAGATCGACAAAGATGGTCGTGAAGGGGTTGTCTGCTGTGATCCCGGCGAGCATCGATTGCCGGAAGTTCACCGGCACCTCGACGGCCCGTCCCGGACCCAGGGTGAGGGGGCGGTCGATATCGACGATCACGGGCGGGAGTTGGGCGTAGGGCCTGCCCATGACCGAGACTGTGAGGTTGACCATCACCACGTCGCTGATGGTCCCGCCCGAGCCCCCGAGCGTCATCGGGAGGCTGGTGAGGTTAGCCACACGGAGGGTCGCAGGCATCGGATCGAGCAAGTCGTAGCTGCCCCCGCCCAGCAATCGTAGATCGACATCGGTCCAGGCCTGGAAGTTGTTGTCGAGGCTCCAGAGGCGACTCGGGTAGCCATCGAGCATCTCGACCATCCGGCGACCGGAACGAGTCGGGCTCACGACCTCGTTAAAACGCTGGAGATGGAGAATGCCTGCCAAGATCGCGGGTAGCTCTTCGGGACCGTCAGCGACGGCTCGGGCGTACAACTGCCGTGCACGCTCGTCACTGGTTTGTGGCATCGACGCGAGCAGCAATCGTGCCATGGCCTCTTCGGCGGCAATCACAATCAAGCGTCGGTTGATCTGATCGAGATCAGGATTCTCTTCGCGAAGCTCGACGGTCAGGCGAAGAAGTTCAGCGATCATTGGTGCTGATTCAGTCAGCTCATCGGCCAGTTTTAGCCGATCGATGGATTCTGGCCCGATCATCGCCGTGATTCGTCCGAGATCGGCTAGTGATCCACTGGTTCCACGCTCTTGCAGCGCGAGCGAGATCTGTGCGTAGACCGAGGCCGCCTCCTCTGCACCGTCCTCACGATCCGACAGCATGACCAGGCGTAAGACTTCCAACGGTAGCGGGAGCGGGCCGGGTGTCGGGTTACCTTCCTCATCCTCCGGTCCAGCAAAATATGTGATACGCATGCGGTCCAGCAGGGCTTCTGCCCCCAGGAGGTCACCAGAGGCCATCATGCTCACGATCACTGACCCCACCAGCTCAGGGGGCAAGGGGCGAGTCGAGAGTTGCGAGGCGAGCATGATCTGCTGGATGGCATTTTCATACGCACCCTCACGAAGGAAGAGGGTGCCCAGCTCGATTCTTGCCCCCTGATCCATGGGCGCCGAGGCGACAAGTTTCATGGTGATGGCGGCGAGCGTCAGGACCGATGACTCACGCTCGATGGCGTAGTCCAGCGCCATTCTGAAGGCCGAATCGTTGGCTTCATCCCATTCCATGGCGCGTTTAAGCCAAGCGCCAAACCGCTGCTCATCACCCATCTCACGGGCTGCTGCGGCGGCATACACCGCGAGTCTCGAGCGGAGAGGGGCGGAGAGTTGCTGGCTGCCCGTCGCTGTGAGCATGCGCTCGACCCGATCCAGCCGGCCGTCGAGAGTCTGGATGTCGTCGAGGAGCAGATAGACGAGGTCGAGTCGAGAGGCGTCATCTTGGGGCTCTAACCGGATCAGCCTACGGAGCGACGTAGCCCTTAACGACCGGTCTCCCAGACCTGCGGCGAGGTCTGCTCGGAGTCGCCAGATGTCCGCGCTCTCGGGCGTGAGTGCGATTGCCTGCTCGAAGAGCACGTCTGCCATAGTGTATTGAAAGTCAGCCACGCCCCCGTCGCCCTGAAGGTACTGCAGGGCATAGAGCACCAGACGGTCGGAGAGCAACTGATCGAGTGAATCTGTCGCTGGAGTCTGGCTGAGAGCGGTGGATGCCCCAACAGACATCATCATCAGGCTAAGGACGAGGAGCAAGGCACTTAAACGCCGTTCACGATGCACCATGGATCATCTCTCGACTAAGCGTCAAAAAGGGGAAGCAACCCCCCTACTCTATCGTTCAAGCGACCCAATGGACGCCCATAAGCACGACTGTCAGCCCTAAAGCGGCCCAGAAGGTCACGCCAGCAACAGCCTTACAGAAGCCAATCACTAGACCATCGGCCTGTTGGAGGGCGTCATCCAGCACAAGCCACATCAGCACAAACTCACCTGCAGCGATGGCGGCGATGGCCAGGAGTCGCCCAATCACGGCCTGAGCCGCGAAGTGGTCCCAGACCCAGAATCCGATCAACAAGAGCCCGGCAGACCACAGCAGACCCATCCCCGCCACCGTCATCCGCAAGGCCTGGGTGGGTATCGGCTGGGTCATGCCCTGAAAGCTCCCGATGCCGAGGCACCCTCCGGCAGCCCGGTCGCTAGTTCTCGAATGAACCGTCCTGCCTCAGCCACGACCTTCTCATCCCCCGCATCCCGGTTTTCGGCGATCCGTCTCACGAGTGCCGACCCAACGATCACACCCTCGGCGTGTTTCGAGAGTGATTGGACATGCTCCGGGGTCGAGACCCCAAAACCCACCGCCAGCGGGATCGAGGTCTGGCGACGCAGGGTGGCCAAGCGATCCGCGAGGCCTTCAGGGAGCGTCGTGCTCTCGCCGGTGATCCCGGCCCTCGATACGATGTAGGCGAAGCCGCTGCTGGCCTCAGCGAGGCTGGCCGCACGCTCGGGCGAACTCGTCGGGGCGATCAGCAAACTGAGAACCAGACCCGCCCGGTGAGCGACGGTTCGAGCGGGCTCGGAAGCTTCGAGCGGGAGGTCGGGGAAGATGAGCCCATCGAATCCCGATGCCGCCGCCTCACCGATGAAGCGTTCGAGCCCCATGCGATGAACGATCGAGTAGCTCACCATCGCCACCAGCCCCAGCTGGGTCTGCGAACGGATCGAAGCGACCGCTTTGAAGATAGCCTCGACCCGCACGCCTTGGTTCAGCGCGTGCGTCATGGACGCCTGGATCACCGGACCATCAGCGATCGGGTCAGAGAAGGGGATGCCGATCTCGCAGAGACTCGCCCCGCTTCGCTCAGCCTCCAAGAGGAGCCCTGGGAGCATCCGGACTGATGGATCTCCCGCCGTGATGAAAGGCATGAGTGCCCGACGGCCCGAGGCGGCCTGCTCCGCGAAGATGGTTTCAATCCGATTCATTTAAGCAGGATAGATCATGCTCATCGCCCCGGCCAGAAAGCCCTCGCTATAAACTGGGTCCTGATGAGCCGCAGCCCCGATCATCCCACACTCGATAAGCCCGTTGGCAGTCAGGTTCTTGACTTGCAGAAAGAGCCCCGGCTGGCCGGCCTGGCGTTCATCCTGCTTTTGCTGGGGATGACGCTATTGGTTGCGATCGCGGTCAGCTCAAGCCTCTGGGACCGGGATGAGGCTCGCTTCGCTCGCGCAGCTGTCGAGATGCTGGCGACCGGCGACTATCTCGTACCGACGTTCAATAGTGAGGTCCGGCCGGACAAGCCTGCGGGGGTCTACTGGGCGATGGTCGTGGGACTCCAATCATTTGGTGAGACTGAGATCGCGTTCCGCCTGCCTTCGATTATTGGGGTGCTCTGGGCGGCCTTGAGCACCTATTTCTGTGGAGTTTGGATTTCCGGCCGTGGCCGTGCTGGTGTCATCTCGATGCTCGTCATGCTCACGTCGATCATGCCTCTGGTGATGGGGACGCTCGCCACAGCCGATGGGTTGCTGCTGGGCTGCATGACTCAGGCCTGCGCGGTCTATGTTCACCGTGTCATGCGCGGACCATCGTGGTGGCAGATGCCGGTGCTCTTGATCGCCCTGACGGCGGGACAACTCGTCAAGGGGCCCATCGCTCTCGCTGTCCCGCTGGCCAACATGCTGTTCACGGGGTGGATGATCGGTCGTCATCAGCGAGATGACTGGCGGCTAGGCATCGGCTTCTGGGTCGGGTTGTGGGTGACCGCTGCCCTGAGTGTGATTCTGTTTTTCTTCTGGCTGATCCCTGCCAACACTCAGTCTCAAGGCGCGATGATCGATATCGGTCTCGGCCGTCACGTTGTCGATCGGATGGTTTCGCCACAGGAAGGTCATGGCGGGTCCAACGCCCTCGAATATGTGGCCTTACTTCCAGTCTACATCCCGATTGTTCTCATCGGCTTGATGCCGTGGACCGCGATGCTGCCTTCCGCGATCAACGGCCTCCGTCGCAGAGCGATCCTCACGGGTAGGGGGCGTGCTCTGCTCTGGGGCTGGATACTCCCCACACTGATCGTGATGTCGTTGATCGCCACGAAGCTCCCCCACTATGTCCTGCCAATCTGGCCGGGACTCGCCCTGCTTGTCGGTATTTTCGTCGATAAGGTCGCATTGAATCCCGGACGGGCGGACAACCGATTCGCCCGAGTTGGCCGCCTGATCTATTTACTGATCGCTTCCTGTCTTGGGCTAGGCTTGATCTGGTTCCCCCAGCAGCTCCAAGCCAACGATCTGGCCTGGCGAGCGGCCGCGCCAGCGGTCATCATCCTGCTGCTGATTCCCTGGGTGCTGGGTCACCTGCGCCACCGCCGCCTGCTGGAACTCACCTGGCTCCTGGGCATCTCGACGCCCATAGTTGTCGTGCTGTGCATCACGCTGGTCTTGCCGTGGGTCGAGAGGACCATCAAGGTCAGCCCCGAAATCGCCGCGGCCGTTTGCCGCCAGTTACCCGAAGAAGCCGCTGTCTACACCCTGGGCTACCGCGAGCCCTCACTAATCTACTATCTGAGTCGCACGGTCGGTCACCCGGTCCTGCGGATGGAGCGTTCTCCACAAGCAGTTGAGGCCTGGGCTGATTCTGATCGCAGCACGCCAGAGGCGCTCGTGATCACCACTCGCTGGCTCGAAAGGCTTGACCTTGATCTGTCAGCCTACGGTGCTCGCCTCATCGATACTCAGAGCACATGGAACTACTCATCTGACTCTGAAGGCCGCAGCCTCACTATCCAGACATGGTTGATGCCTGTTAACCATGGCGATTACCAACTGATTCAGGATCACGATGAATTGGATTCTGATTGAGGCCTGATTGTCCGCCTGGCGATCCCCGCGAGAACCCCTGGCGTGACCCACCCGAGCCAGAGACCGACCACGACGTCCGAGGGATAGTGCGACAGGGTCCCGACGCGAGTTGAGGCTGTCATCGTCGAAAGTATGAGTATCGGAACCCGGATCGCAGGGAACGTCATCGCGACAGCGCCGCCAACTGACCCCGCCGTCGCCGCATGACCCGAAGGGAAGCTGCCGTAGTCATACCCAAGCGAGAACGGAAGCCACTCGTCAACGCCGTCATTCAAGAGCATTTTCGGCCGTGTATGCCCTACGACCGGTTTGATGAGATTCACCAGAATCCCCGACACCGCCACACTCACTACGACCAGTACGACCACCGGTACGAACCTGACGCCCACGCGACCGATCGCCAGCGTCAACAGCATGAGGCCTGCGTAGAAGTTGCCTGCTCGCTCACGCGTGCCGTCACTCTCGATACCGAACGCCAGCCCGATCAGGACAACGCCGCAAACCAGCATCACCACCAGAGCCGCAGGCCTGAAGGCCCGCCAGCTCTGCGCAAGCCCTGTCAGGATCAGCCAGATCGCCGCCGCGAGGAAGTAGGCCCGCGACCCGCCAAACTCAGTCAACCAGGACAAAACCAGCCGGGTGGAAGCGTCCCAGGAATCGACCGCATAGATCGCTGGATGATCCGCTGTGAAGGCAAGCGTGATGGCCACGATGCCAATAGCAACCAGCAAAACCGACCAACGCCTGCCTCCGGGTCTGCCCTCCAGCCCGATCGGGCGCCGCGCCAGCCACAGATGCCAACGCGAGGCGGCCCCACGCCCCCTGAGCCAGGCGGACGACATGGCCATCTCAGGTCTCCGTCGCTTGCAGCATCATCGTGGCTAAGGGGAGCCCGAGCACTGTTGGTAACCAGGCCAACGCGACCGGATTCAGCCCGCCAGCCGTCTGGATGGTTACCAAAGCCGCGCCCCAGAACCCGATGCAGAGGAGCGCCGCCTTGATTGACTGTGACATCAGGTTCGCAGGCGACCTCAGCAGAAAAAGGGGCAATCCGATCGCCACGACCAGGACGTTGACCACCAGCAAGCTAAACCGGCCCCAGATGATCTGGGTCACACTCGCTCGCTCCCTGGGATGCAAGGCGTCGGACTGCTCGAGCGTTTGCAGGTCTGCCATCGAGAGCAGTCGCTTGAACAGCGCTTTACGACGCGCGAGGATGAGTGTGGGCGACAACTCCGTCTCGTAAAACTCAACCGGCTCGGGGTCCGTGGCGGCAGGCGTCAACGGGTCAGCCGCTGGCCCCAAGGGAACCGCTGCGTAGCCGACAGGATCAAAAACCCACCCGCCTCGTAGCTCATCCCACGCAGCCGACTCACCGACGATCCTTCGGGTCATCATGCCCTTGTCGTTACGCTCCAGCACGGACACCCCCTCAAGCCGCCCTGTCTGCGCATCAAAACTGGCGGCAGACACCAGAGAACCTTTTTCGTCAGGGATCAAACGGACAGCAAAGGCATCAAGCGTATCGCGTTCGACCTCTGATGCCCCCCGTGTCAGCTTGCTCGCCAGACCCGGGATGACGGTCTCCTGTAGTGGGAGACTCACGATCGATAACAGGGCAGCACCGACAAGAATCGGCAGCCCCACACGATGCAGACTCACGCCACTGGCCGCGATCGCCACCAGTTCACGCCCGCGATACATGCTGACCAGTGTAAAACCCATCGCTCCAACAGCGAGCAGTCCGACTGTATTCACGATGGCCAGAACGGCTAGAGGTCCGTAGTAATCAAACACCGCGTAGGCGGTCGCCGGCAACACCCCGCCCCAGTCATCGGCGCGGGCTCGCCCGGCATCCATGAACTCATCGAAGTTAAGGATCAGATCGATCAGCACGAATAAGCCGATCAGCACAACCATCAACACGATGAAGTTCAGGAAAAACTGCTTCAAAATGTAGCGATCGAGGGTCGTCATGGCTTTTCTAGCCTCACACACAGCGCGACCACCGCGATCCCCAGCAGCACAATGCCTGACCACAGAATCGGTAGCCCCGCACCAACGCCAAGGTCCATCCGCGTCGCCAGATTCGCACCCGAGTGAATGATGATGATCGTGATGATCGCCGCGAGGAATGACCATGAATAAGCCATCAGCGGGCTCTGATCTCGCCACACCATCGCCACACAGGCTCCGAGCAGCATCAGCAGACAGCCCGACACAGCCAGTGAAGCCCGTACATGCAGTTGCGAGATGATCCGTGACGCCAGCCGCTGGATGTGCCAGCGCAGCGATGCGATCGCCTCCGAGGTGGCTTCGACCTCGCCAGCGGTTTTCGGAGCGAACGTGCCATCGAGCAGCTGTTCCCCTGCGATCGAATCAATCGCCTGCCCGAGAATCGGCTCGGGCCGTGCCAGTTCCGGGAGCAATCGTCGATCCACCTGTGAGGTCAGCCCCCTCACTTCATCACGAAGGGTAACGCTCCGCAACTCCACCGAAACCCGGGGATCGCCAGTGCTATCCCCCCTGCTACTCACGGTCACAAAGGCACGCTCAGCCGTCATGGGCAACTGCGGCAATGAGTTCGCCGAGGTGGTCGCAGCGTCCGGGTCAGCTTCAACCCAGTAGCGAACCGGCGAATCCAGTGAACCCCTTAACTCAACCGCACGGCCAACATCTATCGCCTCCGGAGCACTGATGACCGCTACCTGACCCGACACTGGGTCCTTCAAGCGGATTCCTCCGGACCGCACTTCTTCGACGATGGTTTCTAGTAACCGCTCCGCCGCGAGCAACTGGAGATAATGCAGCGAAGCATCCCGGACCAGATCGTACCGCTGCGGGTTCCTGGCCAGCTCATCCAGCTCGGGCCAGGAAAAGTACCTCGGGTTATCGCGCAGCACACTCGGCAGCCTCAGGGGTGGAAGATTGAGCGATGACACATAACCATCTCGAAAATCACCTTCCACCGCAGAGAACGACACGAAGCCGTCGAGTCGGAGCGTGACCACGGAGTCCCCACTGATCGGATCGCGGTAGAGCAGTGCCGTGGCCGACTCAGCCGTGTGATCGTTACGGATCGCTCCGCTAGGCGTCAGTTCCTGAACAGCCACCCCGCGAAGCCTGACCAGCTTCTCTGCCACCGGTTGTCCGGGCTCAGCCGTCGGCGGCGGCAGTGACTCAGCCCGATCCGCGTACACCACCCAGTTGCCCCGCGTGAATGGCTCACGATCATTGAGCTTGGCCACCAGTACCGTCAGCAGGTCCTTCTCGATCGTCATCGCGGCCTGCTTATAAAAACCGGGGATCACGAAGTTCGATAACGCAAACAGGCTCATCGACACCGCCAACCCCAACCCGAGTACCGGCAACAGAATGGCTCGATGACTGATTCCCGAGGCACAGCACGCCATGATCTCGTTGTCAGAAGCCATCCTGATGAACACCAGCGTCGAGGCGAACGCCCCTGCAAAAGGCAGCACAAAACCCAGCATCGTCGGCATCGTGTAACCGACAAACCGCAGCAACTCCGCAGGCCCCAGCAGACCGTCCGACAACGGCTTGATCGCCGCGGCAAAAGAGATCACACACACCAGCGTGATCGTCGCCAGCGTCAGCACCTTAATCAGCTCAACCAGGATGTACCGTGACAACGTCCAGGACATGCAGCCCGATCCCTCGGTCTATCCGGCCGCCAGCGCGGCCTTCTGGGTCTTGACCAGCTTACGAATTCCACCTGCCGCCAGATCGAGCAATCCATCGAGTCGCCCCCGATCGAACGGTTTGCCTTCTGCGGTCCCCTGCACCTCGATGTACTCGCCGCGATGGTTCATCACGACGTTCAGATCGACCTCAGCTCCGCTGTCGAGAATATAATCAAGGTCCAGTCGAGCGACGCCATCAACAATCCCGACCGACACCGCAGCCACCGGACCAATGATCGGGTTCGTCTTGATCAGCCCATCTTCCCGGGCTTTGGCGATAGCCTGAGCCAGCGCCACCCACGCCCCGGTGATCGCCGCTGTCCGAGTCCCACCGTCTGCAGACAGCACATCGCAGTCGCAGGTAATGGACAGCCCAGGCATCTTGTCCATATCGACGGCTGCTCTCAACGATCTTCCGATCAATCGCTGGATCTCTGTCGATCGACCGTCAGGCCCCCGTCGCTTGCGATCGCCGGTAGACCCGGGGAGCATCGCGTACTCAGCGGATACCCAGCCGTGAATCGGCTGACCGGCTTCATCGCGTTTGATCCACCGTGGCGGCTCACTGGCGATACTCGCCGTGCAGAGCACTCGGGTCTCACCCGCGCGGATCAGCACGGACCCGGCGGCTGCCGTCGGGAAGCGTTCAATTATCACATCACGTAACTGGTTGGCACGTCTGAGCATGGAGGGAGTCTACCGCCCCGTGCCCCCCATTGCCGGGCCTGGTCAGTACCCGAGTGCAGCAGCCGTCTGGTAGGTCACCATCGCAGCGGTGTACGCCAGCACGGTCATATAGCCGAGTTGGAAGACCGCCCAACCCCACGATCCGGTTTCACGCTTGGTGATCGCTTGCGTCGGCAGGCACTGCATTGCCAAAACATAGAACACCAGCAGACTCAGGCACAGCGCCGTCGTGAACACCGGCGAACCATCCGGATGAGTCTGCTGCGCCAGCACGGTCCGCAGCGCCACCTCGTCCTCCGCATCATCACCCAACCCGTACACGATGCCGAGCGTCGAGACGATGACCTCGCGCGCCGCAAACGAGCTGATCACGCCGATGTTGATCTTCCAGTCGAAACCCAGCGGGGCGAAGATCGGCTCGGCGAGCTTGCCCATCCGCCCGGCCACCGAGTGAGCCACCGCATAGCTGTTGTACAACCCGTCACGCTCGGCCTGGATCGCCTCCAACATGTCGGCATCTGTCGCCGGAAGTGTCTCCAACGCGGCCAACTCAACGAGTCGAGCCTGATCTGCGGGCGAGGCCACCTCCATCAGGCGATCCTCAGGCAAGGCGGGGAACGTCGCCATCGCCCACATCACCAGCGCGATCACCATGATCACTGAGCCCGCCCGCTTGAGAAACACCATGCCCCGGTCATACGCCGTCATCAGTGCATTCCGCAGGCTCGGCAGCTTGTACGTCGGCAGCTCCAGCACCAGCGACTCCGGCCGCCCACGCAGGATCGAGTGCCGCATCACAAAAGCAGCCGCCAACGCCGCCACGATCCCCAGACCGTACGCTCCGGTCATCAGCAGGCCAGCCATCAGGAAATCATCGGGAAACAGCAACCCGATCACCATGGCATACACCGGCAGCCGAGCCGCACAGGTCAGCAGCGGGATGATCAGGATCGTGATCAGCCGATCGCGCCGGCTCTCAATCACCTTCGTCGACATGATCGCTGGAATCGCACACGCATGTGCCGACAGCATCGGTACAAACGCCCGACCGGGAAGACCCATCTTCCGGAACCATCGGTCCATCACGAACGCTGCCCGCGCGAGATAACCCGTGTCCTCAAGCAGGCTCAGCAGGAAAAACAACAGCAGAATCTGAGGCAGAAACACCAGAACCCCACCCACTCCGCCGATGACGCCATCCACGATAAGACTCTTGAAATACCCGTCCGGCAGCACCGCCCCAACACCCTCACCGAGCGAACCAAACAACGACTCGATCCACCCCATCGGCGTGTCCGCGATCACAAACAGCGTCGTGAACAACCCCGCCATCACCAGCGCAAACACGCCCGGCCCGACATAGGTATGCGTCACCACCCGATCAATCAGGTCCGTCCAACGCGCCGAAAGCGTCGGACGATGCGAGACCTTGTGGTCCACCCGCTCGGCCCAGTCAAACCGCGCGCCATGCGGGCAGCCCGAGCAACTCGTGCACGCCTCGAGATCAACCGGAACCGGCCGGTCGACTCGTTCCTCAGCGAACGTCTCGGCCAGTGTGCTCAGCAGCCGGTCGATACCCTCTCCGGTTCGCGCCGAAACCGGCACAACCGGCGCGTCCAACTCCCCTGAGAGCGCATCGAGATCAAGCTCAATGCCGCTGGCCTGAGCAAGATCAACCATGTTGAGCGCCACCACCATCGGCACCCCCGCTTGTCGGGCCTGCCCAGCGAGATAGAGGTTGCGCGCCAGGTTGGTCGCATCGAGAACCACCACCACCAGTTCCGGCTTGGGACGACCATCCAGGTCGCCATGGAGCACCGCTGCGGCGAGCCGTTCCTCAGGATTGCCCGCGTTGAGCGCATACAACCCCGGCAGGTCCTCGATGATCACATCTTCAGAGCCAAGACGTACCGCTCCGATCCGACGCTCGATGGTCGTACCCGGGAAGTTCGCCGTCTTGGCCCGCAGGCCCGTCAGGCGATTAAACAGCGTCGTCTTTCCCGCATTCGGGTTGCCCAGCAGCACAATTCGAGGCCCCGTCGGGCCTGACAAGGGCGATGGCCGGACGGGCAGTGAAATCGTCGTCACGCTGGCGGCTCCGATCGCTCCACTTCACCATCCAGCGGGTCCATGCAGCACGCCCCATCCAACTCCGCTGGCACCAACTCCACGAACCTTGCAAGATTCCGGTCGAGCCCGATCCGCGTCCCCATCACCGTCACAATCATCGGCTGCCCCGGCTTGAGCACCGTAACCCGGCGTCCGGAACAAAGCCCCATCGCTTTCAGACGCTCGGAGTCAAACGGACCCGCCTGCACCGACCGGATCGTCGCGCAGGAACCCCGTCGCAGCGCATCCAACGTCAGAATCTGCGGCTTAACCACATCTGCAACTACAATGTCGGCCATCGGAAGGGCTCCTCTAACTGCAACTGAGTCGCAGTATAGCATTGCTCCAGTGGATTGTCCCCTTCAACCCTTCCGGAGAAAGCCGATGGTGCTCTCCAGAATGCGATGCCGCACCACGCTCGCCGTCGGGTCTGCTGTCGCCTCGCGCAGGTCGTCCCGGTTGGCCCGGCACATCGCACACCCCAGCCGATCCACGTGAAACGTGATGTATGCCGACCACGCTGGCTCCAGCGTGCCCAGCAACTCGGCCCCCAACGTATTCCGCTTGGGACAACTGGGCCGCGTGGCCTCCCACACTTCGGTTAGCAGGTCACCCGCCTCCCCGATTAGCCCGGCCGCCCCCTCATCCTTCAGCATCTCCACCACACCCTGCCGGATCGTGTCGATCGCCCGATGCTTGATGACCGCCACATGCGAAGAACTCGCCCCCTCGACCAGCTCCGCCACCTCTCGGTTCTTGAGCTGCGCGTAAAAGACCGCCTCGACGATCATCAACTCTCTGAAGTTCAGCGTGTCCCGGTACTTCGCCACGAGTTGCTCCAAGCCTTTGGCCAGAGCACCCCGCAGCGCTTCCCGGTTCTCGTCCTTGCGGACGTACCATGAGGCAGTCATCTCCGCCCCCTCCGCCCGCGAGATCGGACTCCCCTCGTCATCGGTTCGCAGCGACGCCTCACACAACGGCACGCGCCGCGACCGCCTCGCGTCGATCATCCGCCGCCGCAAGATCGTGAACAGATAAGTTTCCAGGCTCGCTTCCTCCCGGAAGTTATCGAGTCCCGTCAGAAAACCAATGAACGCCTCCTGCACCAAGTCCTCAGCATCCCCCGGCCGAGGTCCATGCCGCCGCGCAAACGCCAGCAGACGCCCGTGATACCGATCCACCAGTTGCTGCCAGGCATCCGGATCACGCGCACGCACCCCATCCAGTAGTTGACGATCACTCTCATTGAGACCGGGCATGGAGCGGACTTCCGTGCAAGGTGTTGGGTTGATTAGGCCGCTGAATAACTCAGCCAAAGCGTGGTCAGAACAATCACGATCCCCGCTCCCAGCAACCCCGCGATCGCCAGCGTGTAAGTGTAGTAACCCTGTGTGGCAATGCTCAAAACCAGATACGCCAGCACGATCGCCGCGATCACCCCGACCACCGCAGCCCAGGTCCCCGTAACCGTCTGCTCGCGCTCCAGGAGCTTCATCTCCAGTTCACTGGCCATCCGAGTCAGCCGATCCATCGGGAACTCCAGATCTGTCGCTGTCCGGTACAACTCGCCATACGGCCGACTGATCTCCTGCGTCAGCGACCTCAACTGCAACTGCGGTTCATCCAACAGCGTCTCCAGAACTCGACTCCTTAACTTCGGCAGCGTCTCTCGACTCGCCGCGTATCGATCCGCCAGATCATCCGCCGCTGCCTCCAAAGCCATCCGACGTGCCGAGGCTGGCGAGTCCGCCAGATCATGGGTCCGGTACACCCCTCGCAGCCGCTGCGCCTCGCCCACCTCGCCGATGACGCGTAAGCCATCACCCGCAGTCGGCATCACCCAGGCCGCATCCACAAAAGACGCCACCTCGGCCACTTTCACGTGATCTCGCTCGATGATCGCCCCGAACGTCCGCAGCGACGGCAGCGTGGTCCCCGCAAACGTCTCCTCCGTGACCCGCCCTCGAAACACCAACGTAGGCGTCCCATCATCCCGAGGATGACCCAACACCACTCGGGTTTGCCATCGCCAGGGCTCCACGCGACCAAGCGCCCCCGCAAACTCTTTAGCCGCCCTATCCAGTCCTTGAATCGTCCTTAACCCCGGCCCCTCCTCCACGGGGTTGATCCGGACCAACGCCCCCGACTCCAGCCCCAACTCACCCGCCATCCGGGGCGAGACCCGCCGCCCGAGCGCCCGCAGCGCGGCCGCCTCCGTCGCGTGCGGCCACACCTCAAAACTCGCATCCACCACCGGGTCCCAGGCACTCCCACGTGTTGTTTCACCAGATCTCGAATCCCTTTCGCCAAGTCTCTGAGAGGAAGCCTCGGAAGAAAGTGTCGCAACTCGATTGACGTTACCCTGATCCCGAACCTCAATGCCCAGAGCTGGCAACAACACCCCGACCATCACGCCAACAACACTCAGGCTCACGAGAAACGCCACCACACCCAGCAGAAACCGCATCACCTGCGAACCCTGTCCACGACCGCCCGCAAACACTATCGACACCACCACACCGATCACGATGACCACGGCAAAGACTAGGATCAAACCACCGATCGCGGGGACAAGGACTTGCATCAAGGTCATCATCGCCCTACCTCCACTAGCTGTCGTGCCGGCCACACAATAAACAACACGCCGATCAGCACGAACACCTGGGCAATCACCAACTCCGGCAGCGACATCGACTGGAAGAAAAAGAACACCGCATCAGGAACATGATGCTCAGATACGCGCTGCGCCACGCCCAGCCAGATCGACTCTGTGTTACTCGGCTGCCCAAACAGATCCGCCGCCGGGAGGACCGCCAGACTGATCATCGCCACACCAAGAATCCCCCGAATCATGTGCCCAACACCGTAAAACCGACGGGCCAGCGTCAGCAGCGTGACCCCCGCCAGCAACAACGTGATCAACACAGGCGGAACCATCGCCAGAATCCTCTGCTGCCAGTCCGAGTTCCCAAACAGATCAAACGCCAGACCATCCATGTCGAGAGCAGGATCAAATGCCGACACCGCATACGGCAGGCCAAACAGCCACACCGCCGCCACCGCCGCCGAAGCCAGCAGCGTCACATAAGCAAACAACCCCAGAATCGCAGACACCGCAGAACCAACATAATCCGCTGGCGTCCACCGAGACCCTGTTGACGCAACCTCCCCGGATCGATTCTTCGCCGATGCCATCTCACGACGCACAGCATGCCGCCCGCCCGGCCACCACGTCCTGATACGGCGATCCTGACTATCCTCAAAATGCCCCGCCACGATGAACAACCCGTCGATGAGCTGGCCGATCCCAAATAACCCACCGGTCAAAAGCCACAGGATGCCCGTGCCGATCTTGCCCGCATAGAAACGATGCAACCCGAAAATCGGCACCATCGTCATCGGAGCCGCCACGAAGATCAGCGCCAGCAAACGCGACCTAGGCGATAGACGCACCGGACGACCCTCATCATCATGATCGATGATCGGGTCCTCCCCAGTCGGAACAGCTAACCCAACCGGTCCCGGCCCGGTCGAGGGCGCATCACGGTACTCAGCCCGTTTCTCGATCCGCTCCGGTTCCTTCTGCGAACGCTGCCCAATGCGAGACCGCTCCTCCGCCACCGCACGATCGACCGCCGTTCGCGGATAAGCGACCTGCGAAGCCGCTGGATCAAACGGCACCTTCACCCGAAACGCCAGCGCCACCGCCGCTGCCGTCACTCCCGCAATCAGTCCAACCTCCGGTTCCCCCATGATGCTCACCACGACCCAGGTGACCAGAAACGCCCCCAACGCACGCACCAGCGAAATCCGTTGCGTCCGTGCCGCAGAAGATGCGCCGTAAGAGCCCATCACAAACAACGCTGCCACAGTCCCGAACCACAGCGACATGAGTTCTTCCGTCGCTGGCGAGAACCAAACCACAAACGGGAAGACCATCCCGCCTGACATCGCCGCCGCCAACGACCCGTAGCCAATCCGCTCGAGCAGCCACTCACCCGACAACCGGTCCCCCAGCCACCGCTGAGCACGCCACAGCCCGAACCACTGCCCGAACGCCAGCGATACCGTCGCCATAAACAGCACTGGCTGCAGCATCTCATCACCAAGCAATGCCGTCGCACCACCCGCCAGCACCACCAGAGTCATCAGACTCAGCACCAGACGCTGCACCGAACCAATCGGGTCACGACCCTCATCGATGTCGACAAACCCTCGTTGCACCGGCGTAGGCGGCGCGCCCACCACGCCACCGAGGCCATCGGTCACGCGCCGAGTCACCTCAGCCGCACGAGCGACCTGCCACGTATCCGGGTTCGACGAATCCGGCAGGTCCGACAACCCCTCGCCACCCGAAGCGCCACCGCCAACCTTCTCCGCCGCACGCCGGGCGTAGACCGTCAGGTCCTCAGCCCCATAAGCCGAAACCGATTGCCGGATGTGATCCGAACCAAAAACATCCTCCACCATTGCCCGCACATCCTGATATCGCTCCGCCGGGTCCTTCGCCATCGCCCGCGCGACCACGCGATCAAACGGTGCCGGCAGACTCGAAGAATCAACCTTCGTCCCCAGATGCTTCATCAGGATTTCCGCCGGCGACGATCCGAAAAATGGCACCTGCCCTGTCAGCATCTCATAGACCAGCACCCCCAACGCATAAATATCAATCCCCCGGTCATAACGTCCCGCGCCGATCTCCGGCGCCATATAATGAACCGTCCCCACCGTCACCGTCTGACTCTGCTGCGGGCTCGCCGCCATCGCCTTCGCCAGACCGTAATCCCCGATCTTCACGTACCCCTCGTCATAAAAAATATTGCCCGGTTTCAGATCACGGTGAACGATGCCGCTGTCGTGAAGATACGCCAGTCCCTTGCCGATCTCGCGCAGGAAGAACGCCGTCTTCTGCTCACCCAGTCCCGAAGGGTTCTCATCAATCAACTGCCGCAGATTCGGCCCCGCCACATACTCCATGATCACAAACGGTACGCCCTGATCATTGGTCCGAACATCAAAGATCGACACCAGGTGCGGGCTCTTGAGATTCATGCACTGTGCGATCCCTCGCAGCTCGATATCCGCAAACCCCTGCACCGCCTTGAGCGCCACCTCTCGCCCCGAGTCAGACACCGCGTAATAAACCTCACCAAATCCACCTCGCCCCGCCGCCCGCTTGATCGTGTACCCCTCCAGCGGGCGCTCGCCCGACTGGTAACGGAACCCTTGGTTGTTCAGCGTGCTGTTCATGGCCGTCCCTGCTCCTGGCGTTCCGTCTTAGGTTGAGAGCGTTTCCAGTCGCATCCGCAAACCATCCTGTTCGATGGACGTATCCGACGCCAATCGTTGCACCCCTTCCTGACTCTCACCCAGTCTTTTCACAAACAACCCATCAGGCCGGGCAAAGACAACCAGCGATCTCTCCAGCGTGTCGATCCTTACATGCGCCTGCGCCCCCGCTCCAATCACAAACTGACCATCCATCAGGATCGCCTGCCGCGCATCCGAACCCGACACACGACCCCGCAACAACGCCACCGTCGCACTGCCGCTCGCGGGGTGCGGCTGATCAAACCGCAGCCGCGTCCCGGGGGCAAACGTGATCCGCTCGCCATCCCGCACCGGGCGCGCCCGCCCTTCCCCTTCGACCTCAAGCGTATACCCCTCGCCCTCCCGAGAGAACGTCATCATCCCAGCCGATGGATTCGTCACGACCGGCAGATCGACCCCCGATTTCAACGCAGGCCCCACCACTGTCCGACCCCCACGACACAGGACATACGCCCCCACGCCATCGATCGACAACACCTCCACGCCACCCAACTCTGCTGTCGTTCGCTCGACCGGGGCCGCAGCCAGCGCCCGCGTCGGCAGTTCCGCCGTCTCTGCCTCACCTCGATACTCCGCATCCCCTGCAGCAAAGCCCGCTAACGGCCCCACACCAACACGCTGCAACGTCACGGTTACCTCACGAAGCTCCTGACCCATCTGTCCGATCCAACCTGCCTCAGGCATCAGGCCAGCCGCCCGGGCCGCATGATCCGCCGCCTCGCCGACTCGCCCCTCAACCAGACTTATCCGCGTGCGTCGAAGCGCTTCGACCACATCAAGCGCCACAACCTCACCATCGGTTGGCCGCACCACCGCTCGCAACACACTCGCCAACGCATCGGCCTGAGTCGTCCGCGACGCGTTCAAGGCCGCTTCAAGATCACGCCCACCCCCGCGAACTAGCCGCTGACGAAGGACTTCAATCGCCCCATCCTCCGCACGCAGCCCTCGTAGCCGAGCAATCAATCCCGCTGCCGTGGCCCAATCGTTCCGCTCCAGCGCAGCCTCAGCCGCCTGCCGATCACGCTCAAAGCCCGACGCTCGTGCACTCAGGTCGCGCATCAGGCTCGCCGCCTGCCCGTTGGAATCACCAAACCCATGCAGAATCCGATGCGCTGAAGACCACGCCCCCGCCGCGATCCGATCCGCAGCATGACGCAGGGCCGATCCCTCACGCTCTGCCTTCTGGTCTCGTTCACGGATCGCCTGTCGGACCCGGTCCCCCAACGCAGCGACTGCCGGGGCATCGCTCTCGATGGCCCCGGCTCGCCGGTAATCCTGCATCGCTTGTTCGAGTCGACCATGGTCCAGATGCTCACTGGCCCGACCCAGCCAGGCCTCAACGAGCCGACCCAACAAAGCCTGACCGCGCCGATGCTCACGGACTCGCGGAAGGCTGACGATCCGCCAAGCCTCATCCAGGCGTCCGTCCGCAAGGGCCATCTCGGCTCGTTTAAACTGCAGCAGGAGCAACGTGCACCTCCGCCCGAGCCGGGCATGGAGTGATTCTAAACGGTTCAGTACCACATCATCGAACGGACAAACCCCAAGTCAAGGCGTCGCCGTCGTCGACCGACGATCATCCACCGCCACCCGGTCATGCCCCAGATAGGCATCGACCTCGGACAGCAACGCCGTCTCATCGACCGTCGCCTCCGGCTCGATCTCAAGATCAGTGATGAACTGACCCTCTCGAGCCAAGGTCCGCTCAGCCACGTCCAGACGCTTCTTGATCTGCGTGATCAGCTCATTGGTCTTGGCCAGCTTGCTCTGATCAATCGAGGTTCCCGAACCAACCGAAGCCGCCTGCACCAGCCGATGCTGAGCCTCCAGCGCCTCGATCTGAGCCTCCAACTCGGCCTTCTGCGTCCGAGTCCGCTCCAGCGCCGCAATCGCCGCATCCAGCGCCGTCTGCCGTCCCGCCAGCAGCCGCTCTTTCGCCGACACCGAGGCCTCGGCCTCCTGCAGCAGCGAGAACCGTCGCGACAGATCATGCTTCACTTCGTCACGAGACACCTCGCGGACGCCCGAACGGAAAGAAACCTGCTCAACCGACAACATCGACCGCAGATTCCCCACCGCCTGTCGCTGGTCGTCCAACCGCCCTGCTGCCCGAGCGATCTCTCGATTGAGATTCTCCAGCTCGACCTCCTCCTCAGCAATCAGCCGGATGTTAGCTCGCATCTCCGGGATGATCTGACCCAGCAGGTCACGGGCCCGCTGCAGTTCGATCTCCAGCGGAACCGAATCCCGAACCGACGTCTTCACCGAATGCCAAGAGGAATGGGCGTAACTCCCAAGCTCACTACCAAAGATAAGCCCGCCGATCACGGCGGTCCCGACAATCCCGACCCCGGCAATTTTCGCTGCTGTGCAGATCATCTTGATCCTCCTGCCACTCGGGCGGATGAGGCTGACTGACCCGGCCCACTGCCGGCTCAGATAGGTGGTCGCCAGCGCGTCGGAAATCTTGCACCCCAGCCCCGAGAACCCGCCCCGAGTAGCCGAAATCGCCTCAAGCCCGTATGTTCACAGCTCCTTTCACCCTGATTAACGAGGATGATCCATGAGCCGATTCACACGCCTCACTGCCCTGCTCTCTGTCTCGCTCCTCAGCGTGACCGGATGTCACACCACCGACCACCACGAGACTGTCATGGTCGAGCCGGAAAAACCCGCCTTCATCGAGGCCATCGAACTCGCCCATGGGGCCGAACGCTATCACAAACACAATGCCGTTCAGGCCGACTTCACCGTCGACTTCGGCGGGTCCACCATCATCGCTGGCAACATGGTCTTCAACACCGACGCTGGCAAGGTCCGCATGGAACTCAACGACGGCTCCACCATCGTCTTCGATGGTTTCAACGCCTGGGTCACCCCCAACGATGCTCCCATCCAGATGGCCCGCTTCCACGCCCTCACCTGGCCCTATTTCCTCGCCGCGCCCATGAAGCTCGCCGATCAGGGCACCAATCTCGACGACATCGGCATGGCCCCCCTCGATGAACAAAACCACCTCGCCGCCATGAAGCTCACCTTCGACTCATCCGTAGGCGACGCCCCCGACGACTGGTACATCCTCCTCAAAGACCCCGACACCGACGCCCTCCGCGCCATGGCCTATATCGTCACCTATGGCAAGTCCCAGCAGGAAGCCGAAGAAAGCCCCAGCCTCATCGAATACAACGCCTTCAAAACCGTCGAGGGCGTCGCCTTCGCCACCGACTGGACCTTCTACCACTGGGACCCCGCCACCGGAAAATCCGACACTCCCAAGGGCCACGCCAAGATCTCCAACATCCGCTTCGTCGATCCCAGCCCCGGCTCCTTCATCCGACCGATGAACGCCCGCATCGACGAACTCCCCGAGCCCCCCGCACCACCGGCTGAAGAAGCCCACACCCATGATCACGATGAAGCTCATGCCGACATGCACGATGACGCCGAAGATCACGAAGATCACGATGCCGATGAGAACCACGAAGAAGAGCACAACGAGTAACAATACCTAATCAACACCAACAAATAAACAAGGCCCGTGGTCATCACCACGGGCCTTGTTCTTTGTCTTACTCCAACGATACCGCTGGACATAAATGCGGGGGCTGGGGGTGGGGGGTGTTACTTTTTGACCTCGTAGTCAGCATCGATCACGTCATCGGTATCCGCATCTGCTTCGCCGCCAGCAGCCTCCTCGCCGCCGCCAGCCTCACCAGCAGCACCAGGCTCAGTCTGCTTGTAGATCGCCTCGCCGAGCTTCATGCCCGCTTCCTGCAACTGATTCAGTGCAGACTTGATCGCGTCCTTATCGTCTTCCTTGACCTTCTCTTCGACGCTGGCGATGCCCGACTCGATATCTCCTCTCAGCTCTGCAGGCACCTTGTCGCCATGCTCCTCGAGCTGCTTCTTGATCTGATACACAGCGTTCTCAGCCTGATTCCGCGTGTCCACCAGCTCACGACGCTCCTTGTCAGCATCCGCATGCGCCTCAGCATCCTGCTTCATCCGGCCAATCTCATCGTCCGACAGACCCGATGAACCCTTGATCTCGATCGACTGCTCCTTGCCCGTCCCCTTGTCCTTGGCGCCAACATTCAAAATACCGTTCGAGTCAATCTTGAACGTCACCTCAATCTGCGGGACACCTCGCGGCGCCGAAGGCAGACCCGTCAGGTTAAAACGGCCTAGCGACCGATTATCATTGGCAAACTCACGCTCACCCTGCAGCACATGGATCGTCACCTCGCTCTGATTATCCGCCGCCGTCGAAAACGTCTCCGACTTCTCCGTCGGGATCGTCGTGTTCCGCTCGATCAGCTTCGTCATCACCCCGCCAAGCGTCTCAATCCCCAGCGACAAAGGCGTCACATCCAGCAGCAGCACATCTTTAACATCACCCTGCAGAACACCGCCCTGGATCGCCGCGCCCAGCGCCACGACCTCATCCGGGTTGATGCTTCGGTTCGGCTCCTTGCCAAACAGTTCCTTGGCGATCGCGGCAGCCTTCGGCATACGAGTCGATCCGCCGACCAGAACCACCTCATCAATATCACCCGGCTTGAGGCCGGCATCCTTGATCGCCGACTCCACCGGCCCGCGAATTCGCTGAAACAGCGAATCACAGATCGCCTCGAACTTCGCCCGCGTCAACGTGATCTGAAGGTGCTTCGGCCCCTCATTCGTCGCCGTGATAAACGGCAGATTGACCGTGGTCTCCTGCGACGATGACAACTCACACTTCGCCTTTTCCGCAGCCTCTTTCAGACGCTGCAGCGCCATCGCGTCCTTACGAAGATCAACCCCCTCCTTCTTACGGAACTCCTCAGCGAGGTAATCAATAATCGCCTCGTCCCAGTCGTCACCACCCAGATGGCCATCACCCGAGGTCGCAAGCACCTCGAACACACCATCGCCAACGTCAAGGATCGACACGTCGAAGGTGCCACCACCCAGGTCGAACACAGCAATCTTCTCGTTCGCCTTCTTATCAAGGCCATAAGCCAGGGCAGCCGCCGTCGGCTCATTGATGATCCGGTCAACGGTGAGGCCAGCAATCTCACCCGCCTCCTTGGTCGCCTGCCGCTGCGAGTCATTGAAGTAGGCCGGCACCGTGATTACGGCTCGATCCACCGACTCACCGAGATAATCCTCGGCCGTCTTCTTCAAGTCCTGAAGAATCATCGCCGAAAGCTCTTGAGGCGTGTACGTCTTGTCACGGACGTTCACCTTCACCAGCTCTTCATTACCCCCCGTAATCTCATAAGGGACCATCTTCTCTTCGTTCTCAACCTCGCTGTGCCGGCGGCCCATGAACCGCTTGATCGAGAACACCGTGTGCATCGGATTCGTCACCTGCTGGTGCTTAGCCTGCTGGCCCACCAGCCGGTCACCCTTATCCGTGAACGCCACAATCGAAGGGGTTGTCCGGCTGCCCGAGCTGTTGATCAGCACCTTCGGCGAGCCCGCTTCCATCACCGCCACCACAGAGTTCGTGGTGCCGAGGTCAATACCAATGATCTTTGACATAGGTCTGTCTCCTGGTCGGAGGGTCGTATCACAGCCGGAGACTCAACCGGCCTGCCTATCTCCATTCGCAAAGCCGATGCCACCCGCCACAACCCACTCATAGCCGGAAAACCCTGTTTTCAGCCTGCCAACGCAGCCTGGCACCCAACCCCGCCTGCCATTCTGACAACTCCATCCGGCCCAGGATGCCCCTGTACCAGGGAGGTCTCTGCGCAGTCCGGGGCTCGGAGGCCCGTGATTCAAGGGCTAAAATGAGCCCCAGATAGATTTGAGACGGAAAACTACAGGAAACTCGCGCCAAGGTGCGATAACCTTGGCGGATGGGAACTCGAATCAGTCGTCCACAGTGGACGCACGCGGGCCCCAAAGCAGCCAACGAAGGAGCGTAACCATGGCTAAAGCCGCAGCAAAGAAACCCCTCACCAAGACCCAGCTCTTCTCCGCCATCGCCGATGAAACCGGCCTGGCGAAAAAAGAAGTCGCCGCCGTCTTCGAGTCCATGACAACCCTCATCAAGAAGGAAGTCGGCTCAGGACGCGGTTCCGGCGCCTTCACCGTCCCCGGACTCCTCAAGATCGTCCGCTTTAAGAAGAAGGCCACCAAGGCTCGCATGGGCCGCAACCCCGCCACCGGCGAAGAAATCAAGATCTCCGCCAAGCCCGCCACCACGGTCGTCAAGCTCCGTGCCCTCAAGCCCCTCAAGGAAATGGTCTGACCATTACCTTGACCCGGGGTGCTTCATCCTGATCGCCCCCCTTGCCCCGCGGCCTCGGCCGCGGGGTTTTTCTTTTCCCACACATCGGGGCACAATGATCTCATAACCCGCACCCCAATAGCTCACGAACACGGAGTCCAGCGTGACGACCACCACCAAGACGCAAGACCTCATCGCTTGCCACGACAAGGCACTCTCACCCAACTACGCCCGCCTTCCCATCGCCATCGAACGCGGCGAAGGCTCGCTCCTATACGACCTCGAAGGTAAACGCTATATCGACCTCTTCGCCGGCTTCGGTGCCCCAGTCCTCGGCCACTGCCACCAGGAACTGGTCAAAGCCGTCACCGACCAAGCCAATAAACTCTGGCATGTCGGCAACCTCCTCCACACCGAACCCCAGGTCGATGCCGCCGAGCGCATCCAACGACTCGGCTTTGGCGGGCAATCCTTCTTCTCGCACGCCGGTGCCGACGCCAACGAAGCCGCCATCAAACTCGCCCGTCTCTATGGCAAAGCCAACCGTGGGAAATCCATCAGCGAGTTCGGCCGCTACAAAGTCATCTCCGCCACCCTCAGTTTCCACGGTCGCTCCTTCGCCACCATGGGAGCCACTGGGCAACTCGCCGTACGTCAGGGCTTCGAACCCCTCCTCCCCGGCTTCACCAACGTCGCCTACAACCACATCGACGCTATCAAAGCCGCCATTGACGACGACACCGTCGCCATCATCGTCGAACCGATCCAAGGCGAAGGCGGGATCCACGTCCCAGACCCCGACTACTTCACCAAACTCCGCGAACTCTGCGACACCCACGACCTCCTGCTCATCGCCGACGAGGTCTGGACCGGTTGCGCCCGCACCGGTCGCGTCTTCGGCCACCAACTCTGGAACATCACTCCCGACATCATGACCCTCGGTAAAGGCGTAGGCGGCGGACTGCCCGTTGGCGTCATGTGCGCCAAACCCGACATCGCCGAACTCTACTCCGCACCCAAGCACGGCAGGGTCTTCCACGCCACCACCCTGGGCGGCAACTGCCTCGCCATGGCCGCCACCGCCACCGTCTTCAAAATCATCGAACGGGACAAGCTCGATCAGCGAGCCCATAACCTGGGCCAGGCCACCATGAAACGTCTCCGAGATGCCGCCGCCAACAACTGCCCCGCCATCAAGCAGGTCCGCGGTTCCGGACTCTTCCTAGGCATCGAGATCAACGACACCAAACTCCCTCCCGCCATATCCACCGTCAAAGACATCGTCGCCGCCCTCATCCAACGAGGCGTGATGATCAACGCCACCAAGAACGGCGTCCTCCGCCTCGCACCCCCCCTCACCATCCCCGAAGACCTCCTCAACGACGGACTCTCCGCCCTCGAAGCCGTCCTCTCCGGAAACGACGGATGACCCTCAAGCCTCACCTACCAGCCGCGCTATGCCTGGCTTTACTCACGCTGCTCCTCCCCGCGTGCCAGGAAATATCTCAGCCCCGCAACGAAGACCTCCCCAAACTTGTCGACATCCGCTCCGACCTCACGCGCCCCGGGCCGCCCGAAGGCGTCATGACACGCCCAGCCAACGCCATCTTCTCCACCCTGATCGTCGGCGTTCCCATCACCACCGACCTGACCGAAGCCTGGCAGCAACTCGCCAGTGACAGCCTCAGCCCCTCGGTCCTGGAACGACTCCGAACCAACGGACTCGTCGCAGGCACACTCCCGTCCAATCAGATCACCCGCTGGATCTCCGAACTCCCACCACCCTCTTGGCCCATGGGACGCGAGCGCAGCCAGATCACCACAGGCTCCATCGCCGTCCTCGAAACCCGCCGCCTCGCGATCGATTTCGCCGTCGATACCGGGCAAGGCGAACCCACCCTCACCCGCGGCCCGCTCAGCCTCCGGATCATCCTCCAGAAAACCATCGCCGACCGACTCACCGTCGCCGCCGTCCCCGCCCAGCAGATCACATCAGCCCGCTTCTCAACCGAACCCATCACCAACCTCGAAGACCGCTACCGCTTCTTCGAATCCCTCGCCCTCTCTCTACCCGCCGCAACCGGTACCGCGGTTCTCTTCACCCTCGCCCCCGAAACCGGCCAACGCCTCATGGAGCCCCTCCAGGCCCCCGATGACCAGGGACAAGTAAAACCCCCAGGCCTGCCCATAGCCGTGCCTCTCCTCGCCCTCGAACGAGGCGGAATTGTCTGGCAACGCATCGTCATCATCCGCGTCGAAAGCATCGACCCGGGATCACAATAACCATACAAGTCGAACACCCTCGGAATCAGCCATCCGACGAAGGCGGACCATCACCCCCACCGCCACCTTCTCCGCCGCCACCGCCACCGCCACCTTCTCCGCCGCCACCACCCCCGCGTCGCCGCCGCCTGCGCCGCCGACGCTTCTTCGGTGCACCCTCACGACTCTCACCACCCTCTCCCGATGATGCCTGCGCATCACCGCCCTCATTCGGCATCTGGTCAGAAGGCGTCCCCTCCCGCGATTCAGCCTCACCTTCACCCAACGGCTGCCCAGGACGTGGACGCCTCCGCCGACGACGACGCTTCTTCCCTTCCCCTTCCTGACCCGAATCGCCCGAGTCCCCACCAGCAGCAGGACGAGGCGCAGCCGCCGGCGAAGACTGCGGCCGCGGCGCACTCCCGCCGCTCCGCTCCGCCCGACGAGCCGTTCGCCGCTCCCAAGCCTCCGCTCGCTCCCGCTCCTCCTCCGCCATCTTCTGACGCCAGTCCGATGCCTCCTCCTTCGTCAGAATCCGAACACTCTCCAGCGGGTACGCCCCCAGCGGACTCTGACCAATCCGTACCAACACCAACTGCGTCAGGATCTGCGAATCAATCACGATCCCAACACCATCCTCCGTCTCCACCACCGTCTTCTTGTGAGGCAGATTCTTCCGAAGCTGTTCGTACGTCTGATCCTCATATCGCAGGCAACACATCAGCCGCCCACACCGACCCGAAATCTTCTGCGGGTCCAACGTCGCCTTCTGAACTTTCGCCGAACGCATCGAGACCGGCTTGAGCACCTTCAAAAACTGCTTACAGCAGCACTGCTGACCACACTTCTCATAATCAGCCACCAGCCTCGCTTCCTCACGCGCATTGACCTGCAGCATCTCAATCCGCGTCGAGAAATCCGTCGCCAACAGCTTCACCAGCTCACGAAAATCAATCCACTGCTCCGACGTGTAATAAAAAATCACCCGCTCCCCGCCGAGCAACGGCTCAACCTCCACCACCTTCATCCGCAGACCTAGCTCCCGAGCATGCTCACGCGCCCGACGTATCATCTCCGCCTTGTCACCATCGATCCGACTCTGCTCCTGCAGATCCTCCACCGTCGCTACCCGCAGGACTTTCCCGTCCGTCGAAAACGGATAATCCTTCCCACCAGAGTTCTTGATGTACTCCAGCATCTCGCTCCGCGACACTGACTTCCCGCAACCCGAGTTCGTGCACGTCGTCGTCAGCATCTCCCCGATCTCAGTCCCCCGCTGAGTCCGGATCACCATCTTCGAACCACACCCAGGCTTCCCATCCCCGTCGTAGGGCAACTCCGCCACCCGCTTCTGATACCCATAACTCACCACCATCGTCTTTGGCGGCTCCAGACGATCGTAAATCGCCTGGTCTTCCTCAGAAAGCATGATCGGTAAAGGCGTAATACTGCCTGACATAGGGTCTCCGTGTTCTAACAACACCACCGCCAGCGAAACCGGCGTGACGTGACGCTTGTTGTCACCGAGTTGGCGTTTTTTACGTCCCCTCATCGACTCGGCACGACAAGGAGGCCCGAACACGGATCAGTTAAGCCCGTCTAGTGACGAGCATATACCAGTATACACACCAGACCGACGCAGCCGCTCACAAAGACAACTTCGCCGAATCCGCCGCCCCCAGACTCTCATAAATCCGCCGCGTCGCATCCGACTTATTCAGCGTATAAAAATGAATCCCCCGCACCTGATGGTCCAACAGGTCCCGCGCCTGCTCCGTCGCCCAGTGAATCCCTACCCGCCGCACCGCCTCCACATCATCCCCGGCCCGGTTCAGTGACCGCAATAAGGCGGCCGGGAAACGCGACCCCGCCGCCAAGTCCGCCATCCGCCGCATCCCCTTGGTCGATCCGATCGGCATCAGCCCCGCAATGATCGGAACCGCAACCCCCGCCAACTCGCAACGCTCACGAAAATCATAAAAATCCCGGTTGTCAAAAAACAGTTGCGTGCAGATGTAGTCCGCGCCCGCATCAACCTTAGCCTTCAAATGATCCATCTCATCCAGCCGGTTAGGCGTCCCGGGATGACCCTCCGGAAAACCCGCCACCCCAATCCCAAACCCCCGCCGATCCGGATGCCCCGCCCGCTCAGCGTGCTCACGAATAAAAGTCACCAGGTCCGCCGCATAACGAAAAGCATCCTGAGCACGATCCCAGTCCGGCTTATCCCGAGGCAGATCACCCCCAAGCGCCAGAATATTACTCACACCCGCCGCAAGGTACTGATCCAGGATCTCACCAATCTCCGCCTTCTGATGACACACGCACGTCAGATGCGGGATCGGGTCCAGCGTCGTCGTCTTCTTCAGCCGCAACACCAGATCATGCGTCACCTCCCGCGTCGATCCCCCAGCCCCATAAGTCACCGAGACAAAGTGTGGCCGCAGCTCCTGCAACTCCTGAATGTTCTGATAAAGGTCCTCCGCCAGCTCCGGCGACTTAGGCGGAAAGAACTCAAACGAGAATGTCGTTGGATGCTCGGCGAAGATGTCCTGAATATGCATGATTAACCCGCTCTCAATAACGACCAGTTAGGCTCGAAAGACAGCCCTCTCAACACGCCCAACATAACCTCAAAACGCAGCGGAGTCCCCACCACGTGATCGTCGACCTCGTCATACCCGCCAGAAACGAAGCCGAGAACATCCCCGCCCTCTTCGCCGAACTACCCCAAAACACCTTCCGCAGAATCATCGTCGCCGACAACGGCTCCACCGACGCCACCCCCGATCTCGTACGCCAGCAAGGCGGAATCGTCGTCTCCGAGACCTCCATGGGCTACGGCAGCGCCTGCCTCGCCGCCCTCGACTGGATCGCCGATGACCACGCCAAAAGACGCTCACCTCTCCCCGACGCCGTCGCCTTCTTCGACGCCGATCTCTCCGATGACCCCGCCTGGCTCCCACGCCTCATCGAACCCATCGAGGAGGGCCAGCAAGACCTCGTCCTAGGCAGCCGCACACGCCACGCCCAACCCGGTGCCCTCGATCCTCACCAACGATTCGGCACCGCCCTCGCCTGCTTCCTCGCCCGACTCACCACAGGCAAACGCTACCGCGATCTCGGACCCATGCGCGTGATCCGCTGGCCCTCGCTCCTCGCCCTCGACATGAAAGACCGCACTTGGGGCTGGACCATCGAGATGCAGGTCAAAGCCGCCACCCGTAGACTCCGCACCATCGAGATCGACGTCCCCTACCGAAAACGACGCGCCGGCCGCAGCAAAATCACCGGCTCCCTCTGGATCAGTGCTCGCGTTGGCGTCAGAATCATCTCCACCATCGCCGCCCTCTGGTACTCAGAACGAAAACGCACCCAATAAACAACCCCGGAGCAAGACTCCGGGGTCACTCGATGATTGATCTATAGCTCTTCCGGATCATCCCACCAGACGCGGTAACTCACTGATCGGCCGCCGCTGGTCACACGAGCTCTCCGCATCGTGCCAGCTCTCCACCGCTGACTCACCAATCTTCCAGCAAAGATAAATCTCACCATCTTCACTCATCGCAGGAAAATCCACCGCACCCGTCTCAAAATCCCGTAGCTCAACCCCCGCAAGCTGCAACTCATCCACCAGATCCGACAACCGCACCATCGCCCGCTTGTACTGCTCTTCCAGCACGCCATCGTGATCGTGATGCCCCACACTCTCAAACTTCAGCCGAAGCCGAACCACCTCACCATACGCCGATGAAATATCCTCCGTAATACGACGGACATAAACCAGCGAACGATTCGCCTCCACCGCATCAAAATATCGGACGCGGCTGAGAACCGGGACTTCCAAGCTGGCTGAGGAATCGCGAACAACCATCGGCGGGGCCCTTTCACCTGGCACGTCGGTCGCAGATCGCAACCAACTTCTCACCCCCTGTATCGGGTAACGCCCCCGCCTCCATGCAATCCTCAGCAAGATATCCGGTTAGGTTCCTGGAAGGGTCAAGCCTCCAGCCGCCCTTCCTTCTCCAGCCCCAACAGATGCTTCAGGTCAATCGTCAGACTCAGCAACAACGGCACCACCACCAGCGTGAACACCGTTGCCACAATCAACCCACCCACCACCACACTCCCAAGCCCTCGATACAACTCGCTCCCCGACCCAGGCATCAGCACCAAAGGCAGCATCCCGAAGACCGAAGTCGTCGTCGTCATAAAGATCGGCCGGAAACGCGTTCGCACCGACTCCCGGATCGCTTCCCGCGCAGCCAGCTTCTGACCCCGCTCGCCAGTGTCGGTATCCGCCTCCCCGCGCATAAAGTTCAGCGCCTGATGCACAATCAGGATCGCGTTGTTCACCACCACACCGATCAGAATCACAAACCCCAACATCGTGAGCACATCAAGCAACTGCCCCGGCACATAAGCGTGCGTGATCGCCAGACCAATAAAACCACCCAACGTCGCCAACGGCACCGTGATCATCACCACCAACGGATAAAAATAACTCTCAAACAATGCCGCCATGAGCAGGTACACCACCAGCACCGCCAGGAACATCCGGCTCAATCCCAGCGACCGCACCGTCTCCATCGTCCAACCCGCCCAGTGCCCCAGCAACGCCTCGCGAACCTGCTCCAGCTTCGTCGCCGATCCCGTCAACGCAACCGTAATGTCCTGCGAAATCTGTCCCTGAGCCCGCATGCCATCAATCATCGCACGCAGCTCTGCCGTCGCCGACTCCAGCGGAACCTCATCAGGGGGTGTCACCGACAACGTCACCGCTCGCTGCTCCTCCAGCCGCAGAATCTGCTGAGGAGCCTGCGCATAACTGAACCGCGCCACACTCGACACCGGAACCACACCCACCTCACCGCCAGGCGTCCGATACGCCAAGGGCAACTCCGCAATCCGCTCCGGCTGACCCGCCAAACCACCATCCGCCTGAGCCCGCAGGTCGATCATCTCACCCGCAACCCGAAAATCACCCACCACGACACCATCAACCAGGGCAGCCACCGCATCGCCCAACGCCCGAACATCAATCCCCAACTCCGCCGCCTTCACCCGGTCAATCTCAAACCGGATCTCACGCGCAGGCTTGTCAAAGTTTGTCGGACTGGGCTGGACCGCCATCGGCCCATACTTCCCCATCACCCCGCCCTGAATCGCCGAACCCGCCGCTCGAACCGTCTCCAACGTCTCACCCGAAATATCAATATCAATCGACCGCGACCCCGCCGCACCGCGCCCAAACAAGGATGTCTGCTGTGCAAAACCCATCCCCCACGTACTGGTCGTTGCCGAAGACAGCAGCGGCGCGATCGTCTCAACATTGTTCTTGTCAACACTCGTCGCCCCGTTGAACACCCCGCCAAAGAACGTCACAAAAAAGTAGTTCTCCAGCGGCGGCGCACCCTCCACCGGCTGGCCCGTAAACGGATGAATCAACGGCTCAACACCCTCCAGATCACCGTAATCCGTCGCCTCCCAGTAAGGACGCAGCTTCGACTCCACCCGCAGCGCAATCTCTTCCGATGCCGAAATGTCCAACCCAGGCGGAACAATCAGAATCCCAAACACCAGATTCTGGTTCCCCCGCGGCAGATAATCCGTAGGCGGCATCAACGCCAACGCACCAGCTACCGACACCGTAAAGAAGCACCCCACCACCAACAAACGACCCAAAACACCCACCGGCCCCGGCTCCAGCATCGAATGAATAAAACCCGCAAACCCACCCGAAATCGCACCGCCCACCCGCGACAACACCGACGGCCGCCTCGCCTCATCACGATCCCGCTTCCCCCGAGTCTTAAGCAGACGCGCCGAGATCGTCGGGATCACCGTGATCGCCACGATCAGCGACAACGTCACCGACGCACAGACCGCCAGCGCGATATCCCGGAACAACTGCCCCGCCTCCTCCTGAATCGTCAGCACCGGCACGAACACCGCCAGCGTCGTCAGCGTCGAGGCCAGAATCGCCCCCCACACCTCCTTGCCCCCGTCATAAGCCGCCACCATCGGCTTCTTGCCCATCGACAGATGCCGGTCAATGTTCTCCAGCACCACGATCGCGTTGTCCACCACCATCCCCACCGCAAACGCCAGCCCCGCCAGCGAAATAACATTCACATTCCGCCCCGCCGCATACATCACCACAAACGTCCCAATCACCGAAATCGGGATCGAGATCGCCACCACGATCACCGGCCGCACGCTACGCAAGAAGAACAACAACCCCACAATCGCCAGCGACCCACCAATAAACAGATTGCTCTGCACCAACCCCAGCGCGTCATAGATATAACCCGTCTCGTCATAAACCTTCCGGATGTACAGGTCCGGCGCCTCCGCCAACCCCAGATCACGCTGCGCAATCAACGCCATCTGCGGCAGCACCACCTCATTGACTTCCACCAGCCGCTCGTCCACCCCCTCCATCACCGTGATCACGTTCGCACCCGGCTCCCGATACACCGGCAGCGCAATCGACACCTGACCCCGCGAACGCACAAAGCTCCGCCGCTCCGCAAACCCCTGCGACACCGTCGCCAGATCACGAATCCGGATCGGCCCGCCCTCCGCATCCGCCGTCACCACCGTATCCCGAATCTGATCGAGATTCTCGTACTGACCCACCGTCCGAATCACCGTCGCATACTGACCCTCCCGCATATCCCCAGCCGAGATATTCGTATTCTCCCGCAGCAACGCATCACGAAGCTGATCCACCGTCACCCGACGCTGCGCAATCTTGTACGGATCAAACTCAAGATGCACCTCTCGGTCACGACCCCCATAAACCCGCACCTCGCTCACACCCGGGACCCGCTCCAGAAACGGCTTGACTCGCTCCTCGATCTGATCACCCAACTTCTGAATATCAAAACGCCCCGCCCGATCCTCCAGCAGCAACCACGCAATCGGACTCCCTGCGCCCGCCTCCCCCGTCGTCACCACCGGCTCCTCCGCATCATCCGGATATTCCGGCACCTCCCGAAGACTGTCAGAAACCTCAAGACGCGCCGCATCCAGATCCGTCCCCACCAGAAACTCAAGCTCAATCTCCGCAGACCCCTGGTTCGCCGTCGCCGTCATCGCAATCAGGTTGTCAACGTTCTTGAGAACATCCTCCTGCGGCTCAATGATCTCCCGCTCAATCTCCTCAGGACTCCGCCCCGTCCACTCCGTATTCACCGTAATAATCGTCGGATCAACATTCGGCGTGAGCTGCACCGGCGTATTGATCAGCGATACCCAACCAAACAACACCAACAAAATCACACCCACAGTGATCTTCACAGGGTTGTCAACGGCAAAGCGGATAATGTCCACGAAGTCTCCGCTCTCGCCTAACGCGCCACCGTCGGTGCCGGCTGAATCATCAAAGGACGCGTGGGAAACAACCACTCCGCTCCCTGCACAACCACCTGAGCACCCTCAAACAGCATAGGCGGCATCCCCGCAGGACCACCGGGGGCCGCCCGCACCGCATAGTCAGCCCCCGTCGGGAACAACACCTGCACGATCACAGGCATCGCCGCAGGCATCGATTGATCCGGCATCTCAGCTGCCACCCAGACCGTTGGCGTCCCCGACCCAAACTGCACCGCATCACGAGATACCAGCAACACCGGTTCCCGCGACCCCACCGGTACCCGCGCCCGCACACTCATACCAGCCAGCAACCGTCCGCCCCCATCATCCAGCCGAATCTTCGCCGGAAACGTCCGCGCCGCATTCATCGCATCCGGCGAGACCGCCACCAACCGGCCCTCAACCACCTCACTCGTCGACTCAATCTCCACCTCGATCACACCACCCATCTCAAGCCCGTTCACCAACCCCTCAGGCACATCCACCACCGCATCGATCGACCCAACCGATACGATCTCGACAAGCTCGGACCCCAACTCCGCCCACTCCCCAACCTCCGCATACTTCGCCGTCACCCGGCCATCAAAAGGCGCCAACACCTCCAGCCGCTCGACCGACTGCGCCATCCGCGCCCGCCTCGCCTTGGCCGCCTGTAGCGCTGCCTCCAATGCCTCAACATCCGAGCGCTGATCCTCGACCTCTTTCACCACCGCCGACCGCGTCTTCTCCAGCTGAATCAACTGCTCCAGATCACGCCGCGACTGATTCAGCGTCGCCATGATCGAAGCCACCTCCGCCTCAGCCGACTCCAAATCCAGATCAGCCCACACCCCATCCACCCGCGCCAACAACGTCTCGCCAGCGACCACCCTGTCACCAACCTCAACCGGTAACTCTAAAATCTTCCCCTCAACCTCACTCGCCACCCGCGCCCGCCTCACCTCGCGTAACCGACCCGTAATCCGTTGCACCTGGCTTAACGATTCCTGCCGCACAACCGCAGACAACACACTCGCTGGCGGAGGCCCCATCATCTCAGGCATGCCACCCGCACCCTCAGGACCACCAACCTCCGCAGGCGGCCGCATCACATACCACATAGCGCCTGACGAAATCACCGCCACCACCAACACAACAGGCAGCCAGATAACCCAGGGTTTGGATGAACTTGTGGACACGAACGACCTCACAGGCGGGACCGATGGACGATGCCATCAGCCCTAGCACTCTAGAGATCGTGACGTAGAGGGTCAACCACCCGTGCGAATGAGTTCCAACGCACTCGGCAGGGCCGCTGAGGCCTGATCGCTATAACCCCAAACCTTCACCCGAATCTTCTTAACGCCCCACTCACGAGCCGCCTCATGCGTGGCAAAAAGAACATCCAGTCGCTTACCCTTGATCGCCCCACCACGATCCAGAACCTGCACCGGCGAACCCTCGTTGTAGCCATCCACCGTCAGCACCGTCCCAAAAGGCAGCAATCGCGTATCCGCCGCTACCAGCCGCATCCCATTGGTCCACACGCTGTAACCCGAAGCCGTAAACCCATCATTCCAAGGACCACACGAACGCTCATCAGGGCTATACGCCGTGACCGTCATCTCAATCTCACCAAGCAACTGCAACGGACGACCATCAAAAACAATCCGCTCCTCATGGTCTGCAGGCTGCAACTGAGCCTCGAAATCCACGTCCGCTGCCGTGACTTCCTCCCCAGCCTCACGCTGCGCCGCCGCTGATGACGAATCGATCGCCAACAAGGTCAGACTCCCCGCAGATGACGGCGCATGAACCAAAACCGCTGCAGCCGAACCCATCAGCATGCCGATAACTGCTATACCGAATACGCTAACCACGCGCCAGGTCCGACGGATACGACGGCGCAGACGATTTAGCTTCGCCGAATCCGGCTGGGTTGATTGAGAGACAGGCGTAACCATGGTCGCAGGTTCCGGGTGCATGGCCTTAAAGTGATCTGTCATTGTAGCCTCAGAACGGGATTCATGCCGGGTTTCCTGGTCAACCTTGCCAACTACTCACACGTCCGCACGGACCATGCGCCCCAAAGCTTCCTCGGATTAAACTCAACCCGACTTAACCAGCCCCTACATCCGTTACGCCCTTTTCACCACAATATTGACCGGCTAGCCCTCACCCGCCGCTTGCGGACAAGCCCCGTCTCGGCGATAACACCCTGTCCAGCCCGGACTTCCGCAAGCTGAACCCCGCAAATCAACACCTGGAGCCTGCCATGGAAACCACCCTCATCATCCTCAAGCCCGACGCTGTCCAACGCGGTCTCGCAGGCGAAATCCTCGCCCGCTTCGAGAAAAAAGGCCTCTCCCTCGTCGCCCTCAAAATGATGAAAATCCCCCGCAAGCTCGCCGAACAGCACTACGCCGAGCACGCCGGCAAGCCCTTTTACGACGGCCTCCTCGGCTTCGTCACCTCATCCCCCTCCGTCATCATCGCCATCCGAGGCTTCAACGCCATCGCCGTCTGCCGCAAACTCATCGGCTCAACCAACGGTCAGAAAGCCGAGCCCGGAACCATCCGCGGCGACTTCGGCATGTCAGGCGGATACAACCTCATCCACGGCTCCGATGCCCCAGAATCCGCCCAACGCGAACTCAAACTCTGGTTCCCCGACAACGACTTCGACACCACACCACGAACCCTCGACACCTGGGTCTACGACCCCTCCGACCTCTAAGCCCTCAACACAACCAAGACCCCACGAGCCCCCGACGGAAGTCGGGGGGCACATCCCCGCACGCTGTCGCACACGATGCGCTTCAGCGCCGGGTGACACAATTTCTATCGCCGAAAGCGCGAAAAATTCATGACTTCCCCTGCGAAGCTCACGCCAGCGAGCGAAGCAGGGCTCTAATCCAACTCGTCCCAGTCCCACCGCGCTGGCATCATCCCCTCCCCCGCCTCGAAGGTCGGCTCCGCGTAGTTATTCTGCACCTCCGCCTCACTCAGCGCCCCATCATAAAACGCCACCCGATACAGCCTCCCCGTAAACGGCTCGTTGTACTTGTAAGCCTCCGCCCCAAGCCCAATCCCCCCTTGGTCATACCACGATGGCGCCCCGCCCCCGGACGTCGTGAACTGCAACCCCCCATCCACATAAAACTTCAGATCCACACCGTCATGAGTCACCACCAGCACCTGACGACCACCCGTCACGATGTTCGTCGTCTGCACCTGCTTATACCCCCCCGCCCGCCGGGTCTTCACGTTGTACTTCGTCTTCCGCTGCTCAATCTCGACATTCTCCTGATTCGCCGCCCCCGCAAACGATTGATAGCTCACTAGGTCCTGGTCGCCATTCTTCGTAATACTCCCCGGCTCGTAATCGATCACCAGCGAAAACGAGCCCGCCGCATTCACCGCATCCGAAACCTTCGTGATCACATTCGGCGACTCGATCGACGTGCTGTTCGTGATATGCACACCACCCCCCGGAATCCAATCCACCCGATCCAGGTCCTTGATAAACAGATGCGCCGGAATCCCATACCCCGACCGATCCTCCACCAACGTCGGGTCCGCCTCCGCCGAAGGCGTCGTACCCGACATCAACTCCGCCAACTGCGTCTCACTCAGCCGCGTGCTGTACATCCGAATGTCATCAATACGACCCTGAAACGGCCAGTTCCACCCGCCCGTCGTCTGATTCCCGGAAGACTGCTGCGCAACACCAAACGTCCACGGCTCCTCGTTACCCGTCCCCCCCGAGCTACCACCCAGACCTCCCGAGTAAGCCTCCGAGTCTCTGAGCACACCATCCAGATACAGCCTCGTCCCGCCCGAACCAAACACCAACGCACCATGATGCCACGTATCAACACTCACACCCGAAGCCGTCAGCGTCTTCGTCGAGTTCTTGCTCCCAAGAACCACTTTCAACGTGCTCCCATCCAGATGAAGATCCAGATGCCCACCCTGGTCATAACCACTCGAATCCTTGGAAACCAGCCCCTGCTTCCCACTCAGACGCTCCGGCCGAAACCAGAAACTCACCGTCCCACGCTCAATCTTAAAATCCGGATGATGCGGGACTTCAACAAAGTCGTCCACCCCATCAAACCAAAACGACGTACCACCGTCACCATAACCAGCCGCTGGCGCGACCACCCCACCTTGAGTCGATCCCCCGTGACCCGCCCGCAACTCGACCACAGCAAAGCCCGGGTTATTCGTATGCACGCCCGGCAAATCCAGATCAACATGAAACGACCCGTCCTGAATCACCAGATCATTCCCGGAGATCAACGACCCGTAAATCGCGCCACCGCTATTAATGTCGATGTCATCCGCCACATGAACCCGCCCCGCGATAACACCCCCATTGAGAGTCAGCTTCTCCCCTGCACTAGCCAACTCCAGCACCAAGTCAGCCGCCCGCGTCGAGTACGGGTTGATCGAACTGCCGTTGTCCAGCGTGATCTCACGCTCGACATGCAACAACAACGTCGCTCCCGACGCGAGCAAGACCTCACCGTTATTGATCCGAAAATCACCCGATACCTGAATCCGCACATCACCCCGAATCATCACCTCCGTGTTGTTGTTGATCGTCCAGTCATCAAAATGAAAGTCCGTCGATATACCATCACTCCCCAACACCATCACCCCACCGTTATCCGTCCTGCTACCCGTCGAACCCGGCATCCCCGCCGGCGGGGCAGGCGCTGAGACATCCGTGGCCGTAATCTGCAGATCAACACCACCCGTCACCGCCGCACCACTCGTCAGGTTCATCACCACCCCCTCGTCCGCCCCCGGCCCCAGCAGCAAGGTGCCCCCAAACGTCCCGCCCGACGACTCGACACTGTTCGACCCCGTCGTATTCGTCGTGATCAACGCCCCCTCGCCCTGATTAAGTCCCCCATACACCCCGGCACTCGATCGATAACTATCGATCCTCGCGTTGTTCCACAACTTCAGATCATCAGACACCGCAACACCACCCCCAGGCGGAATATCATCCAACGGCCAATGCACCAGCAACTGCGGCTCGATCGGATCACCCTGAATAAAGTTGTAAAACGCCAGCAGCCGCGCATCCCCAATCCGCGACCCTCCCGATGCCGACCACATCAACGAGTTCACCAGCAAATCACGACCCGCATCATTCAGATTCGCAAAGTCAAACGATGACCCGCCCCAAGGCAGCACCACCCGCCGCGCTGGCGTCACCGAACTGTCATCTCGAATACCCGCCGTCTCCAGCACCAACAACGCCCCATCCGACCCCGCAGTCGCCACCACCTCAGCGTCCGACGTGTCCGACACCGTATGCGCCGCCAGCGACGATGATCCATTCGTGATCTCGATCTCACCCAGCCCCAAACCATCAACAACCGGGTGCGCAGCATCCACCACCGTGATCGAGTCACCACTCCGCGTAGTACTGCCAGTCGAAGCCAAACCCACGTTGTCCGACAGCCCCAAAGACTCCGTTACCAGACCCAACGTGATGTCATTGAGCTTATTGCCAATCGTCGCCGAACTCGTTCCAGCAGGCACATAAACAACATCCGATTCCGCCACCGCATCCGCCAGGTCCCCACTCGACGCCGAAGAATCCACCAAAGACACCCCATAACCCTCACCCAGCAAAAACACGCGCCGAAGAGCCTCCTGCGCCGTCAGATGGTCTGGATCACCCACCACCATAAGCACCACCGGACCGCCACCCCCGATCGCCGGCCAGTACGCCCGCGACACCCGATGAGTCACCCCGCCCAGCGAGGCCGTCACCACCATCGTCACCGGGTCCGACACATCATCCATCAAATCCCCGTCACCATCGACCACACCATCACCATCCGCATCCACCCCATCCCACAACGTCACCGTCGCCCCCGCGAAACCGCCAACAACCTCCCCCTCCGTCAACAACGACCGCCAGTCCGCCTGCGCCTCCAGATAACGACTCACCGCATACAACGCCATCTCCGCATTGACACGAGCCGTCGCCTTCTTCTCAAGATTGTCCGAGATCGCCAGCGTCGTGCTCTGCGCCGACACAAACGCCAGCGCCATCGACGAGCCGATCGCCAACAACACCATCACCAGCAACAACGCCACACCACGACGACGTCCTCGCATCACAAACCTCCATCCCGCAGGCACGCAGCCGAGGCATAAACCTCACTTAGCGTCCCCGCCGTAAACGTCACCCGATACGACACCAAGCGTGCCTCCTGCGCATCCGCATCATCCAGCGCCAGCTCAAACCCCGCCACATCCCGCGACCAGTTCAACCCCACCATCGACCCCCCATCGATCCGATTCTCCGTCTCCGTCGCAAAGTCCGTCACCGCCAGGTCATATACAACATCCGCCACTCCGTCCGCAATCCCATACGCCTTCAACGTCTGATCCGACTCCACCGCCTCGATCCGAACCAGCTCCGCCAGACTCGGCTGCTCATCATCATCCGCATCCCCACGCCACAACACCACAAACCCGTCACCCACAGCAAGCACCGCATGTGCCTCCCGGACCTCCGCACCCACACGCGCCCCCACCGCCAACGACTTCCCCACCACCGACCGCAGATCCCGCTGCTCCTCCGCCGCATAAGTCAGCGCCGTCAACACCGTCGTACCCGCCAGCGCAATCACCGCCGATGCCGACACCGCCAGCAACAACTCCATCAACGTCAAACCGCGACGATGACCCCTCATCACACACCCCCATCCGGATCAGGCACAAACCGCCCCGCCGACCACGACCGACCATCCCCCAGCGACACCGTCACCAACACATTCAACCCATTCAGCGTCATCCCCAGATCAGCCACCGCCAGCGTCGTGCCCTCAAGGATTGTCACCGTCCGCGTGTACCCCTGATAAGCATCCGGCAACAGCACCCCCACATGATCCACCAACGCCCCAGGCTCCTCCGTCAAACCGTCATAGGCCTTCAAATCCGTGATCAGACTCCGAGTCACCGGCGGAGCCACCACCGCATCCGGGTCCGCCGGATACCCCAGCACCGACACCTCCTCCAACATCGCCTCCACCAACGTCATCGCCCGCGCCCGCTCCAATGCCGCCCGCGTCTGCATATGTCCCGCAGCCATCGCCTGCGTCAACGCCAACGTAATCAGCGCTAGCACCGTCGAGGCAATCATCACCTCAAGCAACGTAAACCCGCCCCGACCAACACGCTCTCGCATCAATGTCCGCATAACAACTCCAGCCAAGACCACCCACACACTCAACTGCATCGACCACCTTCACCACCCGATCCACCCAACCCCACCCCTCTTCCACCCGATACCACACACATGCTCCGAGCAACCCAATCACCCCGCTCAGCACGATCCGTTATCCGGGCCTTCACCCTCGTCGAACTCCTCCTCGTCATCACCATCATCGGCGTCATCATGGGCATGGCCGCTCCCATGCTCCGCGGGTCCGACGCCTCACGCATCCGCGACGCCGCACGACTCCTCGCCGCCGACCTCGACCTTGCCCGCTCCGAATCCATCGCCCACTTCGACGACCCCCGCCGACTCGTCATCGACGATGACAACCTCGGATACCACATCACCTTCGGCGACGGCTCCACACCCATCACCGACGCCATCACCAAAACCCCCTACACCGTCCGCTTCGGCACCGGCCGCGCCGCCGAACTCGCCTCCGTCTCCATCGCCTCCCACAACCTCGGCTCACCCCCCCAAATCGAGTTCGGCATCTACGGCCAGACCAACCTCCCCGCCGACGCCACCATCACCCTCGCCGCCGGCGACTACCGCATCACCCTCACCATCGACGCCGGCTCAGGCGACATCTACCTTGGCCAGGTCTCTAAACCCTGACCCACACCTCAACCCGAAGAACCACCTCGATAGAAAGATGAACCCCAGATACGAGCCCCAGGCGCCAAGCCTGGGGTCACGCAACCAAAAACAACGGGTGGCCGGGGTACGGCGCAGCCGGCACCCGGAATCCGACACCGCTAACCGACACGAACACACCTCTAATATTTCTCATCCTTCCTCCCACGAGCCCACGGCGCAAGCCGTGGGTGCCCGCTACATCACAGACTCATAATCGCACTTGGAGCCCTATAAGGAGTTCCTCAAGCACCCGAAAAACACGCCTCACTTAACCCATTCAAAGACCAACGATCAGAAACCACAATCCGGCACTGAATACAGCTAAAGCAATACACAGGTGAATCAAACCAAAAAACCACCTGATGACAGAAGGGTCACGGAGATCATCTCTCATTCGAAGGTGAATCATCCCAACACGTGAAGCAATTTTCGGCAACATAATACAGAATGCCTGCCAGGCAAAGATAAAGGCGGCTGAGCACAACAGTAAAGCAAGTGTGAATCGGGCGTATAGAGACTGCTGCCACGTCAGCCCTATGCCTCGGCTCAACCATAGGACGACAGGTAGATTCAGGAGGGATGCGAGACAGAGGGGTAGCACAATTAGCCGCACTCTGCGTTCACTGAGCTTCTTGGTGCTCTTCCCCCTCACACCACCCCCTCCAACCCACTCAACCCCAACGGCTCCTTCGCATAAAACCCCTCCGCATAATCGACCCCGATCCGGCTCCCCAGGTACCCGTTCATCTGCCGCAGCCACGCCACCACCTTACGGTTCTTCTCAGGCAGCACGAACTGCGTCTCGTACGCCTCGATCGCCGCGATCTTCACCTCCATCTCCTCCGACACGTCCATCAGAAAGTCAGGCGTCGTGATCCGCCTCAGATGCGTGCAGTCATAGTGAAACAGCCACTTCGGATACACCGGCGTCCCCGGCAGATCAATCTTCGTCAGCTTCGCATCAAACCGCGCATCCTCAATAATCCGCGTCGTCGCCCGATGATCCGGATGCGCATCCACCTCGTGAGGTACAAACAACATCTCCGCCCCAAACTCCCGGATCACCCCCGCCACCGCGTGCCGCGCCCCCAGCGTGTGCTCCACCTCTCGATTCTTCAGCCCCACCATCCGTCGCGAAACCCGCCCCGTCCCACCATCCAGAATCGCCGTCGCCCGCGTCCACTCCTTCTCCCGCTGCTCCACCGACCCCATAGGCGTCGGCTCACCATTCGTCATATCGACGATACAAACCTCATGCCCCTGCTTCGCCAACCGCGCAATCGTCCCCCCCATCCCCAACTCCTGATCATCCGGATGCGGACCAAACACCATGATCTTCGCCACAACAACCGCCTCTCTTAGGGTGCCACGCACCTTCAGGTGCGTGCCTCCACAACATCGCCCAACTCTAACCGACCAACCCCTCATACAACTCAAGCAACCTCCGATTCATCCCCTCCGCCCCAAAATGCTCCTCCACATGCGCCCGCCCCCGCGCCACCCTGCTGGCCTTTTCTTGCTCCGTCTCCTTGAGCGCCCCCACCAACGCGTCTCCCAGCGCCGCCACATCCCCCACCGGCACCACCCGACCCGTCGCCGCCAGCACCGCCGGGATCCCCCCCACGTCATACCCCACCGCTGCACACCCCGCCGCCAGCGCCTCAACCAGCACCCGGCTCTGCCCCTCCTGATACGAAGGCAGCACCACCACATCCACCCCCGCGTACACCTCACCCATCTCCGCCAACGGCACCAGTCCCAGCATCGCCACCCGATCCGCATGACCACACTCCGCCACCGCCCGCTCCACCCCCGCCCGATCAAACCCATCACCCACAAACACCACCCGCGCCTCCGGCCGCGCGCGCACGATCCTGTCCAACGCCCCTAAGAGGTCTCGATGACCCTTCAACGGGTCCAGCCGCGCCACCAGCGCAACCAACTCACTGCCCGCCGGAAACCCGCACCGTGCGCACATTCGATCGCCGAAAACGAGGTGGGGGGGGCGTTTGATTGACGAGAAGGACACGCCGGACGCCACAACCGAGCACTTCTGAGCCACTTCCGAAGCCGAAATGACGCCCTCGTGCGCAAACGCATCGACCATCGCCGCCGTGATCCCGATGAGGTGATCGCACCGCCGCGCCGCCCAACGCTCCAGCCCCACATACACCCGCCGCTTCAACGGGTTCATCCCCTCATGCCAAGGCAGACCGTGCACCGTGTGCAAGACCTTAGGCAACCCCGACTTACGCTCCGCCCACGCCGCCGCGCGACCCACAATCCCCGCCTTGCTCGAATGCGTATGCACCACCTCCGGCCGCACCTCACGCACCAACCGCCGCAGCGCCCCGTAACACCGCAAATCCTTCACCGGATGAACGCTACGAACCATCGACCCCACCTCATGCAGCACCGCCCCGCTCGCCCGCGCCTCCTCCAGCAGCGACCCCTCCGGCCCCTCAATCGGCCCGTAAGCCAGGTGCACCTCATGCCCCGCCGCCACCTGACCCGCACAACTCAGCACCGTGTTCTGCTGCGCCCCGCCCAGGATCAGCCGCGTGATAATATGCAGGACCCGCATCTCTAAACCCTTGCTTGAACAACGCTTCCGTCGTCATCAAGATCCCCCGGATACCAGACCCTCTCCAGCCACAACCCCGTCGCCGGCGCCGTCGGACCCGCCAGCCGCCGATCCCGCGCTGCCAGAATCTCATCCACCCGCTCCGGCCCCGTGTGCCCCCGCCCCACCTCAATGAGCGTCCCCACGATGATCCGCACCGTGTTGTACAAAAACCCATCCCCCTCCGTAACAACATGCACCTCGCCCCCCGCCGCGCGCTCCACCTCACACCGAAAAATCGTCCGCAACGTCGACTCCCGCCCGTGACCCGCCGCCGACAACCCTTCAATATCGTGAGTCCCGACAAGCTTTTGCGCTGCACGGTTCATCCGGTCCAGGTCCAGCGCCTCCCGGTAATGCCACACCAGCTTCCGCGTCCCCAAAGGCCGCGAGCCCAGCGTATGCAACCGATACCGATACCGCTTCTTCACCGCATCCCGAATCGCATCAAAACCATCCGGCGCACAAACCACCGTGCGCACTTCCACATCCTCCGGCAGCCGCGAGTTGATCGCGTGCGCCATCCGCTCATAAGGAATCGGGCTCGCCGCATCAAAGTGCGCCGTCTGACCCATCGCGTGCACCCCCGAGTCCGTCCGGCTCGCCCCCACCAGATTCACCCGCTGCCGCATCACCCGCGTCAGCGTCGATTCCACCACTCCCTGAACCGTTCGATAGGGATCCTGCCCCGGTGGCTCCTGCTTCTGCCAACCACAAAAATCGGCACCATCGTAAGCAATCGTCATCCGATACCGCTTCACCGGCACATCCCGCAGAAACGCGGGGCGCACTTCATCCTCCGATCCACCCGCATCACCCTCAACGTCCGGGGGCATCGACGCACTCACGCCTGCATCGTTCCCGGATCGATCCCCAAGCCCTTGCACCACGCCCGGTAGCGGTCCGGCAGGATCTCAGAAGGCTTGATCTCCGAGCGTCCGCCCCAGAAGACGTTGGTGTAGCTCACCTCGATCCCAGCCTGAAGCAGGTGCTCATCAATCGCCGCCTTGTGGGCCAGCACCTTGTCTTTTTCCTGCCCGTGCGCCACGCCCATGATGTTGACGCCATTGAACTCCGGCCCGCCTTCGCGCCAGTAAGCGTGAGTCATAATGTGATGACGCCCGACCTCCTTGCCCGTCTCGACCTCGCGCCCTGCCGGCACCCGCCAGTGGAACAGCGCATTAAAACTCGCCACACGCTGCTGCCCCGCCACCTTCTTATGGTGCTCCAGAAACGTCGAGAACCGACCGATCACGCCCTTGACCTGCAGCGAATCCGCTCCGGCAAAAAACTCTTCCAGCGACAGCCCGGCCTTCGCCGCACGGGCTGACCACGGGTCCGCGTGGACCTCCTCGGGCTGGAACTCGTCCTTGAGCACCGGCAGCGTCTTCCACTCCAACGCATCGAGTTCAACCGGGATCGCGTCCATCGCGCGACCAGGCTCATCGGAGCGGCTGCCCGGTTCCATGCCCTTCCTGCGGACATGCCCCACGCCAAGCGCGAACAGCTTCTTCGCCGGCATCGCCTTGAACGCCTCGGCAGCGGTCTTTTTCAGCAGAAACGCGCAGTGTTTATCCAGGTCGTAACCCTGCGGGACCTTCACCGTGGTCCAGAGCCGATAAGCCGCTCCCGGCGAGTCCGCATCCGTCGAACGGATCACCACGTGTCCCGAGAACGGGTCGTTCTGCGACATCCAGTCGAAGGTGGCATCAAGCCGGTCCGCAGGCACTTTCCACGCCACCAGCGCTCCGGGCGCAAGGCTGGTGGCCAGAACGGTCTGGCGGACCCGCCGGATGACACCGGCTTCGAGCATCGCGCGGATGCGCTCGCAGACAAGGTCTTCATCCAGGCCCGAAGCCCTGGCGATCGCTGCAAACGGATCGCGGACAAAACCCTGGATGCGGTCTTCAGAGACGGCGAGAACCTGAGCGTTCACAGGATCATCGACGTTGATCGGCGTGGCTTGCGTGGTCATCGCTAGATTGTAGGGCGATTCGCGGGCGGGCTCAGGCGTAGTCGAAACCGTTATCGCGGAAGTGGACGTGAGGGTCCTTATCTGTGGCGTGGCCAGCCTTCACCTTGCCAATAAACAAGTCGTGATCGCCTTCGACATCGAGATGGCAGGAGAGCTCGCACTCCATAAACGCGCTGCACCCAGAGAGGATGGGGAGATCGCGGATGCTGCCGTGGATCAACTCGAAACCGAGAAACGGGTCTTCGCCGGGCTCGAACTCCTTGGCGAACTTCCGCTGGATGATGCGGTCGTCGGCGGCGATCTGGCAGAGGGCAAAGTGGCGCGATTCGCTAAGCAAGGGGAGGATCGAGCGTCCCTTGGCAACGGCGACACAAACCATCGGGGGCTCGAAGCAGACCTGCTGGACCCAACTTGCGAGCATGCCGAGTCGGTGGTCTTCATGGCTGGCGGTGAGAACGAAGAGCCCCAAAGGGATTCGGCCCAGGGCGGCACCGATGCTTTCGCGAGTTTGATACGACATGCGTGCCTCGGCTTTCGATGCGAGCATAATCGGGGGCATCGCCGGTGTCCACGGCAGAGGCCGGTGATGGAGTAGTCTTTGTTGATGCGGCCCGATGGCATCATCTTCGATCTGGACGGGACTCTGGTGGACTCGCTAGCTGAGATCGCCTGGGCGGCGAATCGCGCCAGGGCCGCGATTGATCTTGAAGCATTGCCCGCTGATGCGTATCGGCCGTGGATTGGTCTGGGGCTGCGGCATCTGGTGGCGTCGATGCTCGGCGATGAACTGGACCACCGGATCGATGACCTCGTGGTTGGCATCCGGACCGTCTACGAGACGCACTCCGGCGAACGTGCCGCGGCTTATCCGGGGATTGAGCCCCTCATCGCTTCGCTCCGCGAGCTTGGTGTGCCTCTCGCGGTTCTGACGAACAAGCCCCACGGCCCGGCGCAGCGGCTGGTGGCTCACCGCTTTGATCAGGGTGTTTTTGGGTCTGTGATCGGGCAGCGGGAGGGCATTGAGCCTAAGCCCGATCCGGCGGGGGCGATGGAGATCGTCGAAGAGCTGGGCGGGGTTCCGGAGCGATGGTGGTTCGTGGGCGATATGACGATCGATATCGAGACGGCCCGGCGGGCAGGGATGCGAAGTATGGGTGTGACGTGGGGCTTTGCCGGCGGAAACGATGTCGCAGTGGAGCTGCGGGCGGCGGGAGCTGAAGCGATTGTTGATCGGCCTGACGAAGTCCTCTTGACTATTGGGCTGGCTTAGCACGCTGCCATTTATCGATCGGACTTCGGACCCAGCGGGGCGACTCGGCCTAGCACCTCGGCGGCCTCGTCGAGGGAGGCCCGCCACTCGATGTAGGCGTAGGGGATGCGGTGGCTGTCGTGAAGGTCGCGGAGGCGAGACATGAAATGCTCGTAGGTGTCCTGCTGCCATACCTCGGTGCCGGGTTCGCAGAAAAAGACACGGCAGCCAAGTGGTCGGATGGTGTGAACGGTGCAGAGTCTGTCGTGCTGATAGACACAAGCGGGCTTGCTCGCCGTCAGGATCGGTAGCCCCCCCCCGCGTGGGTCGTGGGGCTTGCTCATCGTTGTTGGTGAGACATGAAGCAGGAAGCGGGCGGTTTCGAGAGCGGTGACGTAGAGGCGGTGTTTGTAGCCATCAAAATCGCAGCAGCGGCCGGACTGGTCGCAACGCGGCGAACGGTCGGCGACGGCCTGATCAAGGTTGGCGTAGAGGTCGGCGATCGCGCCATCGACATCAGCGTTTCGGGCGGCGGCGAAGCAGTGGGTCCAGAGATCGTGGCGGTCGGGGTCCATGGCTAAAGCCGGCGGTCGCTGAGGTCGCGGCGGATACGGATCTCGTCGGCGGGGACGAAGGTGCCTTTGCCCGCCATGCCCTGCTTCATGCCTGGGCAATGACCGGCGGATTGCTCCCAGTCTTCCGGCGAGCGCAGGTTGCTCGGCCAGAAGGGCCAGGTGCGGCACTGAGTCGGCCGGGTTTTGTAGATGGAGCACCCTGCTTTGGTGTGGTCATCGTTCCAGGTCAGGAAGATGCAATCGTAGAGCTTGCCGCGTTTTTTCTCTTTCAGGGACCAGCGGCCGAACTTCTTGATGGCGTAGTCGCGGAGGAAGGTTTTTTCGGAAATGCCCAGGTCCTTGGCAATGGCCTGGCCTTCTTCGGGGGTGAACCAGACGAAGCCGGTGGGGCCGGTGCAGCAGTTGCCGCACTGGGTGCACTCGAAGCGGAGGCCGGGCTCGTACCAGTCTGTTTTGTTGGTCGTTTCGGGCGTGGTGGTCATGGGCTAGAAGCCTGCTTTCATGGCCATGAGGCCGTCCTGATGTTCTTCGCGGGTGAGGGCGGTGAGGTGGACCGAGACGTTCTCGGCGAGGGATCGCAAGTCGTACCCGCCTTCGAGAACGGAGACCAGTCGGCCGTCGCAGAGTTGCTCGGCGAGCTGCTTGGCCTGGCGGGTCATCCAGCGGAAGCCCTCGGTGGTGACGTTCATGTGGGCGAGCGGGTCGCCTTCAGCGGCGTCGAAGCCAGCGGAGATGAGGATGAACTGGGGCTGGTAATCGCGGACAACGGGTTCGAGGTGATCGGTCCAGACCTGCCGGTAGCGGGCATCGTCGGCGTGGGGGTCGAGAGGGAGGTTGAGGGTGAAGCCTTCGCCGTCGCCTGTGCCCTTCTCGTGGGCGTAGCCGGTGCCGGGGTAGAGGGTCATGGGGTGTTGATGAAGGTTGATGCAGAAGATGTCGCTGCGGTGTTCGGTGAGGTGCTGGGTGCCGTTGCCGTGGTGGACGTCCCAGTCGATGACGACAACGCGGGTGAGCCGGTGGTGTTCGATGAGGTAGTTGGCGGCGATGGCGACGTTACCGAAGAGGCAGAAGCCCATCGAGCGGTCGTATTCAGCGTGGTGACCGGGTGGGCGGACGAGGCAGAGGGCGTTGTGGACGGTGGCGGACATGACGGCGTCGATGGCGGCGAGGATTCCTCCAACGGCGAGTTGGGCGACCTCGGCGGAGTCGGCGCAGAGCCCGCCATCGTGCTCGTCGAGTCCGGTCTTTCCGGTGCGGTAGGCCTCAAACACGCGATCGACGTAGCGGGGGGCATGAATGGCGTCGATCCACCGGCGGTCGGCCTTGTCGAAGGCCAGGTGCTCGACTTCATCCCACTGGTGGGTGGCTTTGAGACGCTCGACGATGGCTTGCAGACGCTCGGCCCGCTCGGGGTGACCGGGGGCGGTGCGGTGATCGAGGAAGCGGTCAGAATAGATGAGCCCGGTGGCCATTGGCACATTATGACGGGGAATCGGGCCTGGCGCAGCGGAACAAGGTGTCGCGTGCGGTCTGGGGGGTCTGTAGGGTTTGCGCTGGCCGTCTCGACAGGTAGCTAGATAATCAGTTTGGATGGCGCGAAGCTGAATCGTAGGATTCTGGCAGGGGGCGTGGTGGCCTTCTGATTGGAGTCGTTGGATGGTTGATCAGGCGATCGGACAACCTAACGTGCAGCGTGCGTGGTCGTCGCCTTGGTGGCGGCGGTCGGCGACGCTTGCGCTGATCTGGTCGGCGCTGCTGGTGTACGGCGGGCTGATACCGTTCGATTTGAGTTGGCCGCCAACCGTTTATTCGCAAGCGTATGACAGTGAGTCGATCGGAAGCACAGCCCAGGTAATTGGCTACGCGTTGACGAAACCGCTTCGGTGGTACGTGTACCGCGAGGGCCATGTATCGAGTTGGGGGCTGCCGGAGTGGCTGTCGGATGGTTTTTTGAATGCGGCGATCTTCTTCCCGCTTGGTGTGATGTGGATGCTGGCGCTGCGGCCACGGCTGGGTTTCAACGCGGGGCTTGGCGTCAGTGTCATGCTGGCGGGGTTGCTGAGCTGGGGGATCGAGACCGGACAGGCGTTCTCGGTCGCGAGGGTGTCGGCACTCAATGATGTGTTGGTGAATACCGGCGCCGCGGCGGCCGGGGCGGTGCTGGCGCTGCCAGCTCGGAGGATGTTCCTGAGCGTGAGTCTACTTGGTTATGCCTTGCTGACGCCCGTGGTGCATCGGGTCGCGGATGGGCTGCGTGTGGTTCGGCGTGATCCGGCGTTGCGATCTTTGTTTGTAGGGGGTGTTGTACTGCTGGGCTTGCTGGTGACCGTCATGCTGGCACGCGTCGTCGATACCGGCGGGGGTGAGGTGCCGCTGGCGGGGGTGTGGGAGCGATCCTACGAGGTCGGCGCATCACAGATGGTGATCGCGGTCATGGGTTACGGGTTGGTGGGCCTGCTGGCGGTAGCGCTGGTGGTCAAGCCGAAGGAGCAGCAGGGCTGGAAACGTGTGCTGCTCGTGGCCGGGTTGCTGGCGTTTGGTTACGAGGTCGTTCGCGCGACGGTGCTGGGTGTCCGGATGGATTTCACGCTGGCGCTCATGGCGGTCGGTTCGTTGGGGCTTGTGATGGCGATGAGTCTGGGTTTGATCCACGCGGTACGTCTGGCGTGTCGTCGGCGGGAATCGTCGAAAGTCGAGGCTGATCGAAGGCGGCGATCACACGATTACAGCTTCAGGATTGGGACGTAACCTGGAGTTTGCCCTCTCCTCCTCACGTGGTGCCACGGGTCTAAGCGGCCCGTGGCGCTTTGGGGTTGAGTTCAGTTTTCGCCAAGGACTTTTTTCCTGCGGAGGATGTGGTGATAGTGCTGGGCGAAGCGGTGGGCTTCGTCGCGGATGGCCTGACAGAGTTTGAGGCCTGCATTCTCTCGGCCGAGACGGATGGGCTCGGACCTGGCCTGGGCGTAGATGAGTTCTTCTTTTTTGGCCAGTGAGATGACCATGGGGGGTCGGACGTCGAGGGTCTCGAAGACTTCGAGGGCGGCGTGGAGTTGGCCGAGCCCGCCATCGATGATGATGACGTCGGGATAGAGCTCATTGCCGGCACCTGCCTCGCGGTAGCGGCGGGAGACGACCTCGCGGATGGAGGCGTAGTCGTCGTTTCCGCCTTCGACGGTCTGGATGCGGTAGCGGCGGTATTCGTTTTTCAGGGGCCGTCCATCGACGAAGCAGACCTTGGAGCCGACGGTCTCATTGCCGTGGAGGTGGGCGATGTCGATGCACTCGACGCAGCGGATGGGGTCTTCGATGGCGAGGGTCTTGCGGAGGGATTCGAGCCCTTTGGCGGGATCGGCGCAGAAGGTCTCGGTCTCGGGTTGCCAGCCGTCGCGGCGGTCGCCGCGGTCGTCGAGTTTCTCGATGGCACGGATCTGGTCGCGGACGATAGCGGCGCGCTCGAAGTCGAGGACTCTTGAGGCCTGCGTCATCTCGTCGCGGAGTTCACGGAGGACGACCGAGCGTTTGGAATCGAGGAAGCGGAGGAGTCTTTGGATGTCGGCGCGGTAGGCGTCCTTGGAGATCCGGGCCCCGCAGGGTGCGGAGCATTGTTTGATGGGGTAGAGCAGGCAGGGTCGGAAGTGCTTGAGGGATTCGTCGTCTTCGCGGATGTCGAGGGTGCAGGTTCTAAAGCGGAAGATGCGTTGGAGGATCTGGACGGCATCGCGCAGGGCGTAGACGGAGGTGAAGGGGCCGTAGACGCGGGCACCCTTGTATTGCGGGTCGGTGGGCTGGCGGGTGATGAAGACGCCCGGGAACTCGTCGCGGAGGGTAATCACGAGGTAGGGGAAGGTCTTGTCGTCGGTGAGTCGGGCGTTGAAGCGGGGGTGGATGTCCTTGATGAGGCGGTTTTCGGTCAGTAGGGCTTCCCACTCGGATTCGCACTCGAGGGTCTCGAAGTCCTCGACGAGATCGAGCATGGGGGCCTTCTTGGGGCCAAGATTGCCCGAGCGGGCGGCGGATGGGACGAAGTAACTGGCCACGCGGGCGGGGAGAATGGAGGCCTTGCCGACGTAGATGACAACGCCTTTGGCGTCTTTCATGAGATAGACGCCCGGCACGCGTGGGAGAGCGTGGGCTTTGAGCAGGAGCTGGTCGAGGATGGGGCGTCGGGCGGTCACGGGATCATGTTAGGTCCGTGACGGATCAAGCGGCCTTGCGGGCCGATTGACTGGAGCTTTCGCCTAAGACGATCGACGGGAGTCCGGCAAGGGCCTGATTCCATCCACCCATGGCTTCGATGCGTTGCCGAGCCGCGGTGGCGACGGCTTGCCTATGCGTGGTGTGGGTCAGGATGTGGTTGATCTGATGGGCCCAGTCGTCGGCGTTTCGAGCGACCAGAAGCTCCTCGCCGGCTTTGGCATCGACGCCTCGCGCGGCCTGAGGCGTGCAGATCACGGCGCGCTGGCAGGCCATGGCTTCGAGGACTTTGTTCTGGACACCGCGGGCGGTAAGCAGGGGTGCGACCACGGCGGTGACGGTGCGGAGTTGTTCGCGGACATCATCGACGGCCCCGACGACGGTGACGCCATCGAGTGAACCAAGGGCGCGGACGGATCGGGCGGGAGAGCGGCCGATGATCTTGAAGGTGGCGCCGGGGCAGGTCTGGCGGGCACGAGGGAGCACGCGGCGGGCGAACCAGTCGGCGGCCTCGATGTTGGGCCAGTAGTTCATCACGCCAACGAAGGCGAGGGTTTTGCCGTGGTAATCGGGGAGCGGAGCGAAGCGGGTGAGATCGACGCCATTGGGGACTACTTTGAGGTTTCCGCCGCCAACGCGGTCGAGGTAGAGCCGTCGTTCGGCTTCAGTGACGAGCAGCACGGCATCGGCGGAGGTGCCCTGCTCGCGTTCGAGGCCTTGCAGACGGTGGGCTTCGGTTTTGAGGACCTCGCTCAGGGGCCACGGGGCGCGTTTGGCGAGTTCGGACCATTTGGCGCTGTCGACATCAACCAGATCGACGATCAGGCGTGGCCTATTGGGGCCATCGAGCATGCCTTTGAGGTAGGTCAGCATGCCGGAGCAGAAAACGTAGATGGCGTCGAAGGGTTGCTGCTTGTGCCAGGCGAGGACTTTGCGGTGGAGGTTATCTCGGGAGAACCAGGCGGGCGTGATGGCCTTGCCCTGAGCCCAAGAGACTCCGCCTCGGACAAGGCTGCCAGCGCGGGTGATGGGCTGGATGGCGGATTGCTGGGTCATGGCGGAGAGCTTGGCGTGCGATTCCCGGCTCAGCGGAGCGTCCGATAGGCAGGCCAGGGAGACGTCGGCGTGCTGGGCGAGGGCGCAGAGGATGTGCCACGATCGGATGCGGTCGCCACGGTCGGGCGGGTGCGGGACGCGATGAGTGAGCATGAGGACGCGAGGGCGGCTGTTTCCCTGGCGTCCGTTGGCGATGCGATGAGATGCTTGTGTCATGGAGGGCTCCCCGAACGCTCTGCGTCCGTCCTGAAACATCGGGTGGTTGATGTGTCGAGGTGCAGGATGGCGGGTGGATCGCGGCCATGCCGATAAGGCGAGCATGAGTCTTGCATCCATGAACATCATGGCGTCCGGGAGGGATGGGTTGGTGGTGCTGGCCGACCACTGGGGGCGGCATCCGTCATCGGCGCAGCATCTGGTGCAGCATTTCATGGCGTCGTATGAGGTGAGCTGGATCAACACGGTGGGGACCCGGCGGCCGAGTTTTAGCTGGTCAGATGCGCGGCGGGCGGTGGGGTATGTGATGGGTCGGTTTCAGAAGGCTGAATCAACAGACACTCAAGATGGCTCTGGGCCGGAGGTTCTGAGCCCGCTGATGTATCCAGGGTTTCGGTCGGGTTGGCAGCGAGCGATGAACCGGCGTTTGATGCAGCGGGCGATCAGCGGGAGTCGCGCGGCGAAGTGCGGACGGACGATCGGGGTTACGACGCTGCCGATTGCTGCAGATGTGGTGGGGATGGGTGGCGTCGATCGGTGGGTGTACTACGCGGTGGATGATTTCTCGGCGTGGCCGGGGCTGGATCACCAGGTGATGCGGGATATGGAGGCGGAGTTGGTGGGGAAGGTGGATCGGGTGGTGGCCGTATCGGAGCGGATCCGGGAGCGGATGTCGGCGATGGGGGGCGAGGCAGAGCTGTTGACTCATGGGATAGATCTCACGCATTGGAATGCTGCTGGGGCGCGTTCATCGGTGCCGTGGGCGAGTGATCAGCGGCCGGTGCTGTTGTTCTGGGGTGTGATTGACCGACGTCTGGATGTGGGGTGGTGCGAGCGGCTGAGTTCGTTGGGGCATCTGGTGCTGGCGGGGCCTGTCCAGGACCCGGACCCGAGGCTCAAGTCACTCGAAGGTGTGACGTGGCTGGGGCCGGTGGCTTACGGCGAGCTGCCAGCGCTGGCGCAGCGGGCGGATGTGCTGGTGATGCCTTATGCGGACCTGCCGGTGACGCGGGCGATGCAGCCGCTGAAGTTCAAGGAGTACATGGCGACGGGGCTGCCGGTAGTGGCCCGGGCTTTGCCTGCGGTGCATGAGTGGGCGGATGCCGCGGACCTTGTTGTGGATGAAGCGGGTCTAGTCGTAGCGGTAAGGCGCGGGTTGCAGAATGGTCTCACTGAGCGGCAGCGGTCGGCGCGTCTTCGGCTGGCGGATGAGGGATGGGAGGCGAAGGCCATGCAGCTTGATGCCGTCATACGGGGGTTGTACGAGCCTGAGACATCTCGGGTTGGCATGGCTGCGTGAGGGTTTGTCCTGTTGCTGGACTTTGGCCAGCACTTAGACTGCATCCTTATATATGCACTGGTTTCTTTGGTTGAAAGGGTGTTCATGCTGCGCTTTCTTGTGGGTGTTGTGCTGGCGGGTGTGCTGATGCATGGATGGGGAATGGTCTCGTGGATGGTGTTGCCTTTTCATGAACAGACGATGAAGCCGATCAAGATGGACAGCCCAGTGGTTTCGTCGATCCGCGATCTGGGGATCGAGGAGGAGGGTTTTTATTACTTCCCGCCTATGCCTGAAGATTGGTCGGATGAAGCTCAGTTGGAGGCTTATGAGGCAGCTCACGCCGAAGGACCGGCGGCCTACCTGATCGTGCAGCCGAACCCAGGCCCGCCCATGCCTGTGGCGATGATCGCGGTGGGTTTTGGAAGCCAGGTGCTGGCGGCCTTGCTGGCTGGACTGGTGCTGGCACTGGGGCCTGGCTCGGGGGTATGTCAGCGGTATGTGGGGGTCGTGCTGATGGGCGCGATTGTGGCGGTGGTGGCGGATGGTGCAGCCTGGAACTGGATGTTGTATCCGACGGATTATTCCGTGGTGATGGGGGCCGATCGTGTAGCGGCTTTTGCTCTGGGTGGGATCCCGCTGGCCTTGCTCCCGCTGCGGCGAGGCGGGCTTGGCGTTGCCGATAAGGACTCGGCGTCACAATCAGAGGGTTGATTCATGGGCCCATCCGATGAGATGGTGGGGCCGTGTGTTGGCTCTCCATTGTGTTCTCGGACGAGGTGCATCCAGCGTGATCCAGGCCCTGAAACGAGTCTATTGGCATGTATGTGGTCGACTGCGAAAGTGGTGGGACCCGCCAAGCATCAGTCTGTCGCCGGGGTCGTGGCTTGATGATGTGGTGAAGATCACGGCGTTTGAGGGCGACGCGGGTGGGCACCTGGTGATGGTTGATGGCGGGGCGCATACCGGGGACATGGCTCGTCGGTTTCTCGCCCGTTTTCCCGGCCTGGAGGTTCACGCGTTCGAGCCCAACACGGACCTTCAAGCGAGGCTTGAGGCGAATCTATCAGGTGTTCCGGGGACGATTCAGCAGTCGGCGATCGGGGATCGGACGGGATCGACAACGATCGAGATCAACAGCTCGCCGATGACCAGTTCGGTGCTGCCGGTGAATGCACTGAGTCGGCAATACTTCCCGGATGCCACCGAGCCGGGTCAGCGGCGGACGGTGCCTATCACGCGCCTTGATGATTGGTTCAAGGCATCGGGCCTGAGCCACGTGGACATCTTGAAACTCGATCTCCAGGGGTACGAGCGTCAGGCGCTCGAGGGCGCGCATGAGTTGCTCCGTCAGGGCGTGGGCTGTGTGGTGCTGGAGGTGAACTTCGCGGCGTTTTATGAGGGGTGCTCGCTGTTTGCTGAGGTCGACTCGGTGCTGCGTGAGGAGGGGTATGAGCTTTTCAATCTATACAACGTGTGCACGCACCGGCCGGTGAATCACATCGGCTCTGCGGACGCGATCTATGTGAAGCGTGAACGCCTCATGCGGATGATTCAGGGTGGGGATTCTGATTCGTGCGACGCGGCACTGAAGCTGGCTGCGTGAGTCCTGGGTGTTGGTGATCGGTACACTCGGTGGGTGATCCAGTGGCTGATTCGATCTCAGGTCTATCTCGCAGCGGGTGCCGGTCTGCTGACGGCGGGGTCGCTGGTGCGTCTGGGTGGGGACCCGTGGAGGCTGACTTCGGCGTGGGTGTTTCTGGCCACGCTGACGTTCTACAACGCGGCGCGTTCGGCTCCTGTGCTGCCTGGCGAGTGGGTGAGGCTGAGGCTGCTGCCTGTGGTGATCCTGGGGTTGGTCACGGGCATATTGACACTCTGGCTGCTACCGGGTCAGCAACTGGTGGTGGTGGTGCTGAGTGTGATGGCGCTGCTGTACCTCGTGCCAATCATCAGCCGTCGGGCCGGGTCACTCCGGCAGGCCGGGCTGCTCAAGGTTCCGCTGGTGGGTGTGGTGTGGGCTGGCGTCACGGCGGGGCTGCCGGTGATCGAGGTCGAGCCAGCCGGTTTTGAGTGGATTTGGCTGGTCGCAGAACGAGCTGTGTTCATTGCGGCGTTGACCCTGCCGTTTGAGCTGCGGGATCGACGTTCAGACCGTGAGGCAGGGCTTCGGACGCTGGCGCATGTCATGCGGCCATCGAGTCTCAGGCGGCTCGGGGCCCTGATGCTGATGCTGAGCCTGCTGGTGTCGGCGCTGAGCCCGGTGGACCGTTCTGGCGTTGGCTGGGCTGCGGTCGTGCTGGCTCATGGCCTGGCGATCGGTTTGACCCTCAAGGCGACCTCGCGATCGCATGCATTGTTCGATGTGGGGCTTGACGGGACGATCCTGATTCTGGCCGCAGGGGCGTGCATTTCTTGACATAGGGGGCGGTTACGCTAAATTGACAGGTCAGCCTCGGCATGTCGCCGGGGCGGCCGAGGTGCTGCTATGTCGCACAGGTGGTCTATGGTTGAGCGTGTTGGAGCGGTACTCCCGTGATCGGGGGCGCTCCAAACATCCTCGCAGCCGATACCCGACGGATTGGGGCCTACGGGCTCCGTTTCTTCACAGGGAGTCGGTTGATGACCTGACCGCCCTACTCCCGGGCCCGACCCGGACGTAGCACGCCAAGGCCACGAGGAGTTTACCTCGTGGTTTTTTGTTTTTTGTGGCCCGCCTGATGGGCCTCGACATCCCGGTCGCTGGCCAGAGGCCAGCTCGCGTTAAGGAATCTGTGATGATGAACGGTAGTGAGATGCTCCGCCTGATCGACTCGATCTCGCGTGACCGCAACATTGATAAGGAACTGCTTTTTCAGGATATCGAGCAGGCGATGGTGTCTGCGGCGCGCAAGCACTACAACGCGGTGGACACCGAAGACTTCTCCTGCGAGTTGGATCGGCTTAACGGTCAACTGCGGTTGTTCCGGGGCCAAGACCCGATCGATCTGGTGGAGTTGGGTCGTATCCCGGCTCAGACCGCCAAGCAGGTCATGATCCAGCGATTCCGCGAGGACGAGCGGGAGAGCATCTACAACGAGTTTATTGACCGCGTCGGCGAGATCGTGACCGGAACGGCTCAGCGCTATGAAGGTGGGGCTCTTGTGGTTTCGATGGGCACACGGGCGGAAGGCTTTATGCCCCGCTCGGAGCAGATCCCCGGCGAGCAACATCAGCCCGGCGAGCGTGTGCGGTGTCTGATTCTCGATGTCCGCGACGCAGGTCACCAGGTCAAGATCGTGCTGAGCCGTGCGAGCCCTGATTTCATCAAGCGACTGTTCGAGGTCGAGGTTCCCGAAGTCGCTGAGCGGATTATCGAAGTCCGCGCGATGGCACGCGAGCCCGGCCATCGGACCAAGATCGCCGTGGCTTCGATCGACTCGAAGGTTGACGCTGTCGGCGCGTGTGTAGGCGTGCGGGGCAGCCGGATCAAGAACATCGTTGATGAGCTTGGCGGCGAGAAGATCGACATCGTTCGCTGGAATGATTCGAGCCAGATACTGATCCAGAACTCACTCAAGCCCGCGGAGGTCGTCGAGATCTCGCTGTGTTTTGAGCTGGGGCGAGCGACGGTGATTGTCAATGACGATCAGCTGTCGCTGGCGATCGGCAAGCGTGGTCAGAATGTTCGGCTAGCGGCGCGCCTGACCAACTGGGATGTGGACATTCTCACGCCGCCTGAGTTCTCGAAGAGCCTGGACATCATGGAGACGACGCTCAAGGAGGTCGAGGGCGCTTCGGAAGAGCTGATCGACCGATTGGCCGCTTTGGGTGTCATCAGCGTGTTCGATGTCGAGGAAGTCGGAGCGACTTATCTGGTCGAGACCCTGGATGTCGAAGAGGGTATCGCCGAAGCGATGGTCGCGGCCTGCACCGAGCGAGCGAAAACGGTCGCTGAGGAACAGGAGCGAGAGAAGCAGGAAGCCGAGCGTCAGCAACGTCAGCAGTATGTCGCGACGCCTTCGGGCATTGACGACCTGCTTGGCGGCGGAGCGATTGAGCCGGGGTCCAAGAACCCTGCCGACCCGGGCACGGACATCGTCGAGTTGCTGGAGCAGCGGAATCTCGTTGAAGAACCGTCCGGCGATGAGACTGAGGCTGTCGATAAGACGGCGACGGATGATGAAGCGTCGGTTGAAGCTGACGCAGAAAGCAGCGAGCAGACCTCACCACGCTGATTGGCGCTGGTGAGCGGGTTTGTCAGGAATCCTTAAGGAGTCTTCCTTGGCTAAGGCATTGCGTGTTTTTGAACTGGCCAAAGACCTCGGCGTGAAGAGTAAGCTCATCGTCGAGCGTTGCCAGGATGAGGGTGTGCCGGGCATCACGAACCACATGTCGACCGTGAAGGTCGGCCTGGCGGTCACGATCCGCGAGTGGTTCTCCGATGCGAGCGCGGACAATGAGGAGGCCAGCCAGGAGTCTGATGGCGGGGTGGCGACGGCGACACAGACCGTCGCCAAGCCTGCACGGGCCAAAGCGGTCAAGCGGAAACCCGCTGCCAAGAAGGCCAAGGACAGCGAAGCCGACGAGGGCAAGGCACACATTGAGCCCCCCTCGTTAGCCAAGAAGCCGCCCGCTCCGGAGCCTGTGAAGCCAGCGCCGGTTGTTGAAACACCAACGCCCGCCGAAGCTGTTGCAGAGCCTGTAGCTGAGGTGGAATCGGCAGAAGCAACTGTGGCGACCGAGAGCGACGCGGACACCCCCGCGGTGTCACAAGAAACAGAAGTGCCGGCTGACGTTGATAGCGATGATCCGGTCAAGGCGGTTGGCATCCAGAACGTGCCCGAACGCCCCAAGGTGATTTCCCCTGGCGGCAAGCCGTTGGAGAAGCCGCAGCAAGCGTCACTCAAGGGTCCACGTGTGGTGCGCATCGAGCGGCCTGACCCGGTTGAGACGCGCCCTGCCCGCCGATCACCCGGTGGCGGAGGCGGCGGGCCGTCTCGCGGTCCTTCGCAGGGGATGCCCAGCATGGACCCGGGCGCGGAAGAGAGCGGCGGGTTCACCCGTTCGCGCGGCCCTTCGCGAGGTCGCGGGGCTGGTGGAGGCTCTGGCGGTGATAAGACATCGGGACGTGGCGGCGACGGCGGTGGAAACCGGCGATCGGGGAACACACGCCGATCGCGCTCCTCCGACAACCTTCTGTCCGGACCGAGCAAGCTCTCGCAGGCGGACGCTGAGGAACTGGACGCGCGGCTACGGGGCGCTCCCGGCTTCCTCAAGCAGCGTCGTCGTAGCATGGAGAAGCGCAAGGGCGGAGGCGTTCAGGCGCTGACCCCTGCGGTCACCGGCGGCAAGGTCGAGATCGAAGAGCCGGTCACGATCAAGAGCCTGTCGGCCGCGACTGGCATCAAGGGTACGGAAGCCATCAAGTACCTGTTTCAGAAGGGCGTGATGGCCAACATCAACTCGTCGCTCGACGCTGAGATGGCGATGGAGATCGCGCTCGAGTACGACATCGAACTGATCGTCAAGGAGCAGCGATCGGCCGAGGACGAGCTACGGCAGGTCTTTAGCGATCGCGAGCGTATTGATGTTAAGGGTCGCCCGCCTATCGTGACGGTCCTCGGGCATGTCGATCACGGCAAGACCTCGCTGCTGGACCGGATCCGCAAGGCCGATGTGGCTTCACACGAAGCGGGCGGGATCACGCAGCACATCGGTGCTTATCGCGTCACGGTCGAGGGCACTGACGGCGTCGAGAAGACCGTGGTCTTCCTCGATACGCCCGGTCACGAAGCCTTTACGGCGATGCGAGCCCGTGGTGCCAAGATGACCGACCTGATCGTGCTGGTTGTCGCTTCTGACGACGGCGTGATGCCTCAGACCATCGAGTCGATCAACCACGCCAAGGCGGCGGGCGTCCCGATTATCGTTGCGATGAACAAGATCGACCGCCCCGAAGCAACGGATGACAAAGTCCAGGAGATCTACGGCCAGCTCGCGGCTCAGGGACTCAACCCCACCGCGTGGGGCGGCGAAACCGAGGTCATCGGTACGTCCGCCATCTCGGGACAGGGCGTCACCGAACTGCTGGAGTTGCTGGACTATCAGGCCGAGCTGCTCGAACTCACCGCGGACTACGGCGGCAACGCCATCGGAACTGTCGTCGAGTCCGAGATGCAGCCGGGGCGTGGTGCTGTGGCTCGTATCCTCGTGCAAGAGGGTCAGATCAGCGTGGGCAGCTTCGCTGTCGCTGGCCGTGCTTTTGGCCGTGTCCGTGATATGACGAACGATCGCGGCCAGTCAGTCCGTGAGGCTGGTCCGGCGACGCCCCTCGAGATCTCGGGTCTCGATGAGATCCCGGACGCTGGCGATCGGTTCTATGTTACTGACTCACTCAAGCAGGCAGAGGATGTCGCGCAGCAGTATCGAGACCACGAGCGTGAGACCCAACTCGCATCGAAAACAAAGGTCACGCTGGACAACTTCGCGGACACCTTGAAGGCTGGCCAGGTCAATCTGTTGCGCGTCGTCCTCAAGGCCGACGTGCAAGGTTCTCTCGACGTGCTGCGAACAAGCCTTGAGAAACTTGGCAATGACGAGGTCGCCGTGCGGGTGATCCACGCAGCGGTCGGCGGGATCACCGAGAGTGACGTGCTGCTGGCTGATGCCTCGGAGGCCGTGGTCGTTGGCTTCCAGGTCGCCCCAACCGCAGTCGTTCGTGAGATCTCAGAAGCCAGAAGCGTTGATCTCCGCACTTACCGTGTGATCTACGACCTGATAGATGACGTGAAATCCGGCCTCGAAGGCATGCTCGCTCCCGAGCGCACCGAGAAACAGACCGGCGAAGCCACGGTCAAGGAGGTCTTTAAGATCACCAAGCTCGGTCTGGTTGCGGGCTGCATGGTCACCGAGGGATCGATCGAGCGATCGAGCAAGGTGCGTGTGGTGCGTGATGGCGTGGTCGTGACCGATGAACGCACGCTCAACAGCCTGCGACGCGTGAAGGATGATGTGAAGGAAGTCCGAGTGGGTACCGAGTGCGGGATCCGTATCGAGGGCTACGACGACGTAAAATCCGGTGACCGTATCATCTGCTACAAGGTTGAAGAAACGGCACGCAAACTTGATTAGTTGCTCAGGCCACTTGGTACCCGACCATGGTTGTTGGCATTCTTCAACTCGAACTCGCGATCGATGGAGCGATGTCGCTTAAGGATAAACGCCGCGTGGTCCGGAGCCTCAAGGATAAGCTCCATCACGAGCACCGCGTGAGTGTGGCGGAGATCGATCGGCAGGATGAGCATCGGATCGCAATCCTTGGCGTTGCGATGGTGACCTCGAGTGTTCAGGTCGCCCAGAGCGTGCTCGACAAGCTGGTCGACTGGGTACAGCGAGGTCACGGGTATGTGCTCCGAGACCACAAGATTGAGATTATTTCAGGGCACTAAGCCCCAGATTGAGATACTGAACCGTTGAGCCATCGTCTTGCCCAGGTTGCTTCGTTGCTCCGCCGATCGATTTCGGAGGTGCTGCAGCGTGGACTGGCCGATCCGCGGATCAGCGGGCTGACCAGCATTACACGGATCGAGGTGACGCCTGACATGTCGCAGGCCTTCATTTATATCTCGGTCCTGCCCGAGGAGCATGGCGCAACATCGGTCGCGGGACTCAACCACGCGGCCAGACATATCCATGACCTGGTGCGGCAGAAGGTGACCCTCAAGCATGTGCCCAAGCTGATCTTCCGACTGGATGAGATGCTCAAGAAACAAGCGGAAGTGCTTGCTGCCATCCGCGAGGCCGAAGAACGAACCGGCGTCGAAGCGATGCGTGCATCTGATGGTGATGAGCAATCGCAGCCCGGATATGAACCCAACACCCCCCTACCCGAGGATCAGCCTTGAAGCTCGAGTTTGACGAAAAAGCCTGGCAGGCCCTGCTCAAGAAGTCTCTTAAAGCCAAGAGTGCTCCGGAGCCGGACCCTTTTGACCCGATCACTCAGGTGGTCTTCTCGTTCCTGCACTGGCGTGCAACGCAGACCGAAGCAGAAGACGCGCTGGGACGAATCATGTCGGTGATGGTGGACATCAATGAGCTGCGTGTGAGCAATGAGGTCCAGATAGTCGAGCTGGTCGGGACCGATTACCCCTTCGCTCAGGAACGGGTCGCACGGATGATCGAGGTCCTCAACGAACTGTTTGTCCGCGAACACGCGGTGTCGATGAAGTCCATCGAGGCGTCGGCGAAAAAAGATCAACGTCACTATCTCGACACGCTGCCCGGCATGGTCCCGTTCGTGGCTGCCCGCGTGATGCTGCTGACCTTTGGCGGGCATGCCTTCCCGGTGGATGATCGTACGGTGTCCTTACTCGCCAAGGGAAGTGTGGTCCACGAGTCAGCATCACCCGGTGAGATGGAGTCGATCCTCCTTAGGCAGGTCAAAGCGGCCGACACGCTTGCTGCCTATCTGGCCATCCAGGGGGCTTCGGATCGTCAGCAGAAATGGCCGACTGATGTCGTAACGGCGCACGCACCTGCGGTGGCTTCGGTCGCTGCGGATGAGGCGTTGAAACTGGCGGTGAGTAACCACAGCCAGGAAAGCAAGGCCGCAGCGAAGACGACCAAGAAAACCAAGAAGAAAAGCAGCAAGCAGGCGAGCGCCTGACGAAACAGAGATCATGACCCAGCCCCAACCCCTCTTGAAGATCGGACTCCCTAAAGGGAGTCTTCAGGACTCCACACTGAACCTGTTCGAGCGTGCCGGCTACAAGGTGATGGTCCGCGATCGTTCGTACTTCCCCTCCGTGGATGACCCGGAGCTGTCCGCGATTCTGTTCCGTGCCCAGGAGATGTCGCGCTACGTCGAGGACGGCGTGATCGACCTGGGAATTACAGGACACGACTGGGTCGTCGAGAATCAGTCTGATGTCCACGAGGTTTGCGAACTGGTCTATTCCAAGGCGACCGGCAAGCCGGTGAGCTGGGTGCTCGCGGTCCCTGAGGAATCTTCGTATCAGAAACCCGAGGACCTCGCGGGCGGGATCATCGCTACGGAGTTGCTGCAGACAACGCGCAGATACTTCCAGGAGCGAAACATCCCCGTCAAGAAAGTGGAGTTCAGCTGGGGTGCTACCGAAGTCAAGGCCCGGCTGGTGGATGCGATCGTCGATGTCACCGAGACCGGCTCATCGCTTCGCGCCAACAAGCTGCGGGTGATCGATACCCTGATGACCTCGACAACCCGGCTTGTCGCGAACAAGCAGAGCTGGGAAGACCCCAAAAAGCGTAGAAAGATTGAGGACCTTTCGGTGCTGTTGCAGGGAGCGATCCTCGCGCGTTCTCAAGTCGGCCTGAAGCTCAATGCCCAGCGTCGTGATCTTGAGGCCGTTCTTTCGATCCTCCCCGCGGCGCAGTCACCGACGGTCAATGAGCTCGCAGATCGCAATTGGGTGGCGATCGAAATCATCGTTGAAGCCCGGGTTGAGCGAGAACTCGTCCCGCAGCTCAAGCGAGCCGGCGCCACAGCGATTTTCAGCTATCCCTTGAACAAGGTCATTCCCTAAGCAACGATACGCGTATGCGTACACCGCCCGCTGGCATCCTGATGTTCTTCCTTCGACTCCGGTGGTTCGGCCCGATGGCGGTGCTGATGTATTGCGGCCCAGCCGTTCTGGGTCAGGCATCGATCCCTCTCCCGCCCGGCCTCAGGCTGGATTCCGTCCAACCACTGGAGGGTGAGAATCGCCAGCGGGCGCTGATGACCCTCGAAGAGGTCCTGGCTTCTGTTCCAGAACCGAGCTATCTTCGCCAGGAGGTCGCACCGGCTCCCGGGCTGGAGCCGCCACGGGCCGCGCAGCACGCCTATGTGGCGGCGCGCGAAGCGTGGCTGGATGGTCGGCCCTTCGACGCGATTCCGCGGCTACTCACAGCAACCCGGATGGCCCCAAATGAGCCTGCTTTTCACGAGCTGCTCGCGCGGATCTATGCAGGCTCCGGAAGCGCGGCCGCGGCCCAGCGGTACGCCCGCGAGGCGATTGCAGCTGACCCCGATCGCCTTTCTTCCTTGCTGTTGCTGCTGCGACTCAGTGCCGATGAAAACGACCACGCACAGACGCTCGCTATTGCCGGTCACCTCAAGGCGTTGCTGAAAGAAGACCCCGCGCCTGATCCCGCGATCAGGATCATTGTCTCCAGACTGTTGGGTCAGACATTGCTCAGGGATCAGCATCTGGTGGCGGCTCGTGAAGCCCTGGCCGATGATCTGTATCCGCCTAATCTCCCGCCTCGCTCGAACCCGCTGGATAATCTCGCGCGCACGATGGCTCTGACACGACCGCTGGTCTGGCGTGAGTTGGGTGATGCGGCGCACCGCCTCGGTCTCGCCGATGACGCGATGAAGGACTACGTCCGTTCTGCCGAAGCCGCGCTAGTCGGTTCCGCCCCGCTGGGTCGGCGAGATCAGGACGACCTTCTGGTACGCCTGCTCTGGACCGAACTCCTCATGGACGAGCCGCAGCAGGCGCGTAACCGGCTGGCCGCTGCGTTCGATGATCGACCGGATGATGATCGACTCCTTGAGTTAGCTGGATACTTGTTCCGAGTCGGGGCCGGTGACGATGATCTTCTGGCCAGACTCAAGCGAGCCTATGAGCGCAGCGGCCAGAGTGATGCCATGGTGATCGCTCTGGCTCGCGCTCTACCCTCGTCAGAGGCCAAACAACTACTCACAGAGCACCTGCGGTCGCATCCACAAGCGACGCAAGTCTTTGAGTATCTGATCCGCGAAGTGCTGGTTCCCGACGGAGCTGATAACGCAGTCGATGTAGACCTGGAGGAGGCACTCCGGCTGACTGTGCGCATGGCCATCTCGGGCTACGCGAAACCCGCTGCGGCACTGGATTGGGTATCGGATTCGATCGGCGACCGATCCAGGGTCACAGAGCAACTCGGCATCATCGAGTGGTCGGACGAGCGTGAACACGCTGTCGCACGCATGTTGCGCGGCTTTCTGATGCTTGAGCTGCCCGGGCGTAACGCACAGGCCATGCAAGAGCTATCCGAAGCCCTCGAGTTGGACCCAGACTTGGACCCAGCACGGGTAGCCTTGGTCCAACTCAACATCGTCCGTCAGCAACTCGATCAGGCTGAAACATTGCTCAAGAATGTTGATGCCAACGAGTCGGCTGAGCTGATGGCGGTGATATCCGCACTACGGCTGGCGCAGGGCCGGCCGCAGGATGCCATCGCGGTTCTCGATCGCGCCCGGGTTTCCGGACTGGCCGGAGTTGAGCTCGATCTTCAGCGTAGCAAGGTGCTGCTCGGACTGGGTGATTCGCAGGGCGCAGAAGAAGTGCTGCTGGACTCACTGACTCGGCATGACACGGATGAACGCCTCTATCTCGCCTTGTTTGTGATCTACGAGCAACGACAAGGCGACAGCGAAGCAGGCGTACGCTGGGTCAACCTGATGCGCCGGGTCCTGACCGCTCTGCCCGAAAGCCCGACGGCGAGGATCAAGCTGGCCCAGTGGCACGCCACACGCAAACAGTTCGAACGCGCCGAGGTCATCCTGACCGAACTGCTTCGCCAACAACCTGATGAGCCGAGCGCGCTGCGGGCGATGCTTGACCTCTACGCACAGCAGCAACGAATCACTGACGGAAACACCCTTCTCGACAAGCGGCTAAACCATACGCCTGACGACTTGAACCTGCTGCGCGGCGCTTTCGCGTACTACCGGAAGACGGGCCAAGTCGAGCGATTGCGGAGCACTCTGGAACGCTTGCTGCTGCTCTCACCACCCGGGATGAGCAGAACCCTCGGCTTGGCAAGACACTACGGTCAGGCCAACCAACCAGCGTTGCTGTTGGAGGTCATGCAGCAAGACAACCTCAACAGCGAACAGGTCATCCTGCCTTGGCGCGTCTTCATTGAGTCGCTGATCGAGCAGGGAGCGTTGGATGAAGCGATGAAAGCCATCACGCTGGCAACGGATGCTTTCCCGATTCAAGCGGCAGCTCTTCACTACCAGCACGCGGTGATCCTGTCACAGGCCGGGCATGACGAGTCGTCAATCAATGCCCTCGAACGGTCGCTACGAGCCGATCCCGACTTCGGCCCATCAGCCAACCTGCTCGGGTACACCCTAGTACTCCGGAAGCGCAATCTGGAGCGAGCGATCCGGTTGATCGAGCGAGCCATCCAGAGTGAGCCGAACAACGGTGCTTATCTCGATTCACTCGGCTGGGCCTACTACAAACTCGGTCGCATGAACCTTGCGGTCGCGTGGCTCGAGCGCGCGTTGGAGCAGGAAGACGCTCAGCACCCGGTCATCATCGATCATCTCGGCGATGCCTACTTCAGATCCGGACGGATCGACGAGGCTCAGACCCGTTGGCGGGAAGCCCTCGACATGCTGCGCGAGCAAGACTGGCCCATAGATCGGGAGTTAGAGGGCCTTGAGACCCGCCTCGTCGAGAAGCTCAATGCCGTCTCCAGCGGGGCTCAGCCCGCCGTGGCACCCCTTTCCAAAGGTGCTCAAGACACGGACGAAAAGAGCTCAACCGGAGTCCTCGCTGACCCCTGAATAACGTCTTTTATCAACTGCGTTAAACTAAACGCAATTCTATATTTTACATGCACTTACATAAATTCACCCCGACTAACGAGCAGTAGAGAAAACCTCGCCTTTCGGGTAGAATGCAGGCTCTGGTGAACCTTCCTTGTCGGGGAGCGAGAGCCGCCAGAATCGCGCCCTCTCTATGAGGCAATGTCAGCATGACAGAACCCCAGGCCACCGACGCCTTGGAATCCCAACAGACCACGAACACACCCGGATCTGACGTCAAAAATCATATCGCGGCTGGCTCGTACTCTGAGCAGAGCATCAAAGTCCTTGAGGGTCTCGAAGCCGTCCGCAAGCGTCCAGGGATGTACATCGGCGACACAACCCAGCGTGGTCTGCATCACCTCGTTTACGAGATCGTAGATAACTCGATCGATGAGCACATGGCGGGGCGCTGCTCCCGAATCGACATCCAACTCGCCAGCGACGATTCCATTGCCATCTCCGACGACGGCTCGGGCATCCCGGTCGGCCCCTACAAACACTCGAATCCGCAGCTCAACGGGAAACCGACCGTCGAAATCGTCATGACGGTCTTGCACGCCGGCGGAAAGTTCGACAAGGACTCCTACAAAGTCTCCGGCGGTCTGCATGGCGTTGGAGCCTCGGTCGTGAACGCCTTGTCAGAGTACCTCGAGGTCGAGGTCGCTCGAGACGGCTTGCTACACGCGATGAGTTTTGAGCGAGGCGTCGCCACCGAATCCCTCCACCAGATCGGCGAACGCAGCAAGTCCGGCACGCGTGTCACCTTCAAACCAGATTCACAGATCTTCCCGGATACGAGCTTCCGGTTTGAAACCCTCGCCGGCAGGCTTCGAGAACTCGCTTACCTCAACCCAGGGCTGGAGATCCGCATCGCGGACGAACGCACCGGCCAGGATGAGACCTATGTGTTTCCGGAGGGGATTGCAGCGTTTGTCACCGCTCTGAACGAGGGCAAACAAACGGTACACGAGCCCGTGCTCTTCAAGACGACCGATGATGCAAGCGGTCTTCAGTGCGAACTCGCCTTCCAGTACAACGAGTCGTACAACGAGACCCTGCTGACCTTCACGAACAACATCAACACGATCGAAGGCGGAACGCATCTTTCCGGCTTTAAGACAGCGTTAACACGCAGTTTCAACAGCTACGCCAAAGCCAAAGGCATCCTCAAAGGCGATCTGGTCCCGACAGGCGATGACCTCCGCGAGGGCCTTTGCGCTGTGTTGTCAGTCAAGGTTCCTGAGCCGCAGTTCGAGGGCCAGACCAAGACCAAGCTCGGCAATGCCGAAGTCGAAGGGTTTGTGAACTCGACACTCGGTCAGGCAATCGCCGACTGGTGCGAAGAACACCCCAACGACGCCAAGCGGATCTGTATGAAGGGGGTCAACGCCGCCCAGGCTCGTGAAGCGGCCCGCAAGGCAAGAGACCTGACACGCCGTAAGGGCGCCCTCGACTCCGGCGGGCTGCCCGGCAAACTCTATGACTGCACGTCAAAGAACATCGACGAGTCAGAAATCTATCTCGTGGAAGGTGATTCTGCAGGCGGGTCCGCCAAAGGCGGGCGTGACCATCGTACTCAAGCCATCCTCCCCCTCAAAGGCAAGATCCTCAACGTCGAGCGAGCCCGTCTCGACAAGATCCTCGGCTTTGAAGAGATCCGAACCATCATCCAGGCGCTCAACTGCGGCATCGGTGCCGATGACTTCGACGCCTCAAAACTCCGCTACGGCAAGGTCATCATCATGACCGACGCGGACGTCGATGGCAGCCACATCCGCACCCTGCTGCTGACCTTCTTCTTCAGGCAGATGCCCGATTTGATCAAGCAGAACAGGGTCTACATCGCGCAGCCCCCGCTATACCAACTAGTCAGAGGCAAGAAGTCCGACTACGTGATCGATGACATCCAGCTCCGCAAAGTGCTCGCCGAGATGGCGATCTCGTCGGTCCAGATGGTGATCTTCAGCGACGACCGAAGCGAGCAGCAGGTGATCGCTGGCGATCAACTCGTCGAGATGGTCAAGCTCCTCCAGCAGGCCAGCGAATACATGAGTGTGCTCGAACGCCGCGGCATTACCTTGGCAGACCTCGCAACGCAACGCGCCAACGATCCCGAGGGACAACAACGCCTCCCGCGCATTCACGTGCGCGTCAGCGGCCAGCACCCCTCGGGTATCATCGGCGACCTGTTCTTCTGGTCCGAAGAGCAGGAGGACGCGTTCCGGAGCGAGCACGGCCTGAGCATTGGTGGAGACGACCCCGCAGCCAACGCCTCAGCGACAGTAGCTCGCAAGGAACTCCACGAGATTCGAGAGATCGAACGTGTGCTGGCCCGCTTGGCTGAGTTCGACCTGACTCTCGATGATTACCTGCTGACGCCGGTCCAGACGCCAACGGGGGCAGCCGGCCCGACGAGGTTCGAGCTGAAGGTGTCGAGCAAAAAAGACGACGACCGCAGCGTTGCCGTCACGAACCTGCGCGATGCCCTGCCTGCCATCCTGGATGCCGGCAAGGGTGGTCTTGATATCAAGCGTTTCAAGGGCTTGGGCGAGATGGACGCGGAGCAACTCTGGGAGACCACCATGGACCCGTCTAACCGAGTGCTTCTTCGGGTGACCTGGGATACGGCGTCCGAGGCGGAAAAACTCTTTACCGTGCTCATGGGCGAAGAAGTCGAGCCCCGACGGGCTTACATCGAAGAGCACGCACTCGACGTCAAAAACCTCGACGTGTAAACCCATCCAATGCCCCCTACCATATCGGCATGAACCATAATCGACACGGCATGGCGATGGTGTATTTGGTCGCGGCGCTGGCTCTCGGAGCTATCGGCGCGGGCATGTTCATCAACCAGGTCCTGCAAGCTCAGGCCGCTGTGAAAGAGATGCTCGAAGAGTTCGTTCGCATCGAGATCCCTGGCTCTGCTGAGATCACGATTGACCGCCCCGGCTTATGGACGATCTATATCGAGCACCCACCAACCCAAGTGCGCGAAACCAGAATCAGACCAGAGTCGCTGGTCTGCTCGGTCATGAACATGGCAACTGGCGAGCCCCTGGCCATAACCGATCTGCTGGCGGGCGAGCCGACGGTGGACCCCTCGCTCTTCGCCAAGCAACTCGCCGACCCCGAAGAAACCACCCCCGACGTTTATGTCTACGAGTTGCCGGATCGGGCCGGGCACGGCAGTTGGCAGTTTCGCGTTCAGGAACCCACCACCGTGCTGATCTCGGCGACAGTCGATCACGCCGAGCCAATGGTCAGAGACCTGAATCTGGCTGTTGGCACCGGCAGCTTCCGAGCACTTCTCAGCGGGTGGTCCGGGCTCTACGGGGCAGCGGCGATCCTCACCATCACAATGACAGGCGCGACCATGCTGCTGGTCATCGGATATATGCGCACCACACGAGATGTCACCCCGCGATCGGAGATGCCGAAACCCCCGGCAGCAACCGCATGATCCGAATCCTCAACCTTGGCTCACTCAATCTCGATCGAGTGATGCGCGTCGATCACATCGTGAAGCCCGGCGAAACCCTGGGCTGTAGAACCACCGCCTCCTTCGCTGGCGGCAAGGGTGCCAATCAGTCGGTCGCGCTGGCTCGCGCTGGCGCTCAGGTCTGTCACGCTGGCCGTGTCGGGACCGACGGCGTCTGGCTGCTCGAGAGACTCAAAGAAGCGCAGGTCGATACCCGTCACGTGGAAGTTGATCCAGACGTCAGCACCGGTGCCGCCTTTATCCAGGTTGACGGGCGCGGTGAGAACGCGATCGTGGTAGACCCCGGTGCGAACGCACGGATCACGCGGGCACAGATCGATGGTGTCCTCGACCAGTTTCACGAAAACGAGATCCTGCTGCTTCAGAATGAGATCAGCAACATCGGTTACGCGATCGACGCAGCGACTGAGCGTGGGATGTCCATCTGCTTCAACCCCGCGCCCATGAACGACGCGGCCCGTAGCTGCAATCTCAAGAAGATCGACCTGCTCATCGTCAATCACCACGAAGCCGAACAGCTCATCAACAAACCCGGAGCCAGAGACCTGGTTCCCAGGCTGCGTGATATGGTCTCCGGTCGTGTCATCATCACCCTGGGCCAGCGCGGCGTGATCTATGCCGATACCGATGGTGTGATCCAGATCGACGCCTTCCCAGCCGATGCCGTGGATACAACAGCCGCTGGGGATACCTTCATCGGATACTTCATCGCCGAAAGAACGCGGGCCAACTCAATCCGGTCGAGTCTGGAGATTGCTTCGGCCGCAGCGGCTTTGTGTGTCACACGCCAAGGCGCAATGCAAGCCATCCCGACTCGGGAAGAGGTCGATGCCATGGTGAGCACTCGGGGTACTGAATCAAGCGAACTCTGATTAACGCTTGGAGAACTGGAAGCGGCGACGAGCACCAGCCTGGCCGTACTTCTTTCGCTCGACTTCGCGTGGATCGCGAGTGAGATAGTTACGCTCGCGAAGGACCGCCTCAAAGCTAGGGTCGTAGCCCTTGAGAGCACGAGCAACACCCAGCAGCACCGCACCCGCCTGGCCGGTGATGCCCCCGCCATGAACCTTCACAAAAACGTCGAGTCCCTTGGCGTTGGTCGCCTCGATCGGGGCCCGGCAGGCCGCCTGATGCTGAGGCTCCGTGAAGTAGACATCGACCTCGCGGTCGTTGACCTTGATCACACCCGTGCCAGCCTTGACACGGACACGTGCAACCGACGTCTTTCGGCGACCGGTGCCCCAGACGAATCCACCCGCGTCCGGCGTCGCCGGGCGTGCCGGAGCAGCCTGAGGCTCAGCGGCCACAATGGAAGGGACCTCAGGAACGGTCGGGACTTCAGGAATGCTCGCTTCGGTCATCGTCAGGTCTTCGGTCGACAAAGCTGTGATCTCCGGCTCCAGCGGGCTGTCCGCTGAGGCTCGCGGGGGTGAAATAAGGTTAGATCGAAATCTCGACAGACTCAGGGTTCTGGGCGGTGTGAGGATGCTCAGCTCCGCGGTACACCTTGAGCTTCTTGAGCTGGTGACGTGCCAGCTTATTCTTGGGCAACATCCGCCGGACGGCTTCCATGATCAGCTTTTCGGGAGCTTTCTCGATCTGCTCACGATAGCTGGTCAGTTTCAGGCCGCTGGGGTAGCCGGAGTACCGCTTGAGGTGCTTGCTGTCGAGCTTGCGACCACTCACGCGGATCTTGCTGGCGTTGGTCACCACCACGAAATCACCCACGTCGTGATGCGGGGTGTACTCGGGCTTATTCTTGCCCATCAACACAACAGCGAGCCGGGTCGCTAGCCGACCGAGGATGTGGTCACTCGCGTCCACATGCACCCACTGGCGGGCCACTTCGTTATTTTTAGCTAGATAAGTCTGACGGTTCATCCGCAAACACCCTTTTGGATACGGGGGATCGAGCCGCGTAGTGTAGCCCAAACCGCCACCGCGTCAAACCGGCAAGCCCCTCATCCAAGCACAAGTTACAGTCCCTCAATGGCTCCTGAAACCCGCCTGACGATCGACAACCTCGCCTACGGCTATCCCGGACGGCCTCCGCTGCTCAGAGACCTCACGGCCAGAGCGTCTGCAGGCCGTCTGACCTGCCTGCTGGGCCCCAACGGCTCGGGCAAAACCACCCTGCTGCGGCTGCTCCTGGGCCAACTCAGGCCCTCAGCAGGGCTTATCTCACTCGATACTGACTCTGTGGGCTCGATCTCAGAGCGCGAACGAGCCTGCCGGATGGCGTATGTGCCCCAGCACACGTCGCTGGCGTTTGCGCACAGCCTCGGGGAGGTTGTGGCGATGGGTGGATGGCCCGCGGGCGGGCCTAAATCAGACGCTCAGGCAGAACTTAAGGCCTGGTCGTTGCAGGACTTAGCCTCCGCCGGATGGACAACCCTCTCAGGGGGTGAGCGGCAGCGTGGACTGCTCGCGAGGGCCTGTTGTCAGCTCCGGATGAGGGGGCAAATCATGCTGGTTGACGAGCCAACGGCCTCGATGGACCCCGCATGGGCCCATCAAACGCTTCAAACTCTGCGACAACGTGCGCACGACACCGGCCTCGCGGTGGTCGCCGTCCTACATGATCTCGACCTGGCGTCCCGGTACGCCGACGATGCATGGCTGCTCGCGGGCGGAGACTTGATCGCCAGCGGGCCGGCCAGCCATGTTCTCGACGAGGCGAATCTGGAGCGTGCCTACCACGTGCGTTTCCGGCGACTCCATCTGGATCAAGACAGAACCGCTGTGATCGCCGATCCACTGGTTTAGAATGCGATCAGGAGCTTTCCATGAGCATCTCGGACATCATTTTTTGGGTCACCATGCTGCTGTTTGTCGTGGGTCCTGCGATTGCAGGGGCCCTCAAGTCCATGAACGAGGAGCGGGCCCGCAAGCAGCAGCGTGAAGACGAGGCCTTCAACGACCCGGGAGATGGCTTAACCGTTCAGCAGCGGGTCGATCAGAAATCCGCAGAGCGCCGAGCGGCCATGCTCCAGGAACGGACCGAGCGCCAGGAGCGAGCAAGACGCAAGCTGCTCGAAGACGGCACCCTGGTCCAGGAGCCCACGCGCGCCCAAGCGGGCCAGCAACCGGGAAATCTCTCGCCCAACGAGGCTCAGGCCAGGGCACGAGCGCAGGAGGCGTATCGGCGTCGGGCAGAAGCCCTCCGTCAGCGCGATGCCGCTCGTCAGGCTCAACAGCGAACTCCGTCTCAACAACGATCATCATCACCCCAACCCCAACAACGCCCTGCACCGGCTCCACCGCAGCGTCCGGTTCAGCAGACACCGAGAAGGCAGCCTTCGGCTCAACAACAGCCGCAGCGACGAGCCCAGCCTCTCGCTCAATCTCAGCCGGTTCGCGTTCAACCTCAGCAGCAGCGCCGCTCACAACTCAGTCAGCAGCAACGCCCCCGCCAGCAGACGGATGTCGTGATCCCCTCGTCACTAACACCCGAGAAGACGCAGCGACAAAAAAGAGTTCATGCGGCGCTGCGCAATGGCGAGCGGCTACGCGATCTGATCGTGCTCAAAGAGATTCTGGATGCGCCCGTAGCCCTTCGCCAGCATCATCTCAGCTAGCGATCAGCTACTGGCTGGCAGGTCGGGATCGACCCTGACTACCGCCGTCGCCAAGACGATCGCCAAGGCGTTAGAGACGTTGTAGCTGCGCACGTTGCCTTGAGAGGTTCCGGGCATGGGGATCGATACGCGGGTCTCAGCGAAGCGTTCGTGGATTGATTCTGGGACGCCGTGGTTCTCATTACCGACCATCAAAACGTCTTCATCGGCATAGTCAGCCTGATCGAATCGGCGGCCAGCGAACTTGGTAATCAGCCAGACCCGGCGTTCACCGAGCCAAGAGAAGAATCCCTGATCATCGTCATACGTAGTGAGGTTGAGATACGGCCAGTAGTCGAGTCCGGCACGTTTCACCGCATGGTCACTGATCTCAAAGCCCAGCGGCCCAATCAGATGCAGATGAGCATTCATGCCGACACACTGACGCGCGATCGCTCCGGTGTTCTGAGGAATGACGGGACGGTAGATCGCCACATGAAGCATGAGGTCATGCTAACGGAGTCGACTAAGAAAGCTGACCGCGGCGACGCAGCCAGACAGCCCACACCAGCGAGCCGACTGCGGTGACCGGCTCGGGCACGGACGAGGCAACAAAGCCCCAGTTGCCCGCCAGCAGAGAGAGGTCCGTGAGATCGACTAAGCCGTTCCCGTCAAAATCGCCCCCACTCCAGATCTGGCCTGTCAGCCCGAACCCGCCTGCAAGGACGCTCAGGTCTTCGATATCGACCTGAAGGTCAAGGTTGGCGTCGCCGTAGGCAGTCCCGATCATCGTGCCGATCAGGTAGTCGATGTCCGCCTGGTCCCCGGTGCCTGACCCGTCCAGGTCGAAGCCCTCACCGGCATCAAGAAAGGTGAAGGCAAGCGCCACATCGTCGGGCGTGAGCGACCCGCTGCCGTCAAGGTCGATCGCTGGCCCGGTGATGTTTATTTCCCAAACCACTTCTTCGGAGACCATCGCTTTGATCGATGGCGTTCGGACCCATGGCGTGTTGTCCTCGGCAAGAGCACGGACCTCGTAGGTGCCAAAGGCGTAGCCGAACATTCGGGGGTCGAAACTATTGTCGTCGTCAGCGGTATCAATGAAAACATCATCGACCGACCAGCGCAGGTCGATGACGGCAGGATCGATCACCTCGACTAAAAGAGGCCCACTGTTAAGCAACGTGGTGAGGGTCGGCGTGTGCACGTCGATGGGATCGACCAGTTCATAGATTTTCCGGATGATCTGCTCGCGAGACACGGCATCAAACGCCCGGTTGAGCGAGCGCATCTTTGAGTTCTGCGACGGCCTGAAAATGTCAGTCTCGTAGTAGCGCCCGCCCTCGTAAACGCCGATCGGTCCGATCTCGGGGTGATCGGGGTCGTTGTATCCGAGCCAGACGCCCCATTTGCCATTCGGATTTCGTGTCACGTTGGCTTCAGACGGCTCGGAACCGGTGTAGGGGGTGTTGAACGAGACGTACTCATCCGCAAGACGGGCGAACTGATGCCCGATCTCGTGGAGGCCGTTCCCGCCCGCATAAACCGCATAAGAGCCGCCACCGCCACCATACTTGTCGCTGTTAACCGTGATCACGCGCATCTCAGCGGTGATGTCGGTTCCCGACAACGCGTTGTTCAGCGTCTGCCCCGCCTTGAAGTTACTGACATAGAGGAGCCGTTCGGTGGTCCCATCGTGGTAATACTTCGAGTCCAGAGCGGTATCGACAAAGACACCATCAGGAGGAATGTCGGCACCCGCCTCGTTGCTCACGACATCGATACGGTGGACGTTGAAAAAGTTTTGGTAACGCGGAAAAGGGTCCTGACTCCCACCAAACGTGTAGTCGAGGAACGACTGGATGTGCTGTGGATAGAGAACATTGATGTCGTCACCCGCCGTGTAGCCATCGCCCATGAAAACGATGTCCACGCGGTTCGCCGATGGCCCGTTGTCAACCAGCGTAGAGACCTGCCCATGCGCATGAGAAACAGCCCCGGCCAAGACCAGCGGCAGAACCAAGGCTTTGATTATCCCAACCGGCGTAACCGCCCGGCTCTTCTCCATCGTGAGTAAATCTCTCGATATCAGGTCCACCAACTCTTTTCTGAAGCTACTCAACTTACTCTCTTCCGCCATGCGGGTCACGGGGCAGGTTTAGAATATGCGAACAATATCGTCCATGGCGACTCAATACCTCCACCCGATTTATCTATCTAACCCGCTTTGACGCCAACCGGCTTGGGCTGCTCGGCCCGCAGCGGCCTGACCATGAGCTTGCGCAGAACCGCCAGGAGCGTGCCGAGTTCGACCGTGTAGCTCTCAGGCGGGCGATAGTAGAGCGTCTGAGCATCGATCAGGCTGACACGGCCCGGAGCGCTATCAAATAGCGGCAGCAGCGAATCAGGCTTGTCTGATGTGAAAATCAGGTCTGGGCCTTCGAGCTTGATCTTCTGGATGCCATGGTGGCTCGCGGCGACTCGTATCTCAGTCAACTCAATCAGACGACCGGCCTGCTCGGGAGGTTCGCCATAGGCCTGCGTCAGACCTTCGACCACTTCGTCAAACATCACGAGCGACCCGGCTCGACTCAGACGGCGGTACGCCTCCATCCGGTGTTTGTCCGACCCGATCCATCGCTTGGGTAAGTGGCCAGCGACCGGGAGTTCGAGATGAGTGCGTACCGGTTCAATCAGGGCCTCTTGACGCAGACTCTTGGTCTCCTGCTCGAGCAGCAGGCAGTACATCTCGTAGCCAACCGCCGCGATGTGACCCGATTGTTCAGCCCCAAGCAGATTGCCAGCCCCCCGGATCTCCAGATCGCGCATCGCAATACGAAAACCCGCACCCAGCATGGAATACTGCTCGATGGCACGGAGTCGTTTGGCGGCGACATCGTTCACAGGCCGATCTTCAGGAAGCAGTAAGTAGCAGTAACCACGATGCTTGCCCCGACCCACACGTCCACGAAGCTGGTGCAGTTCAGCAAGTCCAAACTGGTCGGCGTTGTTGATGAAGATCGTATTGGCGTTCGGGATATCGATGCCCGACTCGATGATCGTCGTGCACACCAGGATGTCCGCCTCCCGGCGCATGAACCTGAGCATCACCTCCTGCAGGTCTCCGCCACTCATCTGCCCATGCCCGACGATGATCCGGGCATCCGGCACCATCGACTGGACCTCTGTCGCCATGCCATGAATCGACCGAACCCGGTTGTGCAGAACGAACGCCTGCCCCTCTCGACTCAGCTCGCGGATCAGCGCCTGCTTGACTCGGCGCTTGTCGAAGGGAACGACCTCGGTCACGACCGCCCGACGATCGACCGGGGCGGTAGTCAGCGACGAGATATCTCGCAGACCCACCATCGACATGTGCAGCGTTCTCGGGATCGGCGTGGCAGTCATCGTCAGTACATCCGCGGTCATCCGGAAGCCGAGGAGTCGGTTCTTGTGCTCAACACCGAAACGCTGCTCCTCGTCGATCACAACCAGACCAAGATCGGCGAACTTCACGTCTTTCGAGAGCAATCGATGCGTACCGATGACGATATCAACCTGCCCCAGGGCCAACTGATCGAGGACTTTTCGTTGCTCGCCAGCGGTACGGAACCTGGATAACGATTCAACGCGAAATGGGTAATCCGCCATGCGCTGACGGAAGGTCTGGTGGTGCTGCTCAGCGAGAACGGTCGTGGGAACCAGAATGGCGACCTGCTTGCCAAACTCCGCGGCCTTGAACGCAGCACGGATCGCCACCTCGGTCTTGCCGAATCCAACATCCCCGCACAGCAGCCGGTCCATCGGCCGCTCGGTGCTCATGTCCTTCTTGATGACCGCGATGGCCGCAAGCTGATCCTCAGTTTCGTCATAGGGAAACTCGGCCTCGAACTCACGCTGCCACGTCGTGTCGTCTGGGTAGCGCAGGCCCGGCTGCGTGGCCCGGGCTGCCTGAACACGAAGCAGCTCCGCCGCAAGGTCCTTGACCGCCTCACGAACCTGATCCTTCTGCTTGCTCCATCGCTTGCCACCGAGCGTCGATAAGGGCGGCTTGCCCTGAAACCCGCCAACGTATTTCTGGATCAGGTCGATCTGTGTCGCGGGGACGTGCAGCAGCGCCTTGTCGGCAAACTCAAGGGTCAGATATTCCTGCGTCACGTTGCTCCGGCGCATCGTCCGGATGCCCGTGAAACGAGCGATGCCATGATCGACATGAACAACATAATCGCCGACCTCCAGATCGAGGAAAGCGTCCGACGCCTGACCGCCCGCCTGGATCGCGACTTTCCTGACGCGCCTGCGTGTTTCGTACCGATGAAACAACTCGTGATGAGGGATCAGCGTCATCGCACGATCTGACGAATCACGCCAAACAAAGCCGCGGTGCAGGGCACCCAACGTGATCACCGGATGCGTACCCGTCTCCTCCTGCTCCGCAATCAACTCCACCAGCCGCTGACGCTCGGCATCCCGGCGGCAGACAACGACCACCTCTCGACCCGGTTCCTGACCCAGCGACGTGATCTCATGCACCGCCCGCTTGGCATCGGTATCAAAGCCGGGCAACGACTCCGTCGGCAGAGCGACGATCTCGGCTGCGGGCGACGGTGCCGAATAGTCAACAAGCTCCACCAGCGGGAACTCCGCAAGCCTGGCGTTGATCGTGACCGGCGCAATAATGCCCCGAGGGTCTTGCAGCCTCTCGTAATACCCTCGCGCCTGCTCAGACAGCTCCATGGGTTCACGCAAGACAACCGCCGTCCCCTCCGAAAGCAGCGCCAGCAGAGATGTCGTTCCCTCGTCGGACTGGAGTGCTTCGACGGAGGTGCCCAGCCACTCCACACGATCAAGTTTTCGACCCGAGGCCATCGAATCGAGATCGATCTGACGGATGCTCTCGACCTCGTCACCGAAGAAGTCAAGCCGAACAGCGTTAACCGCCGTCTCGATACCCTTACTGTCAATCGCTGTCGCGGACGCGGCATAGAGATCCAGAATCCCTCCCCGGATCGCAAAGTCGCCCGGCTGCTCAATGGCCTCGACCCGGGTGTAGCCAGCGCCAGCCAGCCAGTCCGCAAGCCCCGCCGGCTCGCACCGATCACCAACCTGAACCCGCTGAAAAAAACTGCCAAGCTGATCGTGCTTCGGAACCGGTTGCATCAGCGCCTGGATCGAGGCCACGATCACATCCGGAGGATGCCCCTCACCCAGCCGGCGGACCAGCGAAAACCTCTCCCCAACAAGCTCAAGATTGATCCCGGACTCACCGGGCAGAACCTCCAGAGCCCCAAAACGCCTGACCTCAAGCTCCATCCCATGTTCCGCAAGCGATTCGAGGTCATCGACCGCATCATCCGCCTCGTCAAGGTGCGCAACCACCAGCAGGATCGTCCGCGAACTCGCCCGCTGAATCACACCACTAAGGACGGTCGAGACCGACCCCGGGCAACCACGACACGCCACCCGCCGCCCCTCGCTAAGCGCGCGCAGGACCAAGCCGACTTCCGCGGATGAGGCAAGGGTCGCAAGCCATGGAGCGAGTTCGCTCACGTCATCAAGAGTGTAGGCCGTTCCGAGACTAGTCGTCCTCGGCCGGCGGAAAAGCAGCACGCGCTGCCCCGCCCTTCTGCAAGGACTGACCCTTCGCGAGAATCGGCAGCAGCGGCGGCTTGGGAGCCAGATGATCAGGCTGAGGAATACTGATCTGTGGGACATCATCCAGTACGCGGATCATCGCAATCTCGTCGCATGCCTGATTCTTCGGGCACCGCTGACACTCGCTCCAGACCTTGAGCGGCAGCTTCTGTCGATCAATCACCTCAAAGCCAAGACGCTCAAAAAAAGCCCGCTCATACGTCAGCGTCATCAATCGCCTGATGCCAAGCCGCCGGGCTTCATCGATCGAAGCCTCAACCAGTCTCCCCCCGAGTCCCTTGCCCCGGCAACCCGAGTCAACCACCAGCGAGCAGACCTCAGCGAGGTCCGCCCAGATAATCGACAACCCACCAACCCCAACCACTCGATCCTTCTCGACCGCCACAAACAACTCGCGCACGTTCTCATAAAGACTCGCCAACGATTTAGGCAGCATCAGCCCAAGCTCGGCACTGTCGTTAATAAGCCGCGCGATCTCCGGAACGTCCGCAACACGCGCACGGCGGATCAACATGTCATCAGCATCAGTCACAATGGCACTCTCAAAGTCAAGACAAGCACAACATCCTAGCTCGATTCACCAAGTTCCTCGACGATCCGATCTTCGTCCCACACCTCGACGCCCAGCTTCCTGGCTTTATCCAGCTTGCTGCCGGGGCTCTCACCCACCAGAAGCAGGTTGGTTTTACTCGAAACACTGGATGTCACCCGCCCGCCCAGGGCCTCGACCCGCTTCGACAGACCCTGCCGGTCAAAACGATCGAAACTCCCGGTAATCACAACCGTCTTGCCGGTCAACACGCCGTTACTGCCAGATCCGGCGGGTCCCTGATGGGTCAGCTCAACACCTTGCTCCTTAAGATCCTGCAGAATCCTCCGCCCCGATTCACTATGAACAAAACCATGCAGCGAAGCCGCCGTAATTGGCCCAATCTCATGGACACCCGCGATCGCCTCCTCGTCAACAACGTACAGCTTCTCGTCGCTACCGAAGGCTGCCGCGATCAGTTCCGCCGCTCTCCGGCCGACGTGGCGAATCCCAAGACCTGCGAGTACACGCGCGAGCCCTCTCACCTTGCTGGCCTCCAGACCGGCGAGAAAGTTGTCGATCTTCTTCTCGCCCATCCGCTCCAGCCCGAGCAGGGTGTCTCGATGCTGCGCGAGCCGATAGAGGTCACCGAAGGACTTCACCAACCCCGCCTCGACAAGTTGCATCACGACCTTCTCGCCAAGCCCATCGATGTCCATCTGATCCCTGCCGACGAACCAGATCAACCTTTCGAGCAGCTGCGCCGGGCACTGCGGGTTAACGCAGCGAAGGTCCACCCCATCCTCCTCGCGCTCAGTAGGCTCCTGACAACTCGGACAGTCGGCGGGCGCGACAATCGGCCGACGCTGACGCGCCCGCTTCCCTGAAGCCAGACCAACAACCTGCGGGATGATCTCGCCAGCCTTCTGCACCACGATGCGATCCCCGATCGCCACGCCAAGGCGCTCGATCTGATCCGCGTTGTGCAGCGTGGCGTAAGTGACCGTCGTCCCCGCCAGAACGACCGGGTCCATCTCGGCCCGTGGCGTGATACGACCCGTCTTGCCGACCTGCCAGTGCACCTCCCTAAGCGTCGTCTCGCCCTGCTCCGCTGCATACTTAAACGCAATACACCAACGCGGTGCCTTGCTCGTCGCACCCAGTCGATCCTGAAGGTCAAACCGATCCACACGCACAACGACCCCATCGGTCGCATACCCCAGCGTGGCTCGCTGCTGATCGAAGCGCTCGATCGCAGACCACACCTCCTCGATATCCCGCGTCAACCCACCCACCTGCTGATTGGTCGGGATGCCCCAGCCGCGCATCGCCTCACAAAGCTGCGTGAAGCCCTCGTACCGATTGGGCTCAATCTCCCCGACGCCATGGGCTAAAAAACTCAGCCGTCGCTTAGCCACCAGGCGCGCGTCAAGCTGCTTGAGGGTCCCCGCCGTAGCATTGCGAGGATTCATAAAAACGTCGAGCCCCTCCTGCTCACGCTGACGATTGATCCGCGCAAACTCCGCCTGCGGCATGTAGATCTCGCCACGGATTTCAAGCACGCTAGGAAGCTCGTTGCCACTCTCCCCCCTGCTGAGAGTAAGAGGGATCGCCCGGATCGTGCGGACGTTCTCGGTGACATCATCACCCCGCCGGCCATCCCCCCGAGTCAGCGCCCTCACCAACCCGCCTTGCTCGTAACGCAGACTGATCGCCACACCATCAATCTTGGGCTCAGCCCGCAACTCGACTGTCGGCGACTCACCATCAAACAACCCCTCGCCTGGAGAGAGCGAATCATCTTCTCCGGCCAGACGTTTGAGTACCCGCTGATGCCACGCGACCAACTCCTCCCGATCGTAGGTGTTGTCAATCGATCTCATCGGCAGCGCGTGCTCGACCGTCTCGAAGCCATCGATCGGCTCCCCACCCACACGCCGGGTCGGCGAGTCGTCACGAGCCAACTCCGGATGCTGCGCTTCGAGATCAGCTAGCTCCTGGAGAAGCCGGTCGTACGCCTGATCCGGCAACTCGGGCTGAGCATCGACGTAGTACAGCCGATTCGCGCGATCCAGAATCGCACGCAGCTCAGCAACGCGCTCGGAAGCCTTACCCATCCCCTGATGGTAGTGTCGGATCAGGCTCCGCGCGAGGCCTTGTGCAAAGCCTTGTGGGCCGCGGGCGATTCGATCTCCGAGCGAACCTCGTCAAGGGTGTCGTGCTGCATCTGCCGCTTGGCCGTCCGCACCAGGTCAACCAGATGATTGTCACGGTCTCTGCAGAACCGCGGGAACGCCTGCTCCATCTCCGATCGGGTGAACTTGCTCAGCGGGTCATCGAGACCAGTCTGAGCCACCGCCCAGGAAATCAGGCTCCTCGGCTCAGTCGTAAAACGATAGCTGTCCAGCGTCGCGCTGAGCCTCTGCTTGAGGCTCCCAAACGGATCGGTCATCGCAAGCGGGAGACTCCACAGCTCCTGATCCGCCCCACGCCCCTGCTCCAAGTCGGTGAGCCATCCGGCATTCCGCCGCGAAGCCTCGTCATCAGATACGGCGGCCTTCTGCTGGATCACCATGCTCGACGGGTTCTTACGTGGCGAAATCTTCGGCTGAGCGACATAACCCGGCTCAACGCCCGTCACCTGCAGGTTCGCGATCGCGGTGTTGACCACAATCCGCCCCTTGTTGGCAAAATCCACCGCCACTCGTTGGGCCGGAACACCATCATGCGTAATCGGCTCGACCGAACGGACGATCCCACGACCCCACTCCGGTCGCTTGGGGTGCGAGACGACCTGGCCTGATTGATAGGGCTGATCCTCAGCCATAACTCTAAAATCTCCCAGGGCCTGGAAACGGCACACGCGTGTCGTGAAAGAGACCCTCTAAATCATGAAAAGGCCCTAGCCATCCACCCGCCGACACGTCGGCGGAGAAGGACCGGATACCCGCAGCCATCATCAAAAGTGAACGAATCCAAACAGGGTCTTCAAAGGCTGTCGTCAGAAAACCCCAAATCGCTCTCAAGACAGTATACCTATCGGTTGCCTAGACAGGCAAGTTGAATCTTGATCATTGATAAAGTCTTCCTGATTTAACCCCCCAAGCCGACTTGACGCGGAAGCCCCGACCAGCCACACTGTGGGGCTCAGATCGCCGATAGTCCGGCCGATCATCGATAAACCCTGTACTCGACCGAGGTTGATGCCCCGATGGCCCACTCGCTCAGCGCCAAAAAACGGATTCGTCAGAACATCAAGGCCCGCGCCCGCAACCGCTGGCGCAAGAGCAACGTCCACGAGGCCCTGGTCGAGTTCGACGAGGCCATCCTCCACGCCTCCGTCGATGACGCCAAAAAGCAGCTCGACGGCCTCTACAAGCTCTTGGACCGTACCGCCGCCAAGGGCGTGATCCACCGCAAGACCGCCGATCGCAAGAAGGCCCGCCTCGCAGCCCGGCTCAACGCCAAGGCCACTGCGGCAGCCTGACCCCCAGTACCCCTCTCGACCCGCGATCAGGTATTCAACCAAATCACCACCGACTCAGACCCTACTGAGAACGAAGATCGAAAGATCCGCGTTCCGATTAGGGTCTTCTGCCACCTCTGCATCGGTTGAGCTATCCAGATGCACCGCACGGTGAACCCGAAGCCTCTGGTCGATGCAGTAGTCCTCAAAATCCGCGATCGAGGGAAACCGCCGGTTCGGCGTGTTGTGCCACTCATACCCGTAAGCCCCGGCCGACTTCGGCGACCGCCCTGTCTCGACCAACATCCTCCGGATCTCCCGAAACGCAAAGTTCGGGAAACTCACGATCGCCCGCTGACCGACCCGCACCATCTCAGACAACACCAGCGAGACATTCGGCAGCGCCTGCAACGTCTGAGACAACACCACGCAATCAAACGCACCATCCGCAAACTGCGGCAGCCCTTGATTCATGTCGTGATCGATCACCTCAAGCCCAGCTCGCACGGTATCGATGATCTTATCCTCCGAAACATCGATCCCCATCAGCCGCTCATGCCCAAGATCGCGCAGGCGACTCAGCAGCGTCCCCTCGCCGCAACCAAGGTCCAGCACACTCGCGCCCTTCGGGATCAGAGACAAGATTCGCTCGTAATCCGGCCGACGCTTCGAAAACACCGACGGGCCCGCGAGAGCACGATGCACCGCCGAATCCGAGGGACCAATGATCTCAGGCGCGTGAACACGCACCTCGCCAACCAACTCCTGCTCAAGCCTCGCCCCGATCAGCGGGCCGTACCGCTCGATCTCAGCCCGCAGCAAAAACGCGTCGTGCCCCGCATCGCTCGGCAGTTCGCAGTAGCTCACCGGCTTACCCTCCGCCACCAGGGCATCAACGACCTCGCAGCTCTGCCGGGGCGGGAAAAGCCAGTCACTCGAAAAACTCAGCAGCAGCCACCGACACGTCGCCGGGGCCACCGTCTCCCGAAGCACCCCCGGTTCACGCCCAAGATCAAACAAGTCCATCGCCAGCGTCAGCGTGATGTAGCTGTTGGCATCAAACCGCTCGACAAACTTATTGCCCTGATGAGCAAGATACGACCCAACCGAAAAACGCTTCTCGAACGCCGTGGCAATGTCATGAGGCTTAAGCCGATCAGCCTCGAACTTCGCGTCCATTGCCTCCTGCGACAAATAAGTGATATGCCCGAGCATCCGCGCGATCGCCAGACCGCTCTGCGGAACCCCGCCCTTCTCCGCATACCGCCCGCCCTCAAACCCCGGATCGCTCATGATCGCGTTCCGCCCGACGACATCGAAAGCCAGCGCCTGCGACGTCAGCCTGGGAGCCGTCGCAATCGGCACCGCCAGCCGAACCCGCTCCGGATATCGCGTCGCCCACACCAACGCCTGCTGCCCGCCCAACGACCCGCCGACAACCGCAAGCAGCCGCTGGATGCCGAGCTTGTCCAGCGCCTGCGCCTGCACATCAACGATGTCCGCCATCGTGATCAACGGAAACTCAGGGCCGTACACCCGCCCGGTCGCCGGATTGATGCTGTTGGGACCGGTCGTGCCCCGGCAGCCGCCAAGGACATTCATGCAGATCACGAAATACCGATCCGTATCGATCGCCTTGCCCGGACCGATCAGCTCATCCCACCAGCCCATCAGGTCCGCAGCGTCATGCGATGCAGCGTGCGAATCGCCCGAGATCGCATGACAAACCAGAATCGCATTACCCCCGTCATTATCCAGTCGGCCCCACGTCTCATAGCAGACCACCACCTCGGCCAGCTCACCGCCGCGTTCGAGCCTCACCGCTCCGTCCAGAGCGACCTTCTGAGCATGTGACAGCGGGCCAGAAGTCTGCAGGTCATCAGTGCTCGTCGGGACGTTAGGTTCCATGGCGAAAGCCGGTCGAGCCCGTCAAGGCCCGACCGGAGAAAAAGATTCTAGCTCACTCCGCGCAGCCTCAGACGGCCACCGGGACCGCAGCCGCCAGAGCCTGATCCAGGTCCGCGATGATGTCATCCGCATCCTCGATGCCGACCGACACCCGGACGTACTCGGGGCTCACGCCGGTGCGCATCTGCTCGTCCTCGGCCAGCTGCGAATGCGTCGTCGACGCCGGGTGGATCACCAGCGTCTTGGCGTCGCCGATGTTCGCCAGGTGGCTGCACAGCTTGACGTTGTTAATAAACACCTTGCCCGCCTCGGCCCCGCCCTTGATCCCGAAGCCCAGGATCGCACCCTGACCATCAGGCAGGTACGTCTTGGCGTTGCCGTGGTCCTTGTGGCTGGCCAGTCCGGGGTAGTTCACCCACTCGACGGCGTCGTGGGCCTCCAGGAACGTCGCGACTTTCAGCGCGTTCTCGCAGTGCCGAGGCATCCGCAGATGCAGCGTCTCAAGCCCCTGCAGGAACAGGAACGCCGCGAACGGACTCATCGCCCCGCCGGTATCCCGCAGCCAGTGCGTCATGGCGTGCGCACAAAAGACGATGTTTCCGAACGGTTTGAGGTGCTCCGCGAACACCGCACCGTGATAACTGGGCGCCGGCGCACAAAACTCAGGCCACTTTTGGGGGTCTTCGGTCCATGGGAAGTTGCCCGAATCAACAATCGCCCCGCCGATGTGCGTACCGTGACCGCCTATAAACTTAGTCGTGGAATAGACATTGATGTCCACCCCATGCTCAAACGTCCGCAGCAACGCCGGCGTCATCACCGTATTGTCACAAATCACCGGCAATCGACCATACTTCCCGTTGTGCGCCGCCTCCGCAATCGCTTTGAAATCCGGCACGTCGTTCTTCGGGTTGCCGATGGACTCCAGATACACCAGCCGGGTGTTCTCGTCGATGAGCTTGCTGATCTGCTCAGGCTTGCTGGAATCGAAGAACCGCACCTCGATGCCGAGGTTCTTCAACGTCTGCGTGAAGAGCGTCCACGTCCCGCCGTAGAGGCTGGTCGCGCTGATGATGTTCTGACCCGAGTGGGCAATCGTCAGGATCGCCGCAGTGATCGCCGCCTGCCCGGAGGCAAAGCACAGGGCATTCACCCCGCCATCGAGCGCCGCCAAGCGCTTCTCCAGCACCGAGACCGTCGGGTTCATGAGCCGGCTGTAGATGTTGCCGAACTCCTGCAGCCCGAACAGCCGCGCCGCGTGGTCGGTGTCATTAAAAACATACGACGTGGTGGCGTAGATGGGCACCGCCCGTGAGTTGGTCGTCCCATCCGGCTCCTGGCCAGCGTGGAGGCAGCGTGTTCCGAGTCCAAGGGTTCCGTCTGACATGATGCGGGTCTCCGTGTCTTCTCGGCCTCGTTGTCCCGCCTTGGATGGCCTCGACTCGCTCGGGTCAGGCCAGCGGGCCGGCTTCCGGGTGCCGGCGGGGCTTCGAATGGTTATGCCGGAGGGCAGGGACGCCTAAATCGACGCCCACGATTGAGTTAACCCCGAATCCCACACACGCGGGACCGGGAAGAGCGAGCCCGGTACGTTAGTCCGCGATTGGGGAGTCGGCAAGATGTGCCGCATCAACGGATCAGCAAGACCGTTATCTCGCTCGATGGGCCGGAATCAATACGCCTTCGCCCAAACCACCCTCTTTGCGCTTGGCTTCCCGCTGATCACGCAGGTTCCTGGTTCGCCCTTGTCTTCCGGGATGCAGCGGATGGTGACGCCGAGTTCGTCCTGGACTTTTTTCGCGGTTTCGCTGGTGCCGTCCCAGTGGGCGAGGGCGAAGCCGGCGTGGATCTCGGGTTGTTCGGCGTTTTCGGGGGTGAAGAAGGCTTTGAAGGCCTCGGCATCGTCGATGACACGGGTGTGCTCATCACGAAACGCCTTGGCTCGGGCCAGCAGGCCGTCCTGGATGTCCTGGAGGATGTCGGCGACGGTGGCGAGGAAGTCGGTGCGTTTGATGCCCTGTTTTTCCTTGGGGCCTTTGTCCCTGCGGGCCATGAAGACCGAGTCGTCGGCGATATCGCGCTCGCCGATTTCGAGGCGGATGGGGACGCCGCGTTTGATCCACTGCCAGGTCTTGTCGCCGCCTCGGAGGTCCCGGGTGTCGACCTCGACTTCGATCGAGCGGTCGGCGTAGCGGAGGTCGCGGAGATCGGCGGCGAGTTTGCTGCAGTAGTCGAGCACGATCTCTGGGGGCTTGCCCTTGGGGAGGATGGGCAGGATGACGATGTGTGAGGGAGCGAGCCGGGGCGGGAGGATGAGGCCGTCGTCGTCGGCGTGGGTCATGATGAGCCCGCCGATGAGACGGGTGGAGACGCCCCAGCTCGTTGTCCAGGCGTGGTGGCGGAGGTTGTCTTCGCCAAGGAACTCGATGTTCTGGGCCTTGGCGAAGTTCTGCCCAAGGAAGTGGCTGGTTCCGGCCTGCAGGGCCTTGCGATCCTGCATCATGGCTTCGATGGAGAAGGTCTGGACGGCGCCGGGGAAGCGTTCGTGGGCGGGTTTTTCGCCCTTGATGACGGGCATGGCCATGTAGTCCTCGGCGAAGCGGGCGTAGACCTCGTGCATGGTCGCGGTCTCGGCCTGAGCTTCCTCGGCGGTGGCGTGGGCGGTGTGCCCCTCCTGCCAGAGGAACTCGGTCGTCCGCAGGAACATCCGGGTACGCAGCTCCCAGCGGACGACGTTGGCCCATTGATTGATGAGGATCGGCAGGTCGCGGTAGCTCTGGACCCACTTGGCGTAGGTCGCCCCGATGATGGTCTCACTCGTCGGGCGGACGACCAGCGGCTCTTCCAGGGGGCCAGCGGGCTTGAGCCCGCCCTGGCCATCGTCCTCCAGCCGGTGGTGGGTGACGACGGCGCACTCCTTGGCGAAGCCCTCGACGTGCTCGGCCTCCTTCTCCAGGTAGCTCTTGGGGATGAACAGCGGGAAGTAGGCGTTCTTGTGGCCGGTCGCCTTGAACATGCCGTCGAGGACGCGCTGGATGTTTTCCCAGAGCGCGTAGCCCCACGGCTTGATGACCATGCAGCCGCGGACGTCGGAGGGCTCGGCGAGCTCCCCGGATTTGACGACCTGCTGGTACCACTGGGGGTAGTCTTCGGCGCGGGTGGGTGTGATGGCGGTCTGGGGCTTGCCGCCGCCCCCCCCACTCCCCCCGCCCCCCTGCTTCTGCTTCATCTTTTGGTTCATGGGCGGCAGTCTACAGGCCCGCCCGCCCCCTTTCACTGAAACTCGTCGGGGACCTCGCCGGTGATCAGCCACTCGCGGAGGTAGCGGTAGTCGGATTTTTCTATTTCCTGCGCGTACAGCATGCCGTCCTGATGGATCTGGCGTGACAGGCGGGATTCAGCCCAGATGAGCATCGGGGCGACCACGAGCGTCAACAATACGGCACCTGTTGCCGCGAGTGGCGCAGCTGTTCGTATGGCCGATCCTACAAACAGACCAAGATCGACCTTGGGTGATGTCAGCCAGACCAAAACCCACAAAATGCCCAGTGCGCCTCCGAGGCAAGCGAACAGCAGGCCTATAGGCACGCTGTCATCGTTGATGAGGATGGCGCCCAGTGCCCCCATGACGCCACCTGCGAGGGCAGAGCCGAATAAGCGAAGCATCAGGCCGATGAGGACCATCCTTCTCTCGACACCTAGCATCCGCCAGAGCCAGCCGCCCAGCCACAGCAGCAGCGTCAGGCTAGCTAACCCCTTCAGCGCGAGAGGTCGAACATACGACGGTCCGCCATCAAGCAGACTCACGGGGTCCCATGTGAGATAGCTCCAGATCGCGGTGAGAAAGAGTGAGGCTGCCATGATCGTTGCTGGCATGAGTGGTCGTAGAGACAGCCGCGTGGGGACATCGATTCCTAACTCTCTAGCCCGCTGGTAAATCGCTCTGATCATCAGCCCACTCAATGCGAGCAGAACTGCTGAAGCCAAAAGAACATACTCAGTCGTGAGAACGCCACCGGCAAACTGGATTCCAAATGCCCGGCTGGACCAGGGCGTCATCCACCACAGCACCACCAGCACCGTCGGCAGCAGAAAGCCCAAACCCAAAACGACGCCTAATCGACGCCAGCCGATCCAGAGAAGCATCGGATCTTGCCCGGATCCACGCGTTCGCCAGATGCGGATCACACTGAGTCCGCTGAGTCCCAGGACCAGCGTGTTGGCCGCGATCAGGATGCTCATCAGGGTGGCCTGGTCGAAGACGGCGTACTCGATCTGCCGCCAGGGGGTCGCATCGATGGTCAGAGATGGAATTGCCGGCAGCATGGTGCCCAGCAGCAAGCCGTATCTGGTTTGTCGCTCGTAGAAATCAGGACTGCCGTCCTGGAGACTCTGGAATCGATCCTGAGCACGCTGCACATCTGCTTGAGCCATATTCAGCAAGTCAAGGTCGCCCAGAACATCGTGCACATAGACCTTCGTCTGCAAGGTGGTGGTATGAATCGATTGAGCGACGAGGAGTTCGATCAGGGCTTTCGATCCACCCGCGAGTTGGCGAGACATCTGCGAGGCCACTTCAATCCACACCTTTGCCCCTTCACGATCACCTGCCCGCGCCCGTTTGATAGCCAAGGCCTGAGATAATCTGGCCGCTTCCCGCTGATGTCCGAGGCCTGGGAGCATGACCGAGACAGACCGGCTGATTCGCATCACAAGCCCCATCATGGTCCTGGGCTCGGGCAGAAGAGCCTGGCGTTTGGCCTCCACCTCAAACCCATAGAACGTAGTCTGTGTCTTGGTCGAAGCCTCAAGGATCAGCTGCGCTGCCCGATCAACCGCTTCATGATCGGTAACTTCCATCCTCACGGGGTGATCGGTGAACATCTCGCCATCGTGGACGCGTGTAGAACTCAGCGTTTCATCGCGTACAAACTCAGCAGTCCCGTTGAGATACAGGCTCGCCAGCGCGTAGTCGTAAGCGGCGTTATCAGGATCGAGTTTGATTCCAAGCTCTAAAATCTCCTCAAGCGAGTCGTTCCCAATCAGTGTCTCGGGCGACAACGCCTTTCTGTGTTGCGCTTCTCGCAGAGCCTCAGCGGCAAAGTTCGCGTAGTACATCGGCTCATCCGGGAATCGCTCCCAGATCGCGCGCTGCGCGGCGGCTGAACTCTCGGCAGTCGGCTCGCCATAGACGATGAGCAGGTCGTCCTCGCTCATGTCGGCGTGCAGCCACTCGAAGTACTGCTGCTTGATCCAGCCGGTCTGATCGGGGTCGATCTCGTAGGGGTTCATGACAAATGACGAGGTCAGCATCATGCATACCATCAGCAGCACCATCAGCAGGATCGCCAGTGGCACAACGGTGACGCGCGCTCCCCAGGTCAGGACCGACCGCAGGCGCATGCGCCGCCGATTCGCTTGCCACAGGCCATCTGAGATCTCCTGCTCATCGCCGAGGGCACGGATGGCGTTGGCTTTTGCCTCTTGGTCAGAGTTCCCGCCACGACGAAACTCGGCTTCGGCGTCTTCCAGGTGCCCTTCCAGCTCTCGGGCGATCTCCATGCGCAGTTCACGGTCGATGCTCAGCCGCTTCGTGAGCCGCTGAGTAAGTTCGTTGTAGGGATTCATGCTCAGGCTCCTGTCAGAAACAGGCTGACGGCCTGTGAGAACGATTTCCACTCCTCCTGCCGCTGGACCAGCTCCGATCGGCCCCGCCGGGTCAGGGCGTAGTACTTGCGCTGCTTGCCCGAGTCTGAATCACGCCACTGGGCCTTGATCATCCGCTGCTCTTCGAGCCGGTGCAGCGTCGGGTAGAGAGTGCCCTCTTTCCACTCGAAGCGGCCGTTGGTGCGGGCGTTGACGACCTTGACGATCTCGTAGCCGTAGCGCGGCTGCTCGTTTAGGAGCGACAGCACGATCGGCACCACGGTTCCCTTGATCAGTTCTTTGGATACATCCATCACAAGCCTCCTATGCATTGGGTACCGAGGTATATTACCTCGTATTCCGATGCATAGCAAGGCGCGTGTAAGAATGGGTGGATCAACCAAGTGACCTGCCGGAGACCCCGGAATAAACTGTGCTGGAATCACATCCCCAACAGCGTGCGGATGTGCTCCTGGACGGCCCCTAGCTCATTCGGCAGCACGGCGAATCGTTCTTCGCGCTCAAACAGGTCCGCTAGATGCTCGGGCAGGGGTGGGCGTGTGCCGACGGCCTTCTCCACCGCGTCCGGGAACTTCGCGGGATGAGCGGTGGCCAGCGTGACCACCGGGACGCCCTCGGCGTGCAGGGCCTGGATTTCCTGGCGGGCGGCGTGGACGCCGACGGCGGTGTGGGGGTCGATGAGGTAGCCGTCGGTTTCCCGGTGGACGTTGCGGATGGTAGCGAGAGTGGTTTCTTCGTCGATGCGTCTGGCGGAGAAGAGGGCTCTGGCGGGGGCGAGCCGGTGGTCTTCGATGTGGAAGCCGCGGTCGGACCTGAGCTTCGCCATCAGGTTGGCGACTTTCGCGGCGTCGCGGTCATAGAGGTCGAAGAGGAGGCGTTCGAAGTTCGAGCTGATCTGGATGTCCATGGAGGGGGACATGGTGGGGACGACGTTGCCGAGGGTGTGGTCGCCGAGGTTCAGGGCCCGGGTGAGGATGTCGTTGCTGTTGGAGGCAACAATGAGTCGTCGGATGGGCAGGCCCATCTGGTGGGCGATGTATCCGGCGAAGACGTCGCCGAAGTTTCCGGTCGGGACGCTGAAGGCGATCGGGCGGTCGGGTCCGCCGAGGGCGAGTGAGGCGGTGATGTAGTAAACGACCTGCGGCATGATCCGCGCCCAGTTGATGCTGTTGACGCCGGACAGTTTGATGCTGTCACGGAACGACGGGTCGTTGAACATCGCCTTAAGCAGGTCCTGGCAGTCATCGAAGGTTCCTTCGATGGCGACGTTGTGGACGTTCTCGGCGCCGGGTCCGTGGACGGTCGTCATCTGCCGACGCTGGACCTCGCTGGTGCGGCCGTGCGGGTGGAGGATGAAGATGCTGGCACGCTCGCGACCCCGGATCGCCTCGATCGCTGCGGATCCGGTATCCCCGCTGGTCGCGCCGACGATAGTGATCCGCTCGTCGCGCTGCTCGAGCACCAGGTCGTAGAGCCGTCCGAGGACCTGCATGGCCACGTCCTTGAACGCCAGCGTCGGGCCGTGGAACAACTCCAGGATGTGCTCATCCCCGCCGATCTGAACCAGCGGGCAGACGGCACGATGCCGGAAGGTCGCGTAGGACTCGTCGATCACCTTGCGGAGCGCGTTGTCACTGATCTCGCCTCCTGCGAATCGCCGGATCACCTCGAACGCCACGTCTTGATACGGCTTTCCACGCAGCGACCGCAGCTCATCGAGTGTCAGAGTCGGCCATGACTCGGGCACATAGAGGCCGCCATCGCGGGCCAGGCCAGCGAGCATCGTCTCTTCGAACCCCAGCCGGGGTGCCGAACCGCGTGTGCTGATGTACTGCATCGGTCTCTCCAGAGGCAAGCAGTCTATACGACGCCTCGACCACAGTCCGAGTCTGCGGGTTATCCTGCTCATCATGTCACGACCCATCATCGGCATCACCGCCGACAACCAGAACAACAGCACCGACTCGGGCAACTACGAATCTGCGTTGGCCTATACCCGGGCTGTTGCGGAAGCGGGTGGTTCGCCGGTGATTCTGCCTCATGTGATCGACGCGATCCCTGATTACCTGGCCGCCTGCCACGGCTTCGTCCTCACAGGTGGAGGCGACCCCGCGATGGAGCCGTTCGGCGAGCCAACCGACCCACGCACCCGTCAGATGACCCCTACACGGCAGGCTTTCGAGTTTGCCCTTCTCAAATCACTCGATGAGGCCACGCAGCCCGTCCTTGGCATCTGCCTGGGGATGCAGTTGATGTCTCTCCACCACGGCGGGCGACTCTTCCAGCGTATTGAGGATGTCGTCCCTCTCCCTCAGCGACACGACAAGAATAATCTTCACCCCATCGCGTTCGAGGCCGACACCCCCTGGCTGCCTCGCGTCGAGGACGTTGTCGTCTCAAGCCACCGTCAGGCTGTCAGCGATGCCGGGACGCTGACGGTTCTCGCCCGTGCCGAGGATAATCTGATTGAGGCCGTCGAGCGTAAGGGACCACGCTTCTACCTCGGCGTGCAGTGGCACCCGGAACGCGGCGACGATGGTCCGCTGAGTCGCGGGCTCTTCCTCAAGCTGACCGCTCAGGCGCAGCAGCAGGCTCAGGCGAGCCAGTACGCCAGAGACTGAGCATCGCGCCCGCCACACCGATCATCAACACGGCATCGGCCAGGTTGAAGATCCACGGCCAGAGCCCGGTGGTGGGGAGCATCCAGAACAGATCGCGGACCGCGGCGAACATCAGCCTGTCGTAGAGATTGCCAAGAGCCCCCGCCAGGATCAGGCCAAGAGCAAGATGCAGGCCCCATGAACCTTTGGGCGACTTGGCATACATCCACAGGATCAGGGCTGTCGCCAACAGGCTGACGACGACAAAGACCGGCTGACCGCCCTGCCCCAGGCCAAAGACCGCCCCGGTGTTGAGCGTTAGCTTGAGGTTGAGCACGTGAGGGATCACGACGATCGCCTCGTGAGGCGGGATCCCTGCTCCGGGGTAAGTCGGGTCGGGTCGCACCGGCACCCCAGCGACTGTCGCGAACGCCCAGTACTTAAGCAGCATGTCCAGGGTCAGCGTAAAGACGACCACACCAGTGAAGAGGAGCCATCCAGCGAAGCCCGGTGTCGGGTGTGCGGCCACACTCACCCGGAACTCAACCCGCGCCGCTCGCGCTCGCGTGCGACTTCGATGGTGTACTTCGCCCAAGGCTTAGCTTCGAGTCGCTCCCGGTTGATTGGTTCGCCGCTCTCGAGGCAGACGCCGTAGTAGCCTTCAATCAGCCGTCGTATCGCCTCGTTGATCTCGTGCAGCAGCTTGCGCTCTGACGCCATCAGGCCGAGATTGAACTCCTCGTCAAAGTTCTCCGACCCGATGTCTGCCATGTGAAGCGGCATGCTCGACGAATCATCCGAGCGGTCCGCCCGGACCGTCTCCATGCCAGTGACACTCCCGATGATCTCGGCTCGCCGGTCGAGCAAAAGCCGCTTGAAGTAATCAAGGTCCTTCTTGTGAAGGCCGGTCTTGACTTTCTTCAGCTCCGCAACGGTCCATTCACGATCCTCACGGATCACCGTCTTCGGGCTGGAGTCATTTCGAAAGGGCGATGACAACTTCTTGATAGGCGGGAGCTTCTTGGCCAGCGAGGCTGGGATCGCTGATACCGGCTTCCCCGGTTTGGCATTCGTCTTGACCGAAACCGCCTTGTCTTTCGGCTGCTTCCTACTGCTGCTGGGTGATTTTTTCTTTGAAGCCGCACTCCCCGCCTTTGGTTTCGAGGGTGCGGATTTTGCGGTCTTGGCTGGACTTTTTTTTGTGACCGCGGGCTTACTCGACGATGCTTTCTTCGAGACCGCTTTCTTGGCCGGACTCTTTTTGGCAGGAGCTTTCTTCGCCGGTGCTTTTTTGGCGGGCGCTTTTTTCGTTGTCACCTTCTTGGTCACTGCGGACTTCTTGGCGGTCTTCGCGGACTTGCTGTTCGCAGCCGCAGTCTTCTTGACCGACGACGCGGCTTTCTTCTTCCCCGTCTTGCTGGCGCTGACTTTTGAGGCCGATGTCTTGGCCTTGGACGACTTTTTGGCTGCCACGACCGAACTCCGTAAGCAGTTGGCCAATCATGGCTTAGGCGAAAAAACCTAAACCGTACAATCCGCGGCAAGTTGCGCGAAGCTCCGTAGGGTAGCGATCACCCGCCTGCTCAGCAACCGCCGGGGCTGAATAGAGTGAACTGAGGTCAGTCGGCGTGTTTCTTCCTCAAACGCCCGCTCAACCGCAGTAGCAGGTGAACCCGCTCGAACTGGTCCAGCCAGTCAGAGGTGACGGCAGCGAGTTCCTCGGCAGGAACAGCGGCCCCCGGCATCGGGCAACTCGGACCCAACTGCTGCGACGCCATGATCCGGTACCGCGCCAGCGTCTTATCCCCAAACCATCCGACCAGCTCATCATCTTCCGCGGCGAACACCACGACTGGTACCCGCTTGCCGCTGTTGATCATCAAACGATCCTGAAGGTCCGAGTGCTCATCCCGATCGAGCCACCGCAGCAACACCTTCCCCCCCGACGCCTCTGCGATCTTCTCGACGATCGGCATCTGTTGAACGCAATCCCCGCACCAGATCCCTGACATCACCAGGCACCGGACTTCGCGGACGAACCCGCCCAGCAAGGCCTTCTGCTGATCCGTCAGCACAACACGGTCATAGACCTCTTGCCAGCGCTTACGCTGGTCATCCGTCCCGGTCGCCATGTACTGGTCGTAGGTCAGCCCGGCTTCAAACTTCCTGCGGAGATAGCTGGCATCCATGCGAAGATTCCTTGGACGAAACTTTAGAAATGAAAAACAATCATCGATGCTAACTGCTGAGCATTCCCGTCTGACGGGCGTAAGCGAACACGCCACCAGCGTCGATGATCGGCTTGGCATCTCCCAGTGGCTGAAGCTCGTAGCTCTTGCCGCTGGTCAGGTTCCTGAGGGTGCTCGAATCAACATCGAGCTCGACCTCGTCGCCGGTCTTGATCTCATCGATGAGGCGATCGTTGGTCTCCAAGGGCAGGCAATACCCGCCATTGACGCAGTTCCGGTAGAAGATCCGAGCGTAAAACTCGGCCACCACCGCCTTAACACCGGCCTCGGCCAGTGCCAGCGGGGCGTGCTCACGGGACGATCCGCAGCCGAAGTTGCGCCCTCCAATCACAATGCTGTACTGGCTCTGGAACTGCCCCTCCTCGACAAACCGCAGATTGCCATCGGGCAGCCCACACTGCGCTGGAGGCACGCCGACGTTCGCGTACATGCCGAAGTACTTCCGCTCCTCAGGATCGGAGGGGTTGTACGCCAGATACTGGGCCGGAATGATCTGGTCCGTATCGATGTCGTCGCCGAGAACGAAAGCTTTGCCACGGATTACATCCGCCATCATGGGTCTCCTCAGTAAGCTTCAAACATTATGCCGCCCCGTCGCTGATTGCCAGCGGTCACCCCGAAGGGACCTCCGAACCCGATGCCGACTCGACAGGCTCATCCGCCTTCACCTCCGCTTTCCCCTCATCGGGGGCTTGAGCCTCAGTCGCGTCGATCTCACCCGCGGGTCGATCCGCTATGGCGACCGCAGCCGCCAGCTTGCTAAGACGCTCTAGCTCCCCAGCATCCTGAGGCTCACCGAGCAACGGACGGAGGCTGACAAACAGCCTCTCCGCCAACTCCCGACGGTTGGAGGCCAGCGCTTCCTGTACCACCTGCTCGACCACGCGCATCACGCCATCGCGTACCCCCGCCTCAGCACCCCCAGACTCGTAAGTCCAAAGGGCCATCGCGGCATACTGCGCCGCTCGATCCACACGCTCGGCTCGTGCCGCCGCCATCAACCCTAGAATCGCGGCGTCATGCACGTCCTCACTCGGATCTAGCTGCAGCCCTTCAGCCAGCAGCGGCTCAAGTGAAGCCAGTGCCCGCTCGGCCAATCCCTCCGCCAACAACAGCCCCGCCAGACGCCGACGCTGCATCAGCGAACGCACAGGGTCCTCGCCAGCGGTTCCTGATAACGCCGCTTCGAGAAGATCGCAGCGCATCGCTCGATCCACACTCAGCGTGTCCAGGTGCTCATCCAATCGCTCCGTTTCATCCAGGGTCCATCGCGAAGCCAACGCCAGCAACAGCTCTCCACGAGCACTCTCTGTCGTGATCTCCTGTGTAGCACCGGCCAGTAACTCCTCCGAGAGTCGGCCAGCATCCGGGTGCACGCTGAGGCGTTCACGCGCTATTGATCCGAGTAGTTCGTCATCAATCAGACCCACCAACGGGTCCATTGGCCACGCCACACGATCCTTCCAGGCCGCGACCGCCGACAACCTCACCGCCGGGTCGGCATGATTCAACCACGCGACGTAACGATCCAGCTCCGAATCATCCGCCACCTGAGCGTACAACCGCACCAGCGGCGCGTTGATCGGAATATTCCGGAGGAGCAATGCGAGCAAACGCTCGGACAACAGAGTCTTCTGCTCGTCCACGAGCATCCCTGCTTCGGCATACACCAGCAGCGCCTCGGCCGAAACCGTGCGATTTGCGGGGTGATCTAACAGTTCAATCATGGCGAGGGTTGCTACGGCTCGCGGCTTGCGCGCCAGCATCTTGAGCATCGCTGAACGGACTTCCGCGTCGGCCTCTCGCTGCTTGGCCAACCGATCCGCCACCAGGTCCGCAGCCTTGTCATCGTTCAGACTAAGCAGCACCGCGACTGCCCGACCGCGCAGCTCCGCTGTTCCGTTGAGCAGGAGCTGCCGAAGCGCCGCTCGAACCGAGTCGCCCACCTGCTCCCGCTGCTCCAGCCGCTGCAAGACCAGATCGATCCCAAGCTGACGCAGCAACGCCAGCGGGTCCTCCAGATACTCAAGCAGCAGTGGCTCCTGCTGGTCCGCAGGTGTCAGCCGATACACACGTCGCGCCGACGCCCGGAGGCGATTGTTCAGCGTGGTCAACTCCGCCGCCTGCCGAGAGCTCCTCGAAACCGCCACGCGCTCCGATGTCTCATGCCACCCCGAGGCATCCCAACCCTTGGCGGTGGCATACCAGTCGCTCAGCTTCTCCAGCGACGCTTCACTCCCAAGCAGGGGCTCGAGCAGCCGCTGGAGTGACCGCAGCGCGACCAATCGGATCGCAGGCGAATCATCCCCCGACGCCAACGTCAACAAACCCTCGATCACCTCGCGATACCACCGATGCGACAAGGCATCGATCGAAGCCAAACGCCGCTCCATCGGAACAGCACGATCGATGGCCACCGCCAGTAAAGCCGTTGCCACTTCCTCAGAGTCCATCCTTGACAACACCAGCCGAGCCTTTGGTACCACGTCTCCAGAGCCTTCCAGCCTCAGCCGAATCAGTGTGTTCATCAGAGACGCTGGCGGGTCATCCATCCGCAGCAGCACATCGAGTGCCGCATTCGTCTGAGCATCCTGTTCAGTCCGCTCCAACTGCCGCCTGAGTGTCTCGACCGGGTCCTGTTCCACCTCGGTCTGCGAAGCCGCCTCGACGCTCGCCTCGACTTCGGGCTCGTCCGACCACGCCACAGGGGTCAGTCCAAGCAGAGCAGTCACCAGCCCGGCGATCACGAGAAGACTGAGGGTTTTCGGCCAATGTGAATCAAACAATACGTCCACTCCCTACTGGGACAAGCCCCATAGCGGCTCCCAATATAGGCTCACCGCCAGAGTTGCGCGGCTCACCAACCACTACGCCGATAGATGACGGTAGGATCCCCTTTTTATCGAACTCTGGACCCGAGCCCCCGCATGATCGACCTTAAGGACCTCCGCCAGAACCCCGACCGCTACCGCCAGGCCGCCCACGATAAGGCCATCCGGGTCGATATCAACGCCCTCCTGGCATTCGACGAGCAGCTGCGCCAGGCTATGACACGCCAGCAGGAACTGGCCGCCGAGAAAAACCGCATCGGCAAGGAGATCGGTCGTGTGGCTGGCCAACTCAAAAAGGCCGACGCCGACCAGCGACAAGCCCTTCAGACCGAGATGCAGACCCTTCAGGAGCGTCCTAACCAGATCAAAGCCGAGGAATCTGAGATCGACGCCAAAGTCGCCTCCCTCGAATCGCAGCGCGACGCCCTCCTACTCAAAGTCCCCCAGCCCGCGGCTCCGCACGTCCCTGTCGCCCCCGATGAATCCGGTAATGTCGAAACCAGCGCCTGGCACCCCGACTGGTTCGACCCCCGCAAGACCTTCGCCGAGAACAAAGGCTTCGAGCCCAAGTCCCACCTCGAACTGGGCCGCGATCTAGGGCTCTTTGACTTCGAACGTGGCGTCAACATCGCTGGCAGTCGCTCCTACGTCCTCACCGGCGCCGGCATGCTCCTGCACAACGCAGTGCTCCAAGCCGCGCTCTCTTTCATGAGCATCGACAACGGCTTTACCGCCATGTCCGTCCCCGTCCTGGTTCGCGACCATGTGATGACCGGCACCGGCTTCTTCCCCGCAGACAAGGACCAGGCCTACGAAATCGGCGAATCTCAGCGAGGTGGCGGATACGATCTCTACCTCACCGGCACCGGCGAAGTCGGGCTCATGGCCTTCCACCAGAATGAAATCCTGCCCGCTGAATCACTCCCCCGACGGTATGTCACCCTCTCCACCTGCTTCCGCCGCGAAGCCGGGTCTGCTGGCAAAGACACCGCTGGCCTTTATCGCATCCACCAGTTCGACAAAGTCGAGCAGGTCGTCCTCTGCGAAGCCGACCTCGACATCAGCCGGCAGTGGCACAAGAAAATGATCGGCTACGTCGAGACCTTCATGCAGCGACTTGAACTCCCCTACCGGCTGCTCCAGGTCTGCACCGGCGACATGGGCCCCGGCAAAGTCGATCAGATCGACGTCGAAACCTGGATGCCCAGCCGGGGACCCGAGGACAACCACGGCAAACCCCTGGGGGCCTACGGCGAAACCCACTCCGCCTCTCAACTCGGCGACTACCAGACCCGCCGCCTCAACCTCCGATACCGCGACCCCGCCGACCCCAAAGCCAAAGCCACCCGCTTCTGCTACTCCCTGAACAACACCGTTTGTGCCAGTCCACGCGTCCTGATCCCGATCCTCGAGCTCTACCAGAACGCCGACGGCTCCGTGACCGTCCCGGCCCCGCTCAGACCCTGGCTTGGCGGACGCGAGACCCTCACCGCTGACCAAGGCCTCAACCTGCCCGCATAAAACCTCATCGTTTCATAAAATTCTTCCTAGCGAGCGCAAAGTCATGCCTAGGCTTGTTTTATAACTGTTCGTTTGCAGTTTAGTCGTCAACCTGATACAATCACGCGATGCCAACCGCTAAATCCAAGCCTGCTCGTGCCCGCAGCACCACGCCGCGGAAGTCATCCTCTCGCCGGACCTCAGCCTCTACAGGCGTCAAGTCCACCGCGAGTTCCATCACCAACTACACCACCGCTATGCGATGGCTCTACGAGCACACCGACCACGAGCGCATGCGTCTGGTCAAGTATGACGACAAGACCTTCAGTCTCGACAGGATGCGCAAGCTCCTCGATCTCCTGGGCAACCCCCACGAGCAGCTCAAGGCGATCCAGGTCGCTGGCACCAAGGGCAAGGGCTCGACCTGCACCATGCTCGCCAGCATGCTCGACGCCTGCGGGCTCACCACCGGTCTCTATACCAGCCCGCACCTCGTTGACCTCCGCGAACGCATTACCATCAACTCCAGCCTCATCAGCTACAACGATGCCGCTGAGATCTTCAAGCAGATCGCCTCGGTCGAGAAGAAGTTTGGCGACATCCCGCCGACGTTCTTCGAGATCATGACCGCCGCCGCGCTGATTCACTTCGCCGAGCAGGCCGTCGATGTCGCCATCCTCGAAACCGGCCTCGGCGGGCGACTCGACTCGGTCACCGCCGTGACGCCTCTCGCCACCGGCATCACCCAGATCTCCCTCGACCACACCCAGTGGCTCGGCAACGACCTCGCTTCGATCGCCCGTGAAAAAGCCGGGATCTTCAAGAAAGACGTGCCCGCCTTCTCCATCGAGCAGCCGCCTGAGGTGGCCGCGGTCCTCAAGGAAGTCGCCGAAGAGGTTGGTGCTCCTCTCAAGTTCAACGGCAAGGACGTGGATTTCTCATACCGTTTTGAAGCCAGCCGGGAACTCGGCCCCCACACGCGCGTCTGCCTCACGACTGAAAACTCTCAGTTCGACCACCTCGCGGTCCCGCTTCGTGGCGAACACCAGGCGCACAACTGCGGGCTCGCCCTCGCCCTACTCGACAGCCTCAAGCCGCACGGCTTTGCCATGGCCGAGCAAGACATCATCCGCGGGCTGGCCGACACCAAGATCGCTGGCCGCATGGAGCAGGTCTGGTCCCAGCCCCGCGTCGTCATCGATGGTGCCCACAACGCCTCCTCGATCCAGGCCCTGATCCGCTCTCTGGGTGCCCACATCAGCTACGACTCGCTCGTCGTGATCTTCGGTACCGGCCAGGACAAGGACGTCAACGGCATGCTCAAAGAACTCTCGCTTGGGGCCGACAAACTGATCTTCACCAAGGCCAAGGGCAACCCTCGAGCCTGTGAGTCGTCCGATCTCCTCACCAAGTTCGGGCTGCTCTCGGGCAAGATGGCCCAGACAACCGATAGACTCGATGAAGCCGTCAAGCTCGCTGGGCGCGCCGTCAGCCGTGACGACCTGATTGTCGTCACGGGCAGCTTCTACCTCGCTGGCGAGGCCCGCAAGCTCTTCGCCGACGCTACCGCCAAGCGGAACAAGGCCGCCGCAGCAGCGTCGTAACCAAACATCGCCCAGCTTTTCCCCCCGAGGACCGGACCATGAGGACGCTGCGCATCGGCTCCTTCCAGCCCGCCTCCCCCCTGCTGCTCGCACCGATCGCTGGCTACTGCGACCTGGCTTTCCGCCTCGTCGTCCGCTCTGTCCCCGGTTATCAAGGACATCCCACGGTCGGGCTCGCCTGCACCGACCTGCTCTGTCCCGAAGCGCTGCTCAACGAATCCCAGAAATCCCTCTGGCTCGCCGCTACCTGCCCTGAAGACAAGCCCGTCTGTATGCAGCTCTACGGCCGCCACCCCGATACCCTCAGCGCCGCCGCCCTGTGGGCTGTTGAGCACGGCGCGACCACCATCGACCTCAACATGGGCTGCCCCGTTGACAAGGTCACCAAGAAGAATGGCGGCTCCAAACTCCTCACCGAGCCCTGCCTGGCCATCGAGATCATCCAGGCCCTCGCCAGAACCCTCGAACCCCACCGCGTCCCGCTCACCGCGAAAATCCGTCTCGGCTGGGACGATCAGTGCCTCATCACCGACACCCTCCCCCCTGCACTCGCAGACGCGGGGGTCTCCGCCATCACCGTCCATGGCCGCACCACCGAGCAGAAGTTCCGCGGCTCGGTCCGCCTCGATGGCATCACCCGAGTCGTTGAATCCGTCAAGCGCTACCATCCCGATGTCGCCGTCATCGGCAATGGCGACATCACCAGCCCTCAGGACGCCGAGCAGATGTTCAACACCACCGGCTGCGATGGCGTGATGATCGGTCGCGGGGCCCTCGGTCAGCCCTGGGTCTTCCGTGACACCGCCTGCTACCTTGCCACCGGCGAAATGCCCCCGGCTCTGAGCCGACCCGAGCGAGCCGCCCTGGTCCTCCAACACTTCGAGAACCTCGCCCGCATGCGTGACGAACGGGTCGCCCTTAACACCATCAAACGCCGGATGTCCTGGTACTCCGCCCACCTCCAGCCCTGGCCCGGACTCCGCCGCGACGTTCAGGACGTTAAGTCAGGCAGTCAGTTCCGTGATTTCTGGGCCGCTGGTGTCGCTCGCATGGCCGACACCCCCGAACCTGCCGCAGCATGAAGGCCAAAAAACAACCGCCCCTCGCAAAAGGGGCGGCTGCATCAATCATGTAGTGAGTCGAGACTCAGCGGATTACGCCGAGCGACGACGCAGAGCGGCCAGGCCGCCCAGAGCCATCAGAGCCGCCGAAGCAGGCTCAGGAACCTCGATGAGGACGCCCGAAGCACGCATCGAGACGAAGGTCGCCGCGGTAGACTCCTGGACCAAGGTGTAGGCAACACCAGCAGTCAGCGGAGCCGAGCCGAGCTTGACCCAAGTGCCATCGTTACCGTTCTGATCAAGCACGGCCAGCACGACCGAGCTAGAGTCGCTGCCGTTGAGCGTGAAAGTCGTGTCGCCACCCGAGACGTTCGTGGTCGCGGGCCAGGTAGCGTAGAACGTGTAGGTGTCGCTCGCACCACCAGCAAGACCGGTGGCAAAGGAACCCGCGTTGTTCAGAGCCGTGCCAGCAGCCAGGACCAGGTTGTCAGCGTCGGTGCCGGGCGTGTAGCTGTAGGTGTAGGTGTCAACGGCTGAGCCGTCGCCACCGAACAGCGAATCGCCGCCGGTCAGGCCGACAGCGGTGCCCGCGACACTGGTGCTGGCGGTGCCGGTGTCACCACCGAATGCAAAGTTGGCACTCGGCGTGAACGGACCGTCATCGAGACCATCGGTATCAACTTCGATCAGGAACGCCGCCTGAGCCGCACCAGCCGTAGCCAGCGAAGCAACCATTGCAAGAGCAAACTTCTTCATCTTCTCATCCTCCATTTAGGAACATTTTGACGTCGTGGCTTGTTACACCACGAGAAACGACAGGCACAACTGAATAGGGATCACTCGTCCCTATACGTTCAGAATATACCACGAACCTGTCAGCGCCAAGCCAAAGTCTTATAAAGATTCTCTGGCCCCCCAGCAACCTATGAGGTTCACTAAGTCATGGATAGCCCGTGAGATGCACCCCGCATCGCCGCGCCAAACCGTACCGTCGGCGCAGGTATAATATTCAAGCTTTCCAAGCCCTTTCACTACTCGGAGCCCAGGCATGCGTTCACCCGCCTTCTCCCTCCTCTCCAGCTTAACGATCTCCCGTGCCCTGCTGCTCGCAGCCTGTGCTCTGCCAGCCTCGACTGCCCTAGCCGTGCCTTCGGCACTCAACACGATCTTCGTTCAGGGGTTCGGGAGCATCCCGACCGAATCCCAGTACGTCCCCTACGTCACTTACTTCGAGAACGGAGCCGCCTCCACCGAGGCCCTCAAGGCCCAGGCCGTCGCCGCTCGCACCTATGCGTACTACAAGATGGAAACGTCTGGCGGCATCGCCAACGGCACCAACGATCAGGTCTACTTCATTCCCAACCGCGGACTCCCCCAGCAGCGGCATTACGACGCCATGGCCGCCACCGAAGGTGAGATCCTCACCTTCTCCGACACCCTGATCGCAGCCTTCTACGTCGCCGGTTCAATCCCTACAGCAGGGACCATCGTTCCCGGCAGCATCGCTCAGGCGACCGCTGCCTCCAGCGACCCCACCGACACTGAAAAATGGGTCACCTACACCTGGGAGAACGGCGATCTTGGCAACAACAACATCGGTACCCCGCTCGGATTCCAGGGCAATCCCAATAACCCCTTCTATCGCAACCGCGGCGCCAAGAGTCAGAACGGTGCCAACTACATGGGCAACCAGGGCTACTCCTACATCGACATCCTCAAGTACTACTACGGGGCTGACATCCAACTCGAGCAGGTTGATCAGGGGGCTACGCCGATCTTCAACCGCAGGAGCCTGACCGACTTCGAGGGTGACGTGGGCTACTTCGGGAACGACGCGCTGCTCAATCAAGTCACCAACAGCGACCTCGGGCCTGGTACCACCTTCGGCTTTACCTCGGATGCACAGCAGGGCTCGTCCGCCCAGCAGATCACCATCGATCTCGATGAAGCTGCAGACAGCGAGAACGACGGCTTCATCTACCGCCACGCGGCCGGAGCCACACTCGCCACCGGCTTCGCCGGTCAGACCGCGGGCAATGTCCTACTCGATGCCTTCGGATCAATCGGCTTCTGGCTCAAGACCACCACACCAGGGCTTCAGGTCGCGCTCCACCTCGACGAGAACGAGCAGAACACCGAGTCATCCCTCATCAAGAACGTCGTCGCTGATGGGCAGTGGCGTAAATACGAGTGGTTCCTCGATAACCCGGACCAGTGGTTTTCTCGATCCACCGGCCGAGGCGGGACCGGGTCCGGTGCCGTCGAAGACCGCTTCTCGCTCGATTCCATTGTGATCACTGGCGACTCCGACGCCGTGGTCCTGCTCGACGATATCTTCTACGACCCCCAGGCCGTCCCCGCACTGCCCGGCGACTTCAACAACACCGGCACTCTGACACAGGTCGATATTAACCTCCTCGTCGCCAACCTCGGCGACCCCGACTACGACGTTGATGGCGACTTCGACGCCGATTTTGATGACATCAGGGTCTGGATTGAGGACCTGTACGGCTCGTTCTTCGGAGATGCCACGCTGGATGGCACCGTTGATCTGGTCGACCTCTCTATCCTCGCATCGCGCTTTGGGAGCAGCCGTGTCTGGACTGAAGGCGAGTTCAATGGCGACGGGGTCGTCGATCTGATCGACCTGTCCTTGCTTGCCTCGAACTTCGGGAACTCTGCCCTCGTGCCAGAACCCGCCAGTGCCGGCTTACTTTCGCTGTCGATCCTGTCGATGATCCGAAGACGCTAGCCTCCGTGACTCCACGCTATCCTGTGAAGCCACGCAAGGTCGCGTGGACAGACTCTCACCGGACGGAGCATCATGGCTGGCTGGTATCTCCCGATCTACAAGACCATTCGCTCGTCAAACACGCTGCGTTCCGTGGCGCGTGGCCTTCGCTACGCGATGCCGGACATCAAGGTCACCGCCCAGGTTGACTACCTCGGGCCCTTCCAGTTTCGGCTTAAGCGCCACCATTGGCTCTGGGGCAAACAGGCGCTTAGGGGGCATGCCCGCGGCCTGGCCATGTTCGAACGCATCATTGAGCCCGACGGTGTGTTCTACGATGTCGGTCTCAACATCGGCTACTACGCGCGCTTTATCGCTTCGCACTTCGCCGTCAGCAAGGTGGTTGGCTTCGAACCCATGACGCAGAACATCGACCTGGCGAGGAGGAACATCGAACTCTGCCCGCGTCCCAACCTCATCAGTCTGCATGAGATCGCTCTGGGGGACACCGACGGCGAGGAGTTGCTGCAGGTTGATGACATCACCGACGGCTCCGCGGTTCTCGACCGTGTCTCAGGCGGGGAGCCTGCGGAAGGCCGGCAAAACGCCGGGCTGCCCGGCATGACGGAGGCCGTGCGCATGCTCAAACTCGACACCTTTGTCGCCGAGGGCAGCGAGCCGGCGCCGACGGCGATGAAGATCGACACCGAGGGTGCTGAGGTCATGGTGCTTGAGGGGGCGACGGAAACCCTCGCTAAGCACAGCCCGCACCTGGTCATTGCGACCCATGGCGTCGAGCCAGCGATCGGGACGTTTAACCTTCTCACCGAGCACGGTTACCGACTGTTCGGCTGGGCGCGCGACCCTGCGGTCAAGGGCGGGCGATACCGGCAACTCACGCTGGCGGATTTGTCTCAGCTCGCCGACAACAACCTGATGGCGAGTAAAGACCTTGGGTTGCTCGAAGCGCCGATCGACCCTCTTGATATGAGCAACCTCAGCCTGCGTGGCTAGCGGCCAAGCTGATCTGATAACAACTGGCGGGGAGCTTGGCAGGTGAGCCGATCAGCTTCATCAGCTCCGATCATCTCGCTGGCAACGGCGATGCCGTCGATACGCCCGCTGAGGCTGTCGGCGCGGTGGACATCGAGGGCGAGCAGGTCGTAGCGGCCCTCGGTGAGGTAAGCCCTGGCTCGTTCGCGGGAGAGGTCGGACTCCTCGCCGGTGAGACATCGGAGGTTGCCCTGGAGGAGGACGCCTTCTTCGTGGATGCGGTCGAGATGGGGTTCGAGGCCCTGGGCCATCGGGATGCGTTCGGGGTGGGCGAGGACTGGGTGGTAGTTGTTAGCGAGCAACCAGTTGAAGGTGTCATCCACATAGCCGGGCCAGGTGTGTTCCCAGAAGTCGCAGAGCACGGCGCGGGAGGGGCCGAGGGTGGGGACGCCGTAGTCCTGCATCCAGTCGACGACGCCGTCGAAGAGGCGGAGTTCCCCGCCGGGCCAGAGGGTGTAGTCGAGTCCGACGCTGGTGAGGTGTGCGCGCAGACCGCGGACGAGGTCTTCGATGCGGGCGGGGATGTTGTTGGGGAAGAGCTGGGGCCAGATGTGAGGGGTGCAGACGGAGCCGGTGTAGCCGGCTTTAAGTAGTCGCTGGACAAGGACTACGGTTTCGTCGTAGCTGCGGGAGCCGTCGTCGATGTCGGGGATGAGGTGGGCGTGGACATCGATGCGCCCCTCCTTGGGGAGAGGCGGTTCAGGGGTGTCTGCGGGTTGGGCGGGGTCTTCCGCGATGGTGCTATCCTCTTGTGGCGGTTTACTTTACCACGGCGGAATCGGCGGTGAGCCAGTCCATCTGGGCGGGGTCTTCGCCCATGGTTGCGAAGCGGATGAGTTGGAGGGCGATCATCTTGGAGCGGTTGCGGATCATGGCGCGGTCGCCGCGGAGTTTGGCGTGGTAAGCGCAGGATTCAGAAGGGGTTGCGAGTCCGAACCAGACGGTGCCGACGGGTTTGTCGGGGGTTCCGCCTTCGGGTCCGGCGATGCCAGTGGTGGCGATGGCGATGTCGGCTCCTGTGCGCTGGCGGGCGCCCTGGGCCATGGCTCGGGCGACGGCGGCGGAGACGGCGCCGTGGTTGCTGAGGGTGTCTTCGTCGATCGCTAAGTCGTTGATTTTACGGTCGTTGGCGTAGGTCACGAACCCGCCGAGGAAGACGGCACTGGAGCCTGCGACGTCGGTCAGGGAGGCGCTGATCATCCCGCCGGTGCAACTCTCGGCGGTGGCGACGGTCATGTTCTTCTCGCGCAGGAGGGCGATGGTGGCGTCCTGCAGGAGGGTGTCATCGAGGCCATAAACCAGTGCGCACAGGCGTGTTTCGACCTGTTTTTGGGCCGTGCTCAACAAACAAACGACGTCATCGTGCCTCGTTCCACTCGCTCTTATGCGCACAGAGACGACGCCGCCGGAGACCGTGGTACCGATGGTCGGGTTGGCGTCGCGGGTCATCAGGTCGCTGAGGGTTTCGCCGATGGCGGACTCGCCGACACCGAAGGTGTTGATCTTGCGGGTCATCAGGATGTTGCCGCCGCTGGCGGCGACGATGGTGGGCTCGACGCGCTCCTGGTAGATGGCGAAGAGTTCGCGGGGGACGCCGGGCATGACGAAGACCTGGGCGTTGTTGAGTTTGGCGTGGATGCCGGGTGCGGTGCCGACAGGATTGGGAAGGGCTGATGCGGTGCGAGGGATCATGGCCTGGACGCGGTTACGCTGCGGCATGGGTTTCCCGCGGCCCTCGAACCATGTTTTGAGTGTGGAGAGGGCGTCGGCGTCTTCGACGAGGTCGACGCCCATGGCTTCTGCGAGGGCGAAGCGGGTGAGGTCATCGGCGGTGGGCCCGAGGCCGCCGGTGACGATGACCCAGGGAGCGGTGTCGGCGGCCTGGAGGAAGGCGTCGCGGATGGCGTGGTGGTCATCGGGGACGGTGAGGTGGAGGTTGGCCATGATGCCCCGGGCGGCGAGGCGCTGGGCGATCCATGCGGTGTTGGTGTCGACGGTCTGTCCGAGGACGAGCTCGTCGCCGATGGCGAGGATGGCGGCGGAGGTGATGGGCATGGGGGGAGGATAGGGGGTGGGGCGTTGGTCGGCGAGAGAGGGGAGATTGGAGAGGAGAGTTGAGGTGGAGGGGGTGGGGGTGGTTATGAGCGTGGGTTTGGTTATGGGTGGCAGTGCGGTAGGCTGGAGGGGGTTCTGGGCCACTGGAGAACTGCTGGCGACGTTAGTTTCAACAGGCTCAGCAGAAAGCTGCTTGAATCAGCATCGCTGCAACCAGGAGCACATCAACATGCTGATGGTCTCTGTATTAAGACTTAAGATTAATATGCTTATCGTGGCGTTAGCCATGCTTATGGCGTCATGCGCAGATATGCGTAGCCTTGAGGATAATTTTATTGATTCAATCGATGTCTCCGAACTCACATCTGAGACATATGGCAACAGTGTAACGGTAAGACCATACTTATGGGGTCAAATATATGACGATGGGCCTATTCGTGTGGACAAGAAGCGGTATCGTATTTATGTTGATTATAAAGAAGATTTTGAGAATTTTGGTCTTATTGAAATCTATATAAACGAAAGAGATTATTCTTCTAGAAAGCACCGAAGAAAGCTTAATGATCTAATCACATCGCATCGATTTTTGACGCGTGAGGCTTATGAGGCCAATCGCTTTGTTGCATTTACTAGTTACGGAGGCGCTAAATCTATTAAGGTAGACAGAATTTATATTATGATTAGATCGTACGCAAAGGGTGGAGAATATGGAGATATCAGCCAATATGCTGAATCCTATCTAATCGCATACAGTATTCCATCTGAAGTATACTACTCAGGTGTTAGTACTGAAGAGATTCTTGAAGATTCTTCCTATCGAATCGAACGGCCAGCAGAGGTCGTTGGGGGCCTTCAGCCGGCTCTCGATGGTCGAGGTGTAGTTAGGTTGAAGCTCAATGGTCTGAATGACTAGCTTACGATTTGCGAATGATCTCTTTGGGTTGATCTTGGCTGTAACACTTGACGAAAAGGTTTGTGGTGCCGTGAGTCTTGCGCCTCAGGCTGTGTCGCGCTGGGGTGGTTGTTGGAGGCGGTGAGGTTTTGACCCCAGGCTTGGCGCCTGGGGCTCGTATCGAGGGGGTGGGGTGATGGTGGGTTGCGCGTATTGATGTAGAGGGTGGGATGCGACCACCCCACCTTTCCAGGTGGGGCTCGTTGGAGGGTTTGTTGTGCGGTTCATGGATCCGGGGGCCGGCTTTGCCGGATCCCGGCCACCCGTTGTTTTCGAGGGCGGAGGGTTTGGGCCCCCAGCCTGCCGGGTGGGGCTCGTTTGGGTGGTGGCCCTGCTTCGCCAAGGCTTCGCGGGGTTCGGTGAGGGGGCGGGGGAGGGCTTATACTTGGGGGATGGAAGCAAAAGCCGATGGACCGGTGATTCTGCGGGGGAAGCCTGTGGCGGACATGATTCTGGAGCGGTGTCGGGCGCGGATTGGGCGGATCAAGAAGGAGGCGGGGGTGACGCCTTGTCTGGTGACGGTGCTGACGGGGAATGATCCGGCGTCGGAGAAGTATGTGGATCGGAAGGGGAAGCTCTGCCATGAGCTGGGGATGGAGTCGATCAAGATCAAGTTTCCGGCCTCGACGACGACGGAGCAGCTGGTGACGAAGGTGAAGGAACTGGCGGCGGACCCGAAGATCCACGGGATTCTGCTGCAGCATCCGATGCCGCGGCAGATTGATGAGCGGGTGGCGTTTGAGGCGATTGGTGCGGCGAAGGACGTGGACGGGGTGACGTTTCACAGCTTTGGGACGATGACGTTCGGGTTGCGGGGGTTCGACTCGGCGACGCCTGGGGGGATCATGCGGCTGATGCGGCATTACGAGGTGGAGATCGAGGGGAAGCACGCGGTGGTGATCGGGCGGAGCGTGATTCTGGGGCGGCCGATGGCGATGCTGCTGCTGCAGGCGAACGCGACGGTGACGATCACGCACTCGCGGACGGAGGACCTGGCGGAGCACGTTCGGCGGGCGGACATCGTGGTGGCGGCGGTGGGCAAGCCGAACTTCGTGAAGGGTGACTGGATCAAGCCGGGTGCGGTGGTGATTGATGCGGGGTTTAACCCGGGTCCGTCGGGGAATATGGGTGATGTGGATTATGAGGCGTGTCTGGCGAAGTCGAGCATGATCACGCCGGTGCCTGGGGGTGTGGGTCCGATGACTTTGGCGGTGCTGATGGAGCAGACGGTGACGGGGGCGGCGCGTCAGGCGGGGCTGGGTGATCTGGATGATCAGGTGGTGTCGGTGGAGCGGTCGGGTGATTATTCGCCGGCGTTTGTGCAGTCGATCTGGGCGAAGGCTCGGGCGATCGCGGGCAAGGACCCAAAGCTGGTGCGGATGGATGCGTTCGGGCGGGTGATCGAGCGGGAGGCGTATGGGGATGAGGGGCATCCGAATGGCTGGGTGATCACGCATACGGGGGACCGATCGAATCGCGCGCAGCATCAGGCGGCGACCTGTCGGCCGATGCATGTGCGGAATGTGGCGGCGAAGGCACCGCTTTGACCGAGTGACTTCTTGCTCCATGGAGGGAGCCTGTTTTGTCGAGTTTGAATCAGCCATCGTATGAGTTGCCGCGAGCGACGGGGCTTTGCGCCTCGACGGGGCGTGCGTTTGAGCCGGGCGAGGCGTATTACGCGGTGCTCGTGGAGGCCCCCCCTGCTGACGTGTTGACTGATTCTGCAAACGCCTCTGGCCCGCCAACGCTTGGTTTTGGGCGGGTCGATGTGGGGGCTGAGGCCTGGGAGGGTGGGTTTCGGCCGGAGCGAGTGTTTTCGTTTTGGAAGACGCATCAGCCGGAGCCGAGTGCGAAGCGGTCGCCTTGGGTGGATGACCGGGTGCTGCTGGACTTGCTCGATCGGTTGGGGGATTCGGACGATTCGCGGCGGCAGTCGCTGCGGCATGTGATTGCGCTGGTGTTGATGCGGAAGAAGCTGCTGCGGTACGACGGGGCGGAGCGGCATGAGGAGGATGGGGAGGTGAAGACGGTGTGGCAGCTGACGCCTAAGGTGGATCCGGCGAAGGGGCCGATGGGCAAGTGGGATGAGGGGCGGGTGATCGAGGTGGCGGACCCGGGTCTGGCGGAGAGTGACGTGGAGTCGTTGATCGAGCAGTTGGGTCAGATCGTGGAGATCGATTCGTGAGCGGTTTTTCGGCGTGGCATCGTGTGGCGACGGCCCTGCTGGTGCTGTCGGTGGTGCTGGTGGTGTCGGGTTGCAAGAGGAGCCCGAAGTCGGTGATCCCGGAGGACCTGAATCCTTCGGCGATCGTGACCGGGCAGCCGTTACCGACGTATGCGCAGGTCGCGGCCCGTCATAATCAGCGTGTGGCGGAGTTGGGGCGGGTCTGGGCGTCGACGACGCTGCGGATCGAGTGGATTGAGGCGAAGGAGCATCGGAGCGAGCAAGGGGACGGGAATCTGCTGGTGATCCGGCCGGATCGGTTGGCGTTGACGGTGGGGAAGCTGGGGCATGTGCGGTTGTGGGCGGGGATGAATCCGGAGGTGGAGTATTTGTTTGATAAGTCGGGGGATGGGCGGGTGTATGTGCATCGGCGGGTGGCGAATGAGGTGTCGGGCGTATTGCCTGCGGAGTTGCCGGTGCCGTTGCAGCCAAGGGACGTGCCGTGGTTGTTAGGGATCATGCCGTTGCCGGATCGGGGGACGGTGGAGGGGCTCAATGGTTACTGGCTGGTGGAGCCTGAGGGATTGGGTGTGCGGTTGTTGATTGATCCGCGGACGGGTTCGCCTTACCGGATTGATCGGGTGGGTGTGCGGGGTCAGTCGGCGGTGATCGCGCTGCATCGTGATGTGGAGCCGGTGGAAGGGGTGGATGGTCCTACGCCGATGATGGCGCGGAAGATTCAGTTGATGGAGGCGGGGAAAGAGGCGCGGATCGATCTGGTGCTGGATCGTCTGCTGGCGGGTGAGGAGGCGGGGGATCGGATCCGGTCGGGGGCGTTTGATTTCCAGCGGCTGATGCGGGCGCATGAGCCGAGCGAGGTGATTGAGGTGTGGTGAGGTGTAGTTGTGTGCGGGCAGTTGCCGCCCTGACGCAGGGCGGCTCGCGCGACCTGAATTGCTAGGTCGTGGGCGCGTCCGTGGTAGTGAATCGTTCGAGGGCTTGGGGGGTCGTTAGGATTTCGAGGGAGAGGGTGTAGGTTTTTGATTCGCCGGGGTTGATGGTGGGGTGGGGGTTGGAGCCGTCGGAGTCTGGGCCTGGGGTTGAGCCGATGAAGGGTTCGATGCCGGTGACGTAGCCGGCGTGGCTGAGGTGTTGCCAGATGGCGAGGTATGGGAGTTGGGTGGTGCTGAAGGTGACGGTGAGGGCGAGGTTTCGGTGGGGGTTGATGAGACCGGCGGTGGCGGTGCCATCTGGTGAGGCGTTGGGTTCGAGGATGATGCCGGCTTCGCCGGTGCCAGCGTGGTCGGTGCGGGGCTTGGTGATGGTCTTGTAGGCGTCGGGGTTGTTGTCGTTGAGAAGGGTTCCCCAGGCGGAGAGGCGGCGGGCGTTGGTGATGAGTTGGCAGCCTGGGGCGAGGAGGGGATGACCGAGGTTGCAGTGGTAGAGAAGGTTCTGAGGGATGGGTGTGTCGGCGGTGTTGGTGATGGTGTCGGTGATGTCGATGCACGGCTGGCCGAGGGTGCCTGAGATCGTGCGTTGGATCGAGAGAGAGGGGCCGAACATTCGGGTGTGGTCGATGCGGAGGTGGAGGGAGAAGTCGTGCTGGTCTAGGCGTGGGTTGGGGTTGGTGATGGCGGTGACGGCGGCGGGGGTGAGGTGGTGGCGGCCGTGGAGACCGGTGGCGTTGGGATCGTCGGGGTTGGGCGGTCCGATGTGGAGTGGCCCGCAGGTGCTCATGAGCCCGCCGGCCCATGAGCGGAGCCAGTCCATGCCGTGGGTGTGGGCCTGGTCGGGTTTGGAGAGGCCGTTGGGCGTGAGGTAGGCGAGGGGTGTGTCGTTGTAGACGGCGTCGATGATGTCTCCGCCACGGTCGAGGGCGACGGTGTAGCGGAGGCCGGAACCGGTGTCGATGAAGGCGACGCGGGTGGCGGTGGAGCCGAGGGGTTGGGGGTGGTCGAGGGCGCCGGTGCGGATCCCGCCTAGTTGGAGGGGGTGTTCGGTGAGTTGAGGGTTGAGATGATGATTCATGAGGAGACTCCGTGATAAGAGTTAGCTTAGCGGTGGGGTTTGCGGAGTGTTGAGGGTGATTGACCGGTGGCGGAGCGGATCTGTCTGGCGAAGGTGTGGTGCGAGGCGAAGCCGGATTGGCGAGCGATGTCGGCCAGGGGGAGTGAGGTCTGGGTCAGGAGTTGGATGGCGTGTTCGGTGCGGCGGCGGGTGAGGTAGGTGTGGGGTGGTTCGCCGTGGCGTGCGGTGAAGGTGCGGGCCAGGTGTTCGCGGGAGACCTTGAATCGCTGGGCGATTTCTTTGATGGACCAGGGTCGGAGGGGTTGTCGGCGGAGTTGATCGGCGGCTTGCTCAACGGGTGGGAGGGTGGCCTGATGGCGGCGGCTGACGTGGTCATAGAGTCGAGTGAGGTAGTGATATGCCTTGGCCGCGAGGTCGGCCGGGCTGGGGTCCTGTTGGGGGTCTGCGGCGTCGATGATGGTTTGTAGATCGGAGAGGAGTGAGGGGTCGGTGGCGGTGTCGATGACGGGGCCCTGGATGGCGGTGAGCTCGTTGGCGTGTTCGGTAACCCCTGCGCCGATGACGCCGATCCATGCGCAGAGATAAGGGCCGTCAGCGGGGTCTGGTCGGTAGTAGTGGGATGTGTCGGCGTATTGGAATAGTGTGATCGATCCTTCGGGAGCGTCGAAACTGCCGTGGCGGTCGGTGATGCGGAGTTGGCCCTTGAGGGAGGCCTGGATGACCAGGAGACCGGCGGGTGAGCGGCGGGTGTTGTGGAAGTCGTAGCGTCGCCCGGCGGGGTTGAACTCGCGGCCGAACTGGCGGACCTGCCAGAGGCCTTGGCCGGTGCGGCGGGCTTTCCTGGGGGATGGCCTGATATCACGTTTTGCACTCATATCCTCACAGAATACGTGCATTTGACGTCATTCTAAACGGTAATTTCACGAATCGACGAATCTATTGAATCAGGAATAGACGTATGGCCAAGCAACATGAGAAGGCGGGACACGAGGGGCATGTGCGGACGGCTGAGGGTGCGCGCGGTTTTGATGGAACTCTGCCGAGGCCGCTGAACGTGACGTTTCTGGGGGCGGGGTCGATGTTCTGTCCGGTGCTGTGCCGGGATGTCATGGCGATGCCGGGGGGGAGTCGGGGGGAGTTTCGGCTGGTGGATGTCGATACGACGCGGCTGGGATTGATGAAGCGGGTGATCGAGTTGCTGATTGGACAGATGGGAATGGAGGGGAAGTGGACGGTGCGGGCGGAGACGGATCGCAAGCGGGCGCTGCCGGGGACGGACTACGCGGTGTGCTGCGTGGAAGTGTCGGGGCTGGCGTGTGTGGAGATGGACAACGACATCCCGCTTCGGTTCGGGGTGGATCAGTGCATCGGCGACACGATCGGGCCTGGGGGGCTGTTCAAAGGGCTGCGGACGGTGCCGGTGTTCCTCGACATCCTGCGCGATATGCGGGAGCTGTGTCCTGGGGCGCTAATGCTTAACTACACCAATCCGATGAGCATGATGATTCTTGCGGCGGGTCGCGGGGTGCCGGAGGTGCCGGTCGTGGGGTTGTGCCACAGCGTGCAGGGGACGAGTCATCTGCTGGCCGAGTACGCGGGGGTTCCCTACGAGGAGTTGGACTGGGCCTGCGCGGGGATCAATCATCTGGCGTGGTTCACGAAGCTCGAGCACCGGGGGGAGGATCTGTATCGGAAGGTTCTGTACGAGCGGTTTGCTCGTGAGGTGAGCGAGGGTCATGCGGAAGCGGCGTCGGGGTTGGCGCGGTTTGATGCGGCGGACGAGACGCGGGGTGCGGACGTCGGGCGTGAATATCAGCAGGAAGACCTGATTCGGAAGGACATGTGCCTGCACTTCGGGGCGTTTATCACGGAGAGTTCGGGGCATCTCTCGGAGTATCTGCCGTACTACCGAAAGTCCGAGGCGGGTCGGAAGCTACTGCGGCTGGGGTATCACGGGGGCTCGCGATTTTACGCGACGAACTGGCCGGCCTGGCGGGCGGCGAGTGATGGGCATCGCGAGCGGATGCTTCAGGGAGAGGAGACCTTCGAGAACGAGCGGTCGTGGGAGTATGCGTCGTGGATCATCGAGGCGATCGAGAAGGATGTGCCGTATCGGATTCACGGGAATGTGATGAATCGGCCGGTGCGGGCGCATGGCGAGGCGGGGAAGCTGATCACGAATCTGTCGGGGGATGGCGTGGTGGAAGTGGCGTGTTTGGTGGATGGGAATGGGGTACAACCGACTCGATACGGAGCCCTTCCGGCGGCCATGGGTCATATTTGCGCGAGCAATATGGCCTTTTTTGATCTGGCGGCGACAGCGGCGATCGAGCGAAGCCGATCTGCGGCAACGCATGCTTTACTGTTGGACCCGTTGTGTCAGGCGGTGTGTACGCCTGGGGAGATTACGGCCATGTCGGCGGCGATGTTTGAGGCAGAAGCGGAGTACCTGCCGGGGTACGCTTGAATCCGGTTGTGAGGTTCTGATTCGTCAATGAAGGCACTTTTCACGAGTATTCTGGTCGTGCTGCTGATCTCGAGTGCTGCGGTGCGCATGAGCTATCCAGACCTGTCGAGTCGGGTGCCGGTGCTGTACTGGGTGACGGACCCTGCACCCACGCGGGGCGAGCAGGTCAATCGGTTTCATCGGTGGCAGATCAAAGCGGGTCACTCGACGGAAGTGGTGGTCACATCGCTCGATGATGCAGAGGCGTTGCGAGCGGAGATTCCAGTGACGCTGGTAGACGATCTTGTTGCGGTGCAACCGGGGCTGGCGGGTTTGTTCGCAGAGGAGATGGATGCCGGTGTGCTGCCGGTGACGGTGCGGCTGCCTGTGGCGGAGGTGCGGCTGGACACGGCGAGTCGGGATGACACGAAGCAGAAGATCCAGGCGGTGTCGGGGGTGGCGGCGGACATCATGGACGTGTTCAACGGGTCGAGTATGCGCATGTTTGTTGAGATGGGGGTGCTGCTTGATGTGACCGAGCAAGCGAAGACGATGGGGTTTGATCTGTCGAAGACGTATGCGGCACTCGAGCCGGAGCTGCTGGTGGAGGGGCGGCAGTACATGTTTCCGGGGAATGTTTCGTCGAGTTTTTTGACGGTTAATGTGGAGCTATTTCGTTCGCTGGGGCTTGATCCTCCGCCTGAGCGTTGGACGTTCGAGGCGTTTGAGCGGATTGGGGCTGCTTTTTGTGATGAGGCGAATGCGGGGCTGTCGCGTCGTGAGGTTTTTTTCCTCAACAAGATCGATTGGGTGCGGATGCATCGGGGCGTCGGGTTGCCACGGTTCAACGAAACGATGACGGCCTCGGTGCTGAATGATGCGCGATATGCGGAGTCACTCGAACGAGGTCGGCGGTGGATGTATGACCTCAACATTGTGCCAACGCCTGATGACATTGACGCGTTTTCATCGGCGCAGGCTTATGGTGGAGCGGACCTACCGATGTTTGGTGCGGGCAAGTACGCGATGATCGAAGGCGGGCGGTACTGGCTGTTGCAGCTTCGTCAGTTTGACCGGTTGGGCGAGCTTGGTTTTGCGGAGCCGCCTCATGGGGGGTTCCCGAACTCGAGCATCGGGACGCGCGGGGCGATCATCTACAAGGACACGGATTACCCGGAGCTGGCAACGCTGTTTCTGGCGTATCTGGCCAGTGCTGACTACAACAATCTGATTGTTGAGGATGCGGACGCGCTGCCGCCTAATCCTGCGTTTACGCATATCGAGGCTTATCTTCGGCCAGAGGCTTATCCCAACGAGTGGGGACTGCACGGGCCGGCTGCCAAGATCGCGGAGACGATCGCGATCGGCGACGAGTACAGCCCGTTTGTGCTGCCGACGGTGGTTGAGCGTGAAATCAAAGATTTTCGAGATCGTTTTCTGGCGGGCATGATCTCTGCGGCAATGGCTGCGGAGCGGACCGAAGCGACGCTGAACCGCGAGATCCGCAAGCGTGTTGAGCGTGACCCGACGGTGCGCGATGAATACGAGAGACGACTGGCTGTTCAGAGGCGGATCGATGCGCTCAAGGAGGCGGACCAACCAATTCCTGAGGTGTGGGTCAACAACCCGTTTCTTAAGGCGTACTATGCATCGGAGGGGTTGTTGACGGCGGAGGTCGCAGAGCCCTTGGCGAGCAGCGGATCGACGGGGGGTGGGATGTGACTCGCAAGCGAACGGACTTGGTGGCCGGTCTTCTGTTTTTAAGCCCGAACATCATCGGGGTGTTGATTTTCACTGTTTTTGCCGTGTTTTTTAGCCTTCTGATGGCGTTTACCAACTGGGACCTGACGCTTCATAACGCCTATAAGGATGATGGCAACCTTGAGTTCATCGGCTTGGGCAACCTGGTTGAGATGTTCTCGGTGGGCGATCAGTTTTCATGGGATGCGAAGTTCATCGTGTATCTGGGCAACACGCTGTTCTTCATGTTGGCGATCCCGGTGTCGGTGCTTGGTTCGCTGTACTTCGCGATGCTGCTGAGCAAGGACCCCAGAGCTGGGGGCGGGCGCGCGATGGGGTGGATTGTGGGGAGTCTGGGTTTGTTTGTGGGGTGTGTTCTCTTGACGGCGGCGGGTTTGGCGTGGTCCGCGATGACCGTGCTGTTCCTATCGGTGATGGGGGTGATGCTGCTGGGAGGGTCTGTGCTGGGCAACACGTTCTACAGAACGATTTTCTATACCCCATCGTTTGTGGCGGGCGTACCAACTTTTCTGGTGTGGAAGAAGCTGTATAGCCGGGAGACCGGGCCGGTGAACCGAGCGTTGGACCCGGCGCTGGATGTCGTGGCGGGCGGGGTGATGAGCGTCTCGCCTGTGCTGGTGCAGGGATTGCTGTTCGTGGGCTATGCGGTGATGGCGTTGCTGCTTGGGTGGGGGCTCGGGAAGATGCGGCAGGCGTATCTCGATGGCGAACTCGACCGTCGTGCGGCTGTGCTTCCGGTCATCGTGTTGATGATCCCGTTTGTGGTGGCGTCGCAGTGGCTGATGACGGCGGCGACGTGGTGGGTGCTGGCGGTGATGGTTCTGTTTGTGCTGCTTTATCAGCTCAGAAGGCTAGGATCAGGTGAGCGATTCCCCGGACGCAGGAGCTCGGGTTTTGACGAGGCGTTGGTGATCGCGCTGCTGAGCCTGGTGGGCCAGTTTGTGGTGCTCGGATTAGCGGTGGTGGCGTATCGACTGCCAGCGATGGCGGCGGATGGGCTTGAGCCGCCGAGTTGGTTGAATGACCCGAACTTTGCCAAGCCAGCCTTGATGATCATGGGACTGTGGGCGGCGATCGGGTCGAACAACATGCTGCTTTATCTCGCAGCACTGACAAATATACCGGAGGACCTCTACGAGGCGGCGGACATCGACGGAGCGACTCGGTTCCAGCGGTTCTGGAGTGTCACCTGGCCGCAGCTGGCCCCGACGACGTTTTTTATCCTCGTGATGTCAACGATCGCGGGGCTGCAGGGCGGGTTTGAGATGGCACGGGTTATGACGAACGGCGGGCCCGCTGGAGCGACGACAACGCTGAGCTATCACGTTTATGAAGAAGGGTTTGTGACAGGTCGCCTGGGGCTTGCCTCGGCGGTGGCGTGGGTGTTGTTCCTGCTGGTGTTTAGTGTCACTCTTTTCAACTGGAAGTTCGGGAATCGGTACGTCAATGAGTGATCTACGAAGCCACGAGCAACGAAGGTTGAAAGCCGATGCGCGAAAGTACGCGAGCGGGTTGATGTTGAACATCGCGCTGGCGGTGATGGGCTTTCTGCTGGTTCTGCCGTTTGTGTGGATGATCCTTACGAGTCTCAAGCACGCGGGCGATCTGGGGCAGCCGAGCTGGTTGCCTGGCGATCGAGGCGTCCAGTGGATCAACTACGCGGAGGTGTTCGAGCGGGTTGCATTCGCGAGGGCTTATGTGAACAGCCTGTTTGTGGCGACCTGGGTGACGTTTCTACAGGTGTTTACATCGTCACTGGCGGCGTTTGCGTTCACTCGATTGCGTTGGCCGGGTCGGGACGCTGTGTTCTTGTTGTACTTGGCGACCATGATGCTGCCGGGGCTGGTGATGATGATCCCGAACTATCAGATCATGATCAGTCTGGGGCTGGTGGACACGCTGTCGGGGCTGATCATCCCGGCATCGTTCACGGCGTTCGGGACGTTTCTGCTCCGTCAGTTCATGCTGACTGTTCCACGGTCGCTGGATGAGGCGGCGGAGATTGATGGGGCAACGAAGTGGCAGATTTACTGGGAGGTGGTGATGCCGCTGGCTCGTCCCGGGCTGGTGACGCTAGCGATCTTTACGTTTATGGGGAACTACAACTCGTTCTTCTGGCCGCTGGTGATGTTGCGGAGTGACTACAAGTTCACGTTGCCGATTGCTCTGCTGGCGTTTGATACGACGTCAGGGCAAGCGACTCACTTGATGATGGCGGCGGTAACGATGGCGATTATCCCGATGGTGATCGTCTTTGTGTTGCTGCAGAAACAACTGGTGAAAGGCATACAACTCGGTGCTGTTAAGGGGTGACCCCCCCCGCACCGCATTTGAGCCTCGTGTTGTTCTTACGGTTCTTAGAGAGACAGGCTGTTCACGATCAGAAAGTTGGTACGTGCGATGAAAGACTATCGGATCAAGCGACTGTTCAATGCGACCTCGGGTTGCTGTTTTGATGTGGCGATCGACCACGGGTTCTTCAATGAGCTTGGCTTTATTCGCGGGGGTTTGGAGAGCATCGAGAAGGCCGTGGCAACGTTGGTGGAGGCTTCGCCTGATGCGATCCAGTTGACCGTCGGTCAGGCGGGGGTGCTTCAGCGGGTGCCGGGACGGCAGAAGCCGTCGCTGGTGCTACGAACGGACGTGGCGAATGTGTACGGGAAGAAGCTGCCGAAGACGCTGTTTAGTCGGATGATTGAGCAGCCTGTCACGCAGGCGATTCGACTCGATGCGGCGTGCGTTGTGGTCAACTTATTCCAGATACCCGAGCAGCCCGAGGTCACGGACCAGTGCATCCAGAATATTCTGAGGCTCAAGCCGATGTGTGATGACGCTGCGATGCCGCTGATGATTGAGCCATTGGTGTTCCAGTCCAATGAGAAGGCGGGCGGGTACATGGTGGACGGTGATCCGGAGAAGATTCTGCCGTTGGTCCGGCAGGCGGTGGAACTGGGTGCGGACATTATCAAGGCGGACCCTACTGATGATCCGTCGGATTATCCTGCCGTGATCGAGACGGCGGGGGCGATCCCGGTTCTGGTGCGTGGTGGCGGGAAGGTTTCGGATCAGGTGATCCTTGATCGCACCGAGAAGCTGATGAAGACGGGCGCGAAGGGCATTGTGTACGGGCGTAACGTGATCCAGCATGAGAATCCTGCGGGGATCACGCGGGCTCTGATGGCGGTGGTCCATGAGGGCATTACAGCGGATCGAGCTCTTAAGCTGGTGAAGGGTTGAGGCAATGAGCAAGGCCAAGAAGAAGATCAGGTTCGGCGTGATTGGCTGCGGGCTGATGGGTCGAGAGTTCGCATCAGCAGTAGGCCGATGGTGCCATCTCGGGGAGGTGGATTTTCTGCCGGAGATCACTGTGGTGTGTGATCCCAATCCTGTGGCGAGCGCGTGGTTTGAGGCGCATGTTCCAACCGTGACGAAGGCGGTGACGGATTATCAGGTGCTGCTAGCCGATTCGGAGGTGGATGCGATTTACTGTGCTGTGCCGCATCACCTGCACGAGAAGCTGTACTCGGACATCATCCGGGCAGGTAAGCATCTACTCGGCGAGAAGCCGTTTGGGATCGACCGGCCCGCGAATCGGTCGATCCTTGCGGTGATTAAAGAGCATCCGGAGGTGCTGGTGCGGTGCTCTTCGGAGTTGCCGTTCTTCCCCGGGGCCTATCAGATCACAAAGTGGGTGGCCGAGGGCCGGTTCGGGCGGATCATTGATGTCGATGCTGGATTCTGGCATTCATCCGACCTCGATCCGAACAAGGCGATCAACTGGAAGCGGATGATCGCGACGAACGGCGAGTATGGCTGCATGGGTGACCTGGGGATGCATGTGCTGCATCTGCCGCTGCGGTATGGGTGGACGCCGAAGACTGTCCGTGCATTGCTGGCCAATGTGATGAAGACGCGGCCGGGTCCAGATGGAAAGCAAGTTCCATGTGAGACGTGGGACAACGCGATTCTGGCTACCGAGTTTGAGCATGAGGGACACACGGTGCCGATGACGCTATCGACCAAACGAATCGCGCCGGGGCATGCGAATACTTGGTTTATCCGCATCAACGGGACATCGTTCTCCGCGGAGTTTTCGACGAAAGACCCGAAACGGCTGCGGTCACTGTCTTATGAGTCGGGTGGTGAGCAGGCATGGAATGAGATCGATACGCCGTATCGGTCGGCGTATCCGTCGATCACCGGCGGGATTTTTGAGTTCGGGTTCTCGGATTCGATTCTGCAGATGTGGGCTGCTTTCTGTGACGAGCTGACGCACGGGCGTGACGGGATGAGTCAGCCATTTACCTGTGTTACGCCCGAAGAAGCGGGTGCTTCACACGATCTGTTTACGGCGTCTTTGGAATCGCAGCGAACCGGGAAGACGGTGGCAATTGGTTAATGGAGAGGCTGATTGATGGCAGAGGCTGCACAGGTTGTGGTGGCGGGGCATATCTGCCTGGATATTATCCCGGCGTTCACGCACGGCGACGGCGTGCTGACGCCTGGTGCGCTGACTGAGGTCGGTCCGGCACTCACGGCGACAGGGGGAGCCGTCGCGAACACCGGGCTCGCGTTGCATCGACTGGGCGTGCCAACCGCCCTATTGGGCAAGCTTGGTGATGATCCGTTTGCGACGCGCGTGCTGGAGATTCTTGAGGGGTATGATCCGGCGCTGACGCGTTCGATGCGGCGGCTCAACGGGGAGACGACCAGTTACACGGTGGTCATCAGTCCACCCGGTGTGGATCGGTATTTTCTGCATTGTCCAGGGGCGAACGCGACATTTGGCGATAAGGATGTTCCTGAAGATTCGCTCGTCGGAGCGAAGGTACTGCATTTTGGGTATCCGCCTTTGATGCGGAATCTCCAACTTGACGGCGGGGAAGCCATGCACAGGGTCTTTACTCGGGCGCAGAGTGCCGGGCTGGCGACATCCCTGGACATGGCGGCGGTGGACCCGGATTCGGAGACCGGCAAGGTGGACTGGTCAGCGTGGATGAAGCGCGTGCTGCCAGCAATCGATCTGTTTGTGCCGAGCTATGACGAAGTGTGTTTCATGCTGGATCGTGAGGTCCCGCCGCTGGATGGTGCCAGCTTGCGGTCAGTCAGCGATCGATTACTGGATATGGGTGCGGGTGTCGTGCTGATCAAGCTGGGAGATCAGGGACTCTATCTGCGGAGTGCTGCGGACAGCGATCGTCTGTCGCGAATGGTCCGTGTGCTGGGATTAGATGGGTCTAATTGGATCGACAAAGAGCTCTATGCACCATGTTTCGTAACGGAAGTTGTCGGCACAACGGGCGCAGGAGACTGCACGATCGCGGGCCTGCTCGCAGCACTATTGCGAGGTGAGTCTCCCGAACTGGCGGTTCAGAGCGCCGTCGCGGTGGGAGCGGCGAGTGTCGAGGCGGCCGACGCGGTGAGCGCGGTGCCTGCTTGGCGTGAGGTAAAAGCACGCGTGAAGGCGGGATGGGCTAGTCACGTGGTCAAGCTGGACTTGCCCGGCTGGTCCAAGAGCGGGACTGGATCAGTGATGACGGCGCGATAGAGCCGTGGCTGCTTAGCGGCGGCCGTAGATCACCGGGCACTTTTCTTCATCATCAATGAACTGTGTGAGAACACGGGGATGATCGGCCAGTGTCGATTTCTCGGTTCGGAGGTGGACGGCGAAGGATTTACGCGGTGAGCCAGAGGTGTTGATGCCCGAGCCGTGGAGCGTGTGGCGATGGTGAAAGCTGACTCCGCCGGGTTGAAGGATGGCGGGGACTTCGTCCCAAGCCACGCCTTGTGGCAACCTGATGTTCTTCCGAAGCTCAACGAGGTCGGACGAGAAGAAGTCTCCCCCCTCGAAGAGGCCTGCGTGATGCGAACCGGGGACGAAGGCCATCGGGCCTGCTTCTGTGTTGACATCAGAGATCGCAACCCATGCGGTAAAAAGCTCGGAGTCTGCGATCCATTCCGGCCAATACTGAGCGTCCTGATGCCAGCCGACCGCAGGCCCCCCCCCACTCTTGGCCTCGGGGTCGACCGATGGTTTGTGCAGGAGTTGGACCCACCAGACCTGGATCATGCTCGCCCCGGTGAGTCGTGCCGCAAGTTCTCCAAGAGCGGGATGCGCTATACAGGAACGGATGTCCGGGTCGGCGAGGTTGGGCATCTCGATCTTGCATAGTTTGGTGTCGTCATCACCCGGATTCCATGGCGACTCAAAGGGTGGCTGACCCGTGCGGTAGTCCCCCTGCCTGACTCGCTCCATCCCCTGCTCGGCGGAGCTGACCAGGTCACGCGGAATAATCGGTTCGTTGGCGATGTAAAAGCCCTGCTGGGCGTACTGATCGGCGATGGTGAGCGTGCTGCTGTTCATAAGGTCATCCTCCTGCAAGGGTGCTAGACGACTTCGAGGTTGTCACGGGACGGGAGTATGGGGAACGCCGGTGTTGGGAGTGACTGATACCAGAACGCGACCGAAGCGATGTCGTCCTGGAGCGGGAGGTAGTGAATGGGCTGGCGTTTGCGCCAGCCGAGAGCCTGGATGGTGACGGTCAGGTCCTGATGGAAACGGATGGGATCGGGGATATGCCAGCGGTAGAGGCCGAAACGCTGCTGGCTCTCGTAGACGCCGTCGGGTCGGATCACCTGTGGCATCCCGGCGAAGGGCGTGGTGAACTCTTGATACTGCTTGGTGTGTGGGTTCTCGAAGTTGTATGAGCCGAGGAAGTAGTCCTCGGTGCCGGTTCCGCAGATCGTGGGGAAGGCGTCCCCGCCGTGCTCCGCAACATCCTTCTCGACCGTCTGGTCTGGTGCCAGGTCGCCATCGATATAGAACTTGATCTCTCCCTCGCCCCACCAGCCATTGTTGTTGACACCCCATGCCATGTAGGTACCAACGTAATGCCCCTTCCCTTTGATACAATCGAGAATGGTATAGACTTTTTGATAAGGCTGAGGATTCACGCGTCGGAAGTGAGCATGAAAGTAGGCTGCATCTTCAGGCACATCGTTCAATGCATAGTCGATCTGATAATAGAGATAAGCCGATTCTGTTCCGACGTTTTCAACTGTCATCCGACAGTTCTGGCGAAACGGCATCGGCCAATAGCAGTTGAAGGCGCTGCCTGGGTTGACACAGACAGGGATCGAGGTGACTTGAGCGTATGATCCCCACCCGCATGCGAAGAAATCACCAAGCGGGCACTCGACGCTGGGCTGATCCTGACCATCCCAATAGATACGGAGGATGAGAAACCTCCAGTGTCCTGTGGGTGTCATCCAGAGGTGCTGGAGGGCGCCGGGTCCGGTGATGTCAGCAATCTCAGCCGTCTGGCCAGCTTCAATCGCGATAGCTGGGTTGACCTTCCAGCCTTTACCCAGGTCCGTGGCACGCTCTGCGGAGATTCCTTCGACCGCTTTACCGCCTTCGCCCTTCGCGCCGGTCGGGTTCTCCGCGCTGATCGAGCGCGATTGCGCCTTGGACAGGCGGTGGATGTTGCCTAGGTCACAGAATAGACCGTCAAACTCGGGCATGAGGGGTTTGTTCCTTGTTGGCGATCTGTTGGCGTCGGCCCAGAAGAAGCCAGGTTGTCAGGTAAATCACAGATGCTGGCTCGGGCACTACGCTTGCAGAGAAACCGAAATAAGTGGCCAGGAGTGAGAGGTCGTTAAGATTGACTTGAGTGTCGCCGTTGAAATCTCCGCGGTGCCAGCCGATGCCAACCGAGTCAAAGTTGCTGGCGAGGATCGAGAGATCGATCAGGTCTACCTTACGGTCGAGGTTGATGTCACCGAACTCTGTGCCTATGAGCTCACGGATCAGATAGGCCACATCAGAAAAATCGGCTGTGTTGTTGCCATCGACGTCATAGGCTGGATTGCCGAGATTGGCAAAGAGCAGATTAATGTCGATGACATCCGTGAGCGTGTCGCCATTGAGGTCACCGGGGAAAGGGTCCGGACGCGTGCCCCATAATCCTGCGGGGTACTGCGAAGCATTGAGCATCGCGGTCCACAGGTCGTTGGGGTCACCCACGGGATTGCCGCCCGTCTTCCACCATTCGAGCGAGAACTCATCCCACTCGCCGTAGCCCTGATTCACGAACCACGCGGTCGAGACGATGTTGTGGTTGCCAGGCGTCTGGTTCCAGTCGTTGAGATCGGCGAGTGCCTTGGCGATGAACTGGGCGGTGACGGCTTCATTCGCGACGAGGTCACCGCTGGTCGATGTCAATCGCGCCCACTCAGTGATCCAGACCGGTTCGTCTTGAAAACCCTTGCTGTCAATGATGTTGAGCTGCTCGATGTAGCTGGCTTGGAAACCCGCTGCTGCGGTGCTGGGGTTTGAGGTATAGGGGTTGCCGTAAGCGTGGATCGCGAAGCCATCGATATCACCGCCTGATCGTCCACCGATGACAGCGTCGATCGTCTGACTGAGGTACTCGTTACCGGACATCCATCGCACGCCGCCCACGGGGCCGGGGCTTGGCGGAGCTAGTAAGACCAGATCGTCAGGGCGTTGGCTCTTGATCGCCGTGCGGACCGTTTGATAAACCACCGCGTAATCAGCGGGCTGGATGCGGTTGTTGGTCCAGTTGTTGGCTTCGGAGGTGACGTTGGGCTCGTTGCCGATGATCCAGATGTTCGCGTGATCGCCAAGGGTGTTGATGACGCCAAGCACTGAGTTGGCCCAGTCGGTGGCGCTTAGAGAAGTCGGACTGGGAACCGTCTCGCCCCAGTTGTAATCAACTCGGGTGATCATAGTGGCGTGGTGCTGAGTCGTCGCCTGCTGGTAGAGAGGGGCAAAGTAGCCCGCTCCCCACCAAGGAGCTGAATGAGTCAGGATTGTTTCAACGGAAGACCCACCGGTTGTTCCGGCACCGGCTGTGTTGCCGTCATAGTCCCACCAGTGAACGCCGTAGAGCTTGTCCTGAGCGGAGGCAGATGATGCTGTTGCGAACAGCAACATTGCGATCGTGGTGAGCCGAACAAGCTGGCACTTCATAGTCGTTATCGCTGGAGGTGGAGGGTGAGGATCTTCCTGGGCTTGATGGTCACGCGCAGGGACTGGTTGTTAACAGCAATAGGATCACCAGCTGGCTGTCCCTCAAAGTTCACCGGCAAGGCTCTTGTCCAGATTGAGGTGAGCGCTGGCATCCAGATGACGGTATCGACAGGCTGACTCGTTGGATTAAACAGGCGTAGCTCGATGGATTCGGCAAGTTTTCGTGCTGCGGTGAGCACCGCGTCGCCTTGTAGTTCGAGGAGACCCGAGCGAGCGGGCTGATTCGGCTGCGGCATCACGTCGAGATGGTGCCGTCGATCAGAGGGCATGACCACCGATACCCGAGTCTGGCCGTGGAGGTCTTCGGCGAGGTCAAAGAGTCGCTTGACTTTGGGCGGTCCGGAGAGGGGAACCAGTCGATACTTGAACGTCAAGGGTCCGAGCAACTGGCCTTCAGGCTCGCCATCGGTCAGCACTGTTCGTCGTGTCGATCGATAGAGGGTTAGTGCGATCGGGCGCTCCGGCTGATCGCGGACCGCCGTTTCGAGCAACCCCAGGGTGACGACCGCGAGTCCACCCTGCTTGTTCTGGACTGCGGTCCATGACTGCTGCGGGCGGGTCTCGATCTCGAGTTCTCGGTAGAGGTGATTGTCCTTGCGGAGTTCGATATCACGCTCAACGACGTCGAAGGCTGTATCAGCGAGGTAGGTTTTCGCCGAGCCGCAACCCGACGGGAAGAGCACGCGCAGCCGATGGTCTTTGATCTGATTATCAACCGTTGTCGTGATCTCGACGTGATCGGCATCACGATAGAGCTCGATTGTCGTGTCCAGGATCAAGGGCTTGAAACTCTCAACCCGACGCATGCGGTTGAAATCAAACTCCGCGGGCAGATTCATCGTCGTGCGCACCCGGATCGTTGCGTAGGAGGATGTATCGGCGATGACAGCGACATCAGAGTGACCGGCAGCCGCGGATGAGAAAGCCTGATCGCGCAGCGCCTGTCCGTGATACCAGCCGTCGCCAATGTCGGCTGAATCCTCAAAGGTCATCAGGTTGGGATAGACCCGGCCGCTGCGCTTGTCGGTGAGTGTAAGTCGCCCGCCGGGCTCGACCTCGACGCGCAGGATGCTGTTCTCTAGGGCGTGAGAAGAAACCGCCAGACCGGGTTTCTCAGCATAGCGCGTGTGGTGATGGTCCTTTTCGGCACGGACCGCCGTAAGGGTGGTGTAGCCCATTCCCGGTAAATCGAGGTCAGCAATGATGGTGATGACGTTCACCTGGCGCTCTGCAGGGAACGCCGTGGTCGCAAGGCGCTTGCGCCGTCGATCCATGTCCTGAGCAACTCGGTGGTACGAGATCTCTCCTCCATCAGGACCAAGCAATCGCATGGCCGGCTTCTGCTCGAAGAAGAAGAACTCATTGAAACGAGGCCAGTCGACCGGGACCTCGATATCGAGTTTGACGGGCCCGGTTCGGCGGCGCGGCGTCGGGTTGAAGACGCCGATGCGAACCTGATGGTCTTCGATCGGTCCGGCGACCGACGCTGTGAGACGATTCATAGCGCGCTCGGTCAGCTCCGAGGCGATCTGCTCGGTCTGGCTGAAGCGGAACTTCATGTCTTCGTGGACGGTATCGACCGAGCACCCGCCGATTGAGTCGTGCGGATGATTCTTCAGAAGCCACTTCCATGCGACATCAAGGAAGCCCTTGTCGCCATCGGTCCCGAGAGTCAGATGACTCAACAGCGACAGCGGCTCGGCCCACTGCGTCAAGAGTGAATGGCAGCGAGCGTTGGCCTGCTTGATCCATACCCGGCTCGACGCGACACCGGGAATCACCCACTGTTCATCGACCTCCATCAACTCTTTGCCGGGCTCACGCAGCTCGCCATGCACGGTCTCGGTGATCTGATCCGCCTCGGCGAGCATGGCGTTGAGGTAGCCATCGAGTGATGAATGCACGATCTCGATCCCGCCAAAGGGTTCGTCCATGCGATGAGCCAGGGCGTCGTAAGCCGCGCGATCCCATTCCATGTGATCGCCGCCATCGAACACGAGGACGGGAGAGACTGCCGACTTTTCAAGCTCGCCGTCGAGGTAAGTCTTGAGCCGCGCGTCGAGTTCTTCCGAGGAAAACGTCTTGTCGAAATCCGATGCGCCGCGCACCCGAGAGGCGTAGTCGCAATAACCCCGTTGGCCGAATCGGTAGCAGGGAAGCTCGGTACCATCCGCACCAATCCAGCGCAGGTGGCGGGTGTGCACCTGATTGGTCCCGCGCCAGAGGAAGCCGCCTCGGACCCCGAAGCCAGCGAGGATTTGAGGCAGCTGGGAGACATGCCCGAAGAGATCGCAGACAAAACCTGCGTTTGAGGGAGTCCCACCGAAGTCACGGGCGATTTGCCGGCCCAGCGCGATGTTGCGGATCATCGACTCCCCGGTCACAAGAAACTCATCGGGTAATACATACCACGGCCCGATGACGAGTTTGCCTTCGCTGGCAAGACTCTCGAGCTCTGCCCGGCGTTCGGGGCGAATCTCCAGGTAATCCTCAAGGATGATCGCCTGCCCGTCGGTCTGGAACGGGCCACGAAGTTCGCCGGAGGCGATGCCCGCGAGCACACGGTCCATCAACTGAATCAACCGGTAGCGATACAACTGAAAGGGCTGGTACCACTCACGATCCCAGTGGGTCGAGAGGACGTAATGGGCCTGACGAGTTCCGGTGGACCCATTACTTGTCTGGGGTGTCGCGGGTTGGGATTCGAGCGTGCTCATCGTGATGCCGTCTCCTTAGGATCGACGTACACGATATCCACTGACAACGATTGCTTGGCGGCGACAAACTGCCCGCCTATGCCCGCTCCGGGCAGAAACTCGGCGACCGGGGTAATGGCATGATTCAGGTGCCGGATCTCGCTGGTGGCGCCAATAGTCATGCGCGAGAGCGGCTCGGGCTTGTTTGAAGCGGTCACCGCGACGCGCAACTCCTTGGCTGCGCCGGTCGCGAGTAATCCTGTCGGTACTGATGACTCTGGTGCCGTCCAACCCTTGGGGAGATTGCCGAGCGAAAGCGTGCCCGAGATCGGCTCACCGGTCGTGTTGATAACCCGGGCCACCAGAGTGAACGTCTCGCCTGGCCGCACCTGGTCGTGGTCTGCCATCAACTCAACCGCGGGAGCTTCCTGGTCATTGAGGTCGGCGAAGCCGTAGTGACGTTTCCCGGGTTCAAGGAGTGTCAGAGCCATAACGCTGTGCTCGGCGATGGTTCGATCGAGTTCGATCTGCCTGTCGCCAGCGGGGACTTGAAGCACATCACGAACACCTTGAAACGTCGCCGTCGTCTCATCAATTCGGAGCAGACGCTCGCGATCTGACGGCTCGAAGACCAGCAGCATTGGCGTGGTGACGGGTGACTCGGTGCGGTTGTAGACGACGGCCGCGAGCATCAGCTGGCCGTCATCATTCGTGTGCCTTGAAGCGACGGCGTCGAGTATCCCTGCGTCACCACGCCTGATCGTATTGATCAGAAGCCCGTCGAGGTTACGGACGACCCAATACGGCCAGTACGTCCCGAGCATCGGTGCGCCCTGCTCGGTCATGACGCCAAAGGTGTACCGGCCGTGCTCGTTGTAGGCCAGCGTCGTGAAGTGGTGCACCGAGAGGATGCGATCGGCGATCCTCAGATAACCAAAATGGCGCTGCATCATGTACTGGAACTTAGGCCAGCCGCTGAACCAGGCGTCGATCTCGGTCAGCGCCATCTGACCGTTTTCTTTGCCCGTGACGGCGCGGAACTGATCGGTCATCTCGATGATCTGCTGGACCTCGTCATCCGCTGAGACATCCGAGCCGTGGTAGATGTGGTGGATCACGAAATCCGCGTTGTGCCCGCAGTGTTCGATGAAACCGGCATACCACTCGGCGGTCTTGGCCCAGTAGGCTGGCGTCAGCGCCGGTCCGCCCACCATCAGGGTCGGGTCCTCTGATCGGAGGCGCTCGGCGGCGATGTTGAACAGCTCGTAGAAGGCGTCCTGATTCCCCATGCCGAACATCGGCATGTTCGGCTCGTTCCAGACCTCGGCGTACCGTGCCCGGAGATCGTCGCCATCAGCGTTCCACGAGTGCAGCGCCGCCGCCGCGAACTCAGCCCACTCGTGCTTGTTCGAGATCTTGTCGTCCTCGTTCCCAGAGTCGAGCCATTCAGTGCTGTAGCACAGCAGCGGCATCAACTCGACATCGATCGTCCGCAACCACGCCTCGTAGGCAGGGCGATCCTCGATGAACCTGATCATCTCGTCCGGGTGCAGCCGATCCCAGTCGTAGGTGTAGGGATCATCGTTGTCGTTCTCGGGCTCCAAGTAACCGATCCAGGTCTCCATCCGCGCGATCCACCCCGAAGGATTCAGCCGAAGAAACGAATCCATCACCCGCGGGTTGTCCTGCGCGACCATGAAGACCTTGGGCAACCCCTCGATCCCAAAGATCGCGCGGTTGACCTTCCCGGTCGGGTTGGTGAAGTCGAAGACGATGCCGGAGGTGTCAGCGGCACGAGAATGCAGAGAGAACGTTGCCAATAGACTCGTGCTGGCAAGCAGCATCAGCAATAAACGTCGGTGGAAGGTGAGCATAGCGAGGAAATCCTTATCTCGCGGAGCAAGGCGAGGCAAATTGTAATTCAGCTAGCGAGATGGGTAGATATCCGGATGAGTCCCTTCTTTCCACCAGTTCGGGTTTCCGTAGTGCCCGAGCCATGTCTGGTACATGTAGATGTCGGCTTCAGAAGTAGGTGCCGTATTCCCCCCAACGTGGTCCTCCCGCCACAACTGATTCATATTTCGATTGGAAGCGTGACCATCAAAAAAAGCCACATTGGCGCTCTCCGAGGGATGTCGGTAAGCCACAACACCATAAGCCAACTGTCCCTTTGTCGAGTTAACACTGTTGTACGCTAACTCTCCGTGTTCATCCCAACCAGACGATGGGTCTGCCTTGGAAAAGGAGATCCCTAGAGCCTTGTAACCCTCAAGATGCCAATCCAACCCATCCATCATCATCATGCCTTGAGTTGGAGAACTCATGACACGCTCATTATGAAGACTGATGTTTGGAGCTAGCCCCGTGAGCGTAATGTTATAGGTGGCAGCGCCGTCATTGACCATCCCATAAGAGAACTGAACATCTAGCTCCTCAACCGCAGATTCAGCGTTTGGACAGAGAAAGGCTGGATCATTGAAGTTATCGAATAGATTTGCATCAGGATCATTGTTCTGCTTTGAAATATAAGCAAGGAACTCTTGATTAAGGAACCATTCATCGTTATTTGCCCATTGAGGGAGCCCATCCGAAGCAGCAAGCCGGTGCCCAGGATTCTGGATAGGAACATAGTAACCCTTGTAGTCAACCGCATAGATCTGATTCGCCATACCGTATTGCCGCAGCAGACTCAAACAACTCATCGACCGCGCCGTCGCTCGCGCCGCCCCCAGAGCGGGCAGTAGAATCCCGATCAGCAAGGCGATGATCGAGATCACGACCAGTAGTTCGATGAGTGTGAATCCGGGGACTTTGGCTGTGTTCTTGCGCATGGGATAACTCGCTTGAGTGTCTTGGTACGGAGTTTTCCAGTCAATCGTCCGGACTGGCCGTTAAGCCAGCCCGGGCGGGGTTACAGTGAGTTACGCACGACGACGCGCCGCCAGGGCGAGACCGCCGAGACCTAGAAGGGCGACCGAAGCCGGCTCAGGAACCGCCAGCACGTCGATCTCCCAGACCAGCGGGGAGACGAAGGCGGCGGTCAGGCCGTCATCGATCGTCGTAAAAGGATTAACGCCATCAAACGGGTCGCGGTACTGCCCGCCGCCGTTGTCCACAGCGTAGAAATCGAGTTGCAGGGTTGTCACACCTGCGGCGAGGGTCGCTGAGGCGTCATCAAAGATCTGCAGGAAGGTCGAACGGTCCGGGGCCGGGCCACCGGGCGTGGGATTCAGGCTGCCCAGCGGGTCCGACTCGAAATAGCCGAGCAGGCTGCCGTCGGTATAAATCGCAACCGTGTTGAAGATGCGACCGTCAGCACCATCGTTACCGGTCAGGATGTTGATCCCGCCGATGTCCTGGCCCGCGAGGTTGTAGGTGACGCGCTTGGTGGGGACGCCAGCACCGGGGAAGTCGTTGAGCAGGCCATTCAAGCCGCCACCGGTGACGCCATCGGTCAACTGAACCAGCCGGGCAGGCTCGCCGGGTGTGGCCGGGTGCCAGCCGTTGTCAGGAAGCTCGACGCCGAGCTGACCCGCGATCAGGTCTGTGTTGCTCAGCAGAGCATCAAAACCGTTCGAGGCGGTCGAGTGACTCGTGGTGCTGGTAACGGCTCCGAGCGCCGAACCTGCGGTGAAGGCCGTCGCGGCCAGGGTGAGTGCCAGATTCTTCATGATGCTTCTCCTCAATCCTCTAGAAGTGAATAAGACATGGCGAACGCTAAAACAAAATCAACAGTCGCTACTCCGCTGCAGCGACCGACAATCAACGACGACCTCTTTCAAGGGCGGCCGTGCTCTCTCGGATCACAAGCTCGGGAACCTGCCAGACGCAGCCGTGCTGGCGTTCGACGCCAGCGACCCGTGATCGGGCCAGATCGAGCAACGCATCGGCGTGGCTCGCGCTGCTACAGCCCACCATCGTCAGTCGCGGACGCTCCAAATCGTGATCCAGATCAGGATTATCGAGCACCACGAGGCTCAGATCATCGGGCACATCAATGCCGTGCTGACTCAGGGCTTCAAGCGCCCCCACGGCACTGGCGTAGCTGCTGACAATCATTGCGGTGAAGGGCAATCGTCCCTCTGATTCACGGATGAGCTTATCTATCGCCTCACGCATGCCCTTCGCGGCCGAGCCCCCCTGCTCAGTCTCTGCGGTGATGATGCTGCCGTGGAGGCTGTCACCATCAGGCGCGGCAAGACCCTCAATCAGCTCGAAGTGCTTGGCCAACTGCGACCAGGCAGTGGCTGGCTCGCCCGATGCAAGCGCGATGCGATGATGGCCTAGGCCCTGAAGATGACGAGCCGCGGCAGTCAGCCCCGCACGCCAGTCGATCCCAACCGAATCGACATCGACGCCATCGACGGGGTGATCCACGACCAGCGTGTCACTGAGCTGTGAGAGGTTCCAGATCACCCCAAGCGGAACACAAGCCGACATCGGCTGCAAGATGATCGCATCCGGTCGTGATGCCCCCTGAAGCATGCCAACAACCGTTTCCATACTCGAATAAGTGATCACCAGTGACTGATCGCCAGCTTCACCTAGCGCGTTTTGTAGCTCTCGCGTGATCTGATCGCCCCGGCGGCTGGGGTAGTCACTCCGCAGGATCATGATCGTGCGCGTCGCTGAAACCTGGTGCTGAGTCGACACAAACGTGCCCTTGCCAATCCGCCGGACGAGCAATCCTTCTTGCTCAAGAAACTCCATCGCCTGCTGGACGGACGCTTGGCCCACGCGATACCGTTTCATTAACTCCCGTGTCGAAGGAAGCTGACTCCCGTCAGGCATCTTCTGGGCAAACGAACGCAGTTCGTTTGCGATCTCGGCGATGGCCTTGTTGGAGGGTGTGGTCGTCATGCTCTACTTCTGATGCGGGTTCCTGAGACCAGATCCTGATTCGTATGAAGAGTACTCCGAGTGCGCATCCGCGTCAAGGTTTTCTGAACAGCTAAGTTTTATGGATTCTGCGGTTGGTAATAGCTGTTTCGACGGTTATCCTGTGTAGAGACCTTGATTCAACGCTCGGATGCGCACCCAATGACCGTATCCGGCCTAGTTTCTCAGAGTCTTTCGCACCGGACTGCCGATCCTCAGTTGTGGACCCTATGACCCAGCCACCCACCCATATGGACCCGCCACACACCAGCCAGCCAGTGGTTGTGCTCGACCTCCAGTGGCTCCAGGACCTCGACCTCCGCGATCCACACTCAGCGAGACAAGCGTGGTCACTCCTCCACACCGCGGCGGCGCTCCAGGGGATTGTCAACCGCGACGGGTCGCACCTGTTTATCCGATTCCTGCCGGGCGTCGATGATTTCTGGTGGTCCACCTTCCACGAGCCCGGTGCGTGGCTCGATGGCCGCAAGACCATCCGGCTCGACTGGCTGGAAGATGCGATCAGCCTTTTCGTCGATCAACTCCGGGGGGTTGTGACCTATCGCGAAGAACCCTACGCAGCATCAAATGTCGCCTCGACGATCGCTGGCGCAGAAGACCGATTGCCGCTTCTGATCGCCGAAGCGACGAAACCCCTGATCGGCCGGATCAAGAAGGCAGAACCAAGCCTCTTCGATGATGTCCTCGACCTGGTGGATCGCAACGGCACCGCTCACTGGGAGACGCCCGATGAGCAGCGTCACTATCAAGCCACATCGAGCACAAAGAACAACGCTTACCGATGGCTCGCTTCACGATACCTGGCACCCGGCAAACTCTCCGCGCAGAAACTTGGCTACTACATCGACAGCTACTGGCTTACACGACCGCACATTCAGCCACTTCAGAACTGCACCCTGACCAACCACGACTACCTCATCAGTCACCGGTCGATGATCATCGACCTTAACGCATGGAACGATGAATCCGCTGTCGATGAACCCGATCAGCCCGCCGGACTCGATCTTCAGACACTCCAGGCGCTGCTCCGGCAACTCCATGACCAGCGCGATTCCGGCATGCTCCACGTCGCGGGCTTCACGCCCTGGGCCTGGAAGTATTCAGACAACCCCGGAGCCGGTTCGGCCCACCACGGTGTAGAGAGCGAATGGGAACTGATCCGCATCCTCTCTGCCTACAACGCCTATCTCGACGCAGACGCCATTTCCCTGGCCGGGATGTCCAACGCCTCGTTTTATCAGCACTTCCCGCTGAACCAGCGCTACCCGCAGCCACGTGCGACCAGCGATGAGGAGCTGAGAGCCCGGGGCTTCCTCGATGACGACGGTCGCCCGCTCGATCGAGCGTACATTCAGTTCTACATGGGAGATTACGACGCCGCCGCCTGGCTCAATCAGGAGTTGCCGCGGCTCTTCTCCGATCCGGCAAGGGGCACCCTCGACCTGAGCTGGGCGTTTAACCCCAACCTCGATCAACGCGCCCCACACGCGATGCACTACGCCAGAGTGCACGCGACGCCACATGATCACTTCGTCACGGGTGATTCCGGTGCTGGCTACGTCTCCCCGGCGATGTTCGAGTCACCCCGGCTCGACCCGTCGCTGGCCGATGGCTACGAAACATGGATCGAGCACTCCCTCCCCTTCTACGAACGCTACGACCTCGACATCACCGGCTTCATCATCGAGGGCCGAGCACCCGCCATCGGCGACCGCGGACTCGAGGCGTACGCCCGCTTCTCATCGGGCGGGATCATCTGCCACCGTCACATGCCCGAACACGGGCTGTACGGTGATGAGATGCCCTACGCCCGCATGACCGCCGACATCGATGGCCCCCCTGCTGATGCCGCCAAGCAGATCATGGAGCATGTGGACAGTGAAGGCACCCAGTTCCTGACCTTCCGCAGCGTCCTTAAATCACCGACCTGGGTAGCCGACGTGATCAGCGCCCTACGGGATCTCGATAACAACCGGCGTCTGACCTTCATGAGCCCTAGTGCGTTCATGGCGTTGATCCGTCGCCAGCACCGCCAGGCTGCGAAACCCGAGCAGTCGGGCGTGATCATCCGCAGCGAACAGACTCAAGCGATGCTCAAGGCTTCCCGAGTCCCGCCGCCGTCTCATGTCTAGCTGAATGCTTCACACCGATCCCAGGAGACATCACCATGATCTCACCAGAACAGGCCCGCGGAAGGGCGATTCACAAGATGCGCGATGCGGGGATCGTCCTGACCAACAAGGAACTTGGGGAGATCGAGCTGGCCGGCTTCGGCCTCAATAACTTCGATAGCGAAGGGCTGGCGCTGGTCGTCTATGCCAACACTGACCGCTACTGCGGCAAGGAACTCGTGCTCCTGCCTCACCAGACCTGTCCGGAGCACAGGCACCCACCCGTCCCGCTGGACGATGGCCGAACCGACCCGGGCAAGATGGAAACCTTCCGCTGCCGCTCGGGAACTGTCTACCTCTACGTTGAAGGCCAAGGCGACGCTAAATCCATCAAGGCCAGACTTCCCGCTGGCAGTGAGAAGCATTACACCGTCTTCCACGAGATCGAGTTGCACCCGGGCGACCAGTACACCATCCCGCCGAACACGCTGCACTGGTTCCAAGGCGGGTCTACCGGAGCCGTCGTCACCGAGTTCTCCAGCACCAGCCGGGATGAACTGGATGTCTTCACCGACCCACGTATCCAGCGCGTCGAGAAGTGATCCATCACTCGATGAAAAAAAAAAGCGAGCCCGGAAGGGCCCGCTAGGATACTGATCAAGATATTCATACACGCCGATCGATGCTTAGAACCGTCGGTTGATGGCCAGGGCTGCCAGCCCGAGGAGTGTGAGGCTTGTGGGTTCCGGAACGGGGTTGCTGCTGCCGAAGTTCGACGCGAGTGTCGAGAGATCGACCAGATCGACCAGCCCATCACTGCTAAAGTCACCGCCCGCCCAGCCAGCGTTTCCGCCGAAGTTTGACGCGAGGGCACTCAGGTCAATCAGGTCCACCGTCGAATCCAAGTTGGAATCGCCCATAAATGACCCCAGGTCCACGGTGACATACTCGACCACGTCATCCTGATCGACCGTGCCCGAGCCATCCGTATCACGAACCGGGTCGCTCCCGCCAAAACCAGCCGTGAGGTAATCGATGTCGTCCGCATTCACTAGGCCGTCGCCGTTGAGGTCGTTTGGAACCGCAACGCCCGGGCCGCCGATGACATCGATTTCGAGCAGAAGCGGAGAGACGAAGCCCGCACTAAAACCATCATCTACGTTGGTAAACGGATTCTCACCGTCGAACGGATCGCGGTACTGTCCTCCGGTGTTATCGACCGCGTAGAAATCAAACTGAAGATTCGTGACGCCCGAGGCCAGGTTGCCGCCTCCGTCATCGAAGATCTCAAGGAAAAGCGACTTGAAGGTTGTCGTTCCCGGATCACCTGATTCATTATTTAGCGAACCAAGAGGAGCCGACTCAAAGTACCCAAGCAAATCGAAGTTCGAGCCGTTGTCGGTTGAGTAGCGGATGACCGTCGTGCTGAAGATGCGGCCGTCGGCGTTGTTGTTGTTGCCGGTCAGGATGTTGATGCCGGTGACATTCGACGGTTCATCGAGGTCAAACTGAATCACCTTGGTCGGAACACCGGCTCCGGGAAAGTCATTCAACAGACCGTAAGTGCTATCTGATCCGAGCCCATTGGTGCCATCGGTGAATGCGGGCAGCCCCGAGGACCAGGTCGAGCCAAAGAGTGAGGCAGCATTGGCCGGATGCCACCCCGTGTCCTCTGGCAACTCGGTGGCGAGCTTGCCGGCGACCAGGTCGTCATTGAGCAGAAGACCGTCAAATGCGAAGGCACTAACGTCAAAGCTTGAGGTGGTGGTGGGCGCGGCGAAAGCCGAACCGGTCAGGATCAGGCTGCAGGCCAACAACGTTGCCTTGCGGGTCATCTCAATGTCTCCTCGTTAGGGCAAATCAGGGTGAAATCAACGATCGCGAGAACCGCACTTGAGTGTACCTCCTGGCTGGGCAATGTCACGTTAATCTGCGTGAGCCTTGCTGATAAAGGTTGATTTTTAGGCCATTATGGCCGTTTTTTACCCCCTTGCCGGCGCATTTTGTCCCAACTCCCGATAGGGCCTTCATCGGGTCGTTGCCAAGTGCGCACTCTGAATCAGGATGCGGCAAGGTTGGCGCGGTGGTCTGGGGCGAGGGTGTCCAGGAAGTTGCCGCTCAAGAGGCGGGTGACATCGGCGCGGACCTGGGGGTCGGAGATGGTGTAGCCGGTGTCCTCGATGAGCTGGTACTGGGCGGCGAGGACATCGGCGATCAGGCGTTTGCTGTGGGACCACTTGTAGAGGAGCTGGTCGAGGATGCGGGCGTCGGAGTGCTGGGGGATGAAGGTGGAGCCGAGGAGCTCGAAGCGTTCGGTGGTCATCTCGGTGATGATCGAGGGGTTGTTGAGGAACCACCAGCAGCCGAAGAGTTTGAGGTTGCCGAACTTGCGGGCGGCGACGCACAGCTCGTGCTGGGACTCGCGGCTGAGCATGGTGATGAGGAATCGGTTGTCGGGGAAGGCGGCGCAGAGGCGGGCGACGGAGGCGGCGTCGGCTTTGCCGAGCATGTCGCCGGCGTCGCGGAGGGCGGGGTTGATGCGCATGACGGTGCCGATCATCATGGCGAAGGGCAGGTCGTGGTCGCGGCAGACGGGGAGGACAACTTCTTCGAGGACGCGGGTGGTGGCGGGGTTGGCGTCGGGGGTGCCGTAGCGGAAGGTGGGCGGGAGGCTGACGGCGCAGTAGATGGGTTTCATGCGCTTGATCCAGTCGTGGAGGAAGCGGCGGGCCTGGTCGAGGCTGTTGTGGTCGGGGGTTGGGGCGGCGGGGTAGCCGAGTTCGGTGAGGGTTTGCGCGGCGGCGGGCCAGTCGGTGAGGAGTTTGTCGAAACGGAGGACGGGCGCAAAGCGGGGGTCGGAGCCGACGGCGGGGTCGGCGAGCCAGCGTGTGCGCTCATTGGGATCGAAGACGTTGTTGGTCATGGTGATGCGGCGGACGGTGGATTTTTGCATCACGAGGTCGATGTATTGGTTTATGTCTTGTTCTGCAAACCACTTGCGGTGGTTGTTGAGGTTTTTTTCGTTGGGGTCGAGTCCGAGTTGGGCGAGGGTGGTGAGGACGCCTCGGGTGGCCTCGCTGAGGGGGGTGCGGCCTAGGAAGAGGTGCTTCCAGATGTGGTCGGCCTGCTGGGTTTTGGACATGGCCCAGAAGGTGTCGTAGGGGAGTTCGGTGGCGGGGACGACGCGGTAGACTTCGGCTATAAGGTAGTGATAGGTAAGGAGTTCGTCGACGCCCCAGAGGTGGAGGCCATTGGGGTCGGCGGGGCCGTTTCGGCCGGGGTTGGGGGTGCCGAAGGCAGGTGGGTAGAGGTGGGTGTGCATGTCGACGACGGGCTCGTCGGCGATGATCTGGTGGACGCGTTGGTGGAGATCGGGGTTGGTCATGGGGTGGTTTTCGAGAGGTTTTTTGGGCTTGAATCGAGCCGTAACTTAGCGAAAGGTGGTCGTGGTCGTCGATCAAACGTGACCGATGGGCCCTGGAATGCGTTGGGATGTGCGCGCGCCTCCCTGCTTCACTCGCTGGCGCGAAGCTTCGCAGGGTTAGCGGCGGGGCCGGTAGAGGGCGGCGAGGGAGAGGGGTAGGAGGGTGGCGGGTTCGGGGATGGGCGCGGGGGCGGGAGCGGACTGGCCGAAGTTGGTGGCGAGGATGGAGAGGTCGATGAGGTCGACGAGGTGGTCGAGGTTGAAGTCGCCCTGGTGGTAGCCGGTGGCGGGTCCGCCGAAGTTTGTGGCCAGGATGGAGAGGTCGGGGAGGTTGACGACGCCGTCGCCGGTGGCGTCGCCTTTGATGGCGGGGAGGATGTTGAGGTGGCCGGTGGTGTAGAGGGCGGAGGTGTCGAGGGTGAAGACAAGGTTCGGAAAGTCGGTGGTGATGGTGTCGAAGATGTTGGACGGGTCGAGGGGTGTGGACCAGTCGAAGAGAGGTAGAGTCTGGTTGAGGAGGCTGGCGGGATTCAGTTCGTTGTCGAGGGTGAGGCGGAGTTCGCCGGCGAGTTGAGGGGTGAGGTCGGTGTGCAGGGTGGAGGTCCAGGGTTCCTGGTTAAGGCGGAGTTCTAGGGTGGCGGCGGGGTCGACGGTGAAGGTGCCGCGGATGGTGACGGGGATAGGGTGGTTGCGGACAGTCAGGCTGTCGGCGGGGAGAAGGCTCAGGCCGTTGATGACGCCCGTGCGTCCGAGTGTGTTTCGTAAGGTCACGTTCTGCCAGAACGATGTGATGATGGCTGCTCCGCGCAGGTCGGCAGCGGTGAAGTCGGCGTTCGAGCCGCCATCGGTTGAGAATGGGAAGATGGCTCCCGCGAGGTTTGCGTAGGAGAGGTCGGCGGCGTTCAGGCTCGACCCGAGACTGGCGTCTTCGAGGTCTTGTGAACTGAGATCCCATCCGGCCTGGCTGATCCCGCCGAAGTTCACACCTCTGAGGTCTCGGTCCTGGTAGCTCCGTGTGCTGTAGAGTTGATCAGGCGTGAGCGGTGTGAAGGCGAGATCCGTGTTTCGGATAACAGCGTTGGAAAGATTGGCGTGCTCGATCGCCGCGTTGGCAAGCTTTGTGCCCGACAGGTCTGCGGAAGAGAGATCGGCGGAAGTCAGGATTGCTGACGACATATCTGCGTTGTGGATCACGGCTCTCTGGAGGTTCTGTTCTGAGAAGTTCCAGCTCTGCATCTCGTTCTCGGAGAGATTGATGCCCTGGAGGTTCTGGTTCTGGTAGCTGAGGGTGGAATAGAGCTGAGACGGCTTGAAGTAGCTGTTCCATGTGACCTCGATCAGGGCGGCGCCTGCGATGATGGCGTCGGTCAGATCGGCGTTGAGCAGCACCGCTCGGTCCAGTTTGGCTGAGGTGAGGTTTGCGGATACGAGTGAGGTCTGTCTCAACTCGGAAAGTGTCAGGTCCTGGCTGCTGAGATCGACGCCGGAGAGATCATTCTCGGAGAGGCGTGTTCTTCTCAGATCCCGCTGCTGATAGCTCTTGGTCGTATAGAGCTGGTTCGGGGTGATCATGATGTTTGTCAGGTCCGCAGAGGCGATGACCGCATCGGTCAGGATGGTGGATGTCAGATTGCTATCTCGGAAGTAGGCGTTGGACAGATCCTGGCCGGAGAAGTTCCACGAGGTCAGATCGTTGCTGGAGAGGATGACACTCCGGAGATCTTGCAGCCGATAGCTATGCGTGCTGTAGATCTGTGTCGGTGTGAGGCCGTAGGCGGTGGTGTTCGTGAAGTTAGCACCGGAGATTATCGCATTCTCAATCGCAGTCGCTGTGAGGGTGGCGTTGTGGAATACGGCTGAGGAGAGGTTCTGCCCGGTGAAATCCCATGCCGTCAGGTCGTTGTATGCCAGGTTCAGGCCGGTCAGGTTCAGCTGCTGGTAACTGGTTGTGCTGTAGATCTGTGCTGCGGTCAGGCCGTAACGGGTTGCGAAGCTGAGGTTGGCGTTGGTTATGGTTGCGTCAGACAGGTCGGCATCCGTCAGGGTGGATACCGAGAGGTTTGCGTGGTTCAGATCTGCCTGGCTGAGGTTGGCCGAGGTCAGGTTCGCCGAGTTGAATGCGGCGCGATCGAGCTTCGCTCTGGCGAAGTTGGCCGATACAAGCGTGGATCGGCTCATGACCGCGGAGGCGAGGTCCTGATCCTGAAACTGCCAGCCGGTGAGGTCATTGGAGTTGAGTCGGACGCCGCGCATGCTGCGGTTCTGATAGCTGCTCGTGCTGTAGATCTGACTTTCGGTGAGTCCTCGTCTTGTGGTACTCCCGAGGAATGCTCCGGCAATGGTGGAACCCGTCAGGTCTGCGGAGGCCAGAGTCGATCCTTCCACGATGGCGGATGAGAGGTTTGCCCCTGTGAAGTTGGCGGAGGCGAGGTTGCTTCTGAAGTCGAGACGTGCCTGGGTGAGGTTTGCGCCGGTGAAGTTGGCAGCAACGAGTTGGCTGGACTGGAATGAGGCTCCGGTCAGGTTGGCACTCTGGAAATGGGCTGAGGTGAGCGTCGCCGTGTTGAATATTGCATCAGACAAGTTCTGGCTGGAGAAGTCCCATCCGGACAAGTCGTTGCGTGAGAGGTTGATGCTGTTGAGTTCTTGTTGTTTGTAACTGGCTGTGCTGTAGAACTGCGTGGACGTCAGTCCACGAGAGGTTGTGTCCTCGAAGCCTGCCCCGTACACGAGCGCGTCGGTGAGGTTTGCTGAGGCGAGGGTCGTTCTCAAGAGGGACGCCCAAGCCAGATCTGCGGAGACCAGGCTGGCTGATGTGAGGTCTGCGTAGATGATGTTCGCGATTCGGAGATTCGCTGCTGTCAGGTTTGCCTGAAAGAGGCTGCTGGAACGGAGGTCGGTGTTGTAGAGACTGGCCTGGGTGAGGTTGGCGTGGTTCAGGTGCGAAGCGATCAACGTTGTATGCGACAGGTCGGCGGCGGTGACGTTGCTGTCTGTAAGATCCGCGAACCAGAGATTGGACCCGGAGATGATGGCGTTGTTGAGGTTGACGCCTGGCAAGTACCCTCGCCTGAGATTCAGGTTGGACCAGTTGACCCCAGGCGTGGGGATGAGTCCGGCACCATCCGTCGTCAGGGTGGTGGATGCCTGACGCCCGAGATTCGGATTCAGCGGGTCAATGTATTCCCACTCGTACACATCAGCCTTGGCGGGTGCGGCGACGGCGGCGAGGGCGGCGGCGATGAGGGTGGCGGTGTTGAAGGGGGAGGTGGGTGAGGCTGCCATCGGGTGTCCCATCCGGTAAGGACCGCGGGGTGAGGCTGTGGGCCTTTGGATGGGCCCGGAATCTTGCTTTAGCTTACCTGCTGGGGTGAGGGTTCGATAGTGGATAATTTTGTTTTTTGAGGGTTAAAGTGGGGTGTGGGCGCGCTGTAGCGTCGCCTACGTGGGGCGTGAGGGTCGGCACGGGTCACGTCGCGTTGCTCCGATGACCCGTGGCACCCGGCCCTGCTTCGCCGAGGCTTCGCAGGGTTCGGGAGGGCAATAAGACAACCCTCTCCGGATGCGTGGCATCGGGAGAGGGTTGATGGGGGCGATCGGGTTTTTGTCGGGTTAGGCGTTTCGTCTTGTGGTGAGGGTCAGGCCCAGGCCGAGGAGTGCGAGGGCTGTGGGCTCGGGGATTGTGGTGGATGAGCCGAAGTTTGAGGCGAGGAGTGAGAGATCGATGAGGTCGACGACTGTGTCGGTGTTGAAGTTTCCGCCGGCCCAGCCTGCGGTGCCGTTGAAGTTTGAGGCGAGGGCGGAGAGGTCGATGAGGTCGACTTCGCCGTCGAGGTTGGAGTCGCCAATGAAGGTTCCGACGAGGCCGGTGACCCATTCGGTGAGGTCATCGGCGTCGGCGTCGTTGTCGCCATCGATGTCGAATGCGGGGTCGCCGAGGTTGGCGACGAGCAGGTCGATGTCGTCGGTGTCGAGGATGCCGTCATCGTCGAAGTCGCCGAAGAGTCCTGCAGCGAAGGGGTCGGAAGTGGTGAGGTAGACGCGGTCGACGTCGAAGAACTCGCCGACGCTTCCGAAGTTGTTGTTGATGCGCCAGCGGACGGAGTTGCCGTCGCGGGTGAGGTTGTCGGCGGGGTTGCCGTCGGTGCCGTTGTCATCTATTCCGATGTTGCCGACGCCTACGGAGTTGATAGCGCCGCCGTCGATCTGGTAGAGGACTTCGTATTGGTTGAGGTCGCGATCGAGTTTGAGGACGAACTTGACGGGATCGGGTTGATTGATGGGGAGGAAGGTGCTCTGGGGAAGGCTGGATGACCCGCCACCGATTGCTGAACCTTCGAGGAGGAACTGTGTTGGTGTGAAGAGGACGAGTCTCATCTGGGCGGTGATGGTTGAGCCGTTGAATCCGGTGTCGTTGTTGAGGAATGCCCAGCCGACGTCTTCGAGTTCAGCGAAGTTGGAGGCGTCGACGTTCCAGCCGGCGACATCGGCGACGAGGTAGGCGACGCCTGAGGTGATGTTGTCGATTTGGAGGTGTCGGGTGGAGAAGAGGTCATCGGCTTTGGCGATACGGAAGACGCCATCCTGTACGGTGGAGTCTGCGAGGTCGCCGGGGATGGGGAGTCCGCCGCTGGAGTTCTGCCAGAGGTTGGTGGGGTTGATGGCGTTGGCGGCGGCGCCGAGTTCGGTGCCGTTGGGGTCGTCGAAGCGGAAGTCTTCGAGGATGACGGCGGATGAGACGCTGGTGAGGGCCAGGGTCGCCAGGATGGGTGTGATGATGCGAGTGGACATGGTTCTCTCCTCCGTCCGGCTATGCCGGATTGTTCTATAAGAGTGGGCTTGCATAAGTTTAAGTGATCAATGGACTTCCCGAGCCACAGGACCTGATGTAGTCTATTCTATACATGGCGGCTGAGGCAAGACTTTTTAGAGGCCTGTGTTGATGAAGTCTTGAATCCCTGCTGTCAGGGCTGTCGGTCGTCGGTATGAACAAGACAGAGTCGAGTTTAGTTTGTGCGAGGCTTGTCTTTGTGCGCGGCTTTGGGCCGCAGGCTTTGATGTGCTGGCGTTTTTCTTAACTATGGATAGGGACGGTTCTCATGAGGAAGTACCCGTTGGGTGTCCGCAGGGGTGGTGGGATGATGGCTGGCGGCTTTACGCTGATTGAGTTGCTGGTGGTGATCTCGATTATTGCGTTGCTGATCGGGATCCTGTTACCAGCGTTGGGTGCTGCGAGGTCGACGGCTCGGCAGATGGTGTGTGCGAGCGGTATGCGCCAGGTCAATACAGCAGTCCTGAACTATGAAGTGGACCAGGGAACGTTACCTGGCCCGATCTTTCGTGGTGTTGAGTTGATCCACACGTACCAGCAGCGCAATCCATTTTTAGGCTTTGTGAACCCGTCCGATGGTAAGAAGATTCAGGCGGCGAGTCTGATCTGGTACCTCGAAGATTATCTGCCCATGGGCTGGGAGTTGCCTGCGTCCGGGCAGCAGGCTGCTGATGATTCTGATGCGGATATCTGGAAGTGCCCTGAGAATGAGATTGCGTGGGATGTGACTCGGAGTAACTCTAACAATGGTCAGATTCGTGCATTTGCTTACATGGTGAACAACCAGGCCGATACGATTCCGCCTCGGATATTTGGTCACCCTTCACCACTATCTGGCGAACCCGAAGGAGCGGACCGGCCGAAGCGATCTGACCTGATTGTGGGCGGTGTTGATACATCGATCTCGCCTGAGTTACAGGATCAAGGGCAAGCTAGAGGGGCTTCAAGTGTGTGGTCCATGATGGACTTCTCGGAGGGGCCCTACGGCCTGTCCACCGGTCTGGGTAGCCGTGATATCCCGCCACCGCATCGGAGCGGGAACGGCTGGAACTTTGTTTTCTTTGATGGCCACACTGAGATGCGTAGCATTGATGATGTGCCAGCCAACACCGACAACAACGAATAAGCAGCGGTCGCACGGAAGGGCCGAGTCGATCAACAAGAGGACGCGTCCATGAGTTTTAGGCTTGATCGACTCTGGATGCCTGGGACCTTAGCTCTATCGCTACTGACGATGGCGTCGTTCGTCTTTGCTGTGGATTCTCCGCCTCAGGTAGCTGTTGGTCATCACTACGCGGTGGTGAGTGCTTCACCTGAGGCGTCGTGGATTGGGCTACGGGTATTGCGTGAGGGTGGGAACGTTATTGATGCTGCGGTGGCGGTTGGGATGGCGGTGGGGGTTGGTGAGGCTTATGGGTCGGGGTTGGGGGGGAAGCTGGCGATGGTGTACCGGGATGGGGAGACAGGTGAGGTTTATGCGCTTGAGGCGCTTGACCGGGCTTCCTCGAATCCTGAGGTGATGGCGTACCGGGGGCTTGAGCGAGATGAGCGGATGACGGGGTGGCGGAGTGTGTGTGTGCCGGGGATGCCGGCGGCGCTGGGGGCGATGCACGAGCGGTGGGGCTCGAGGCCATGGGGGGAGTTGGTCCGCCCTGCTGCTGAGTTGGCTCGGCGAGGGGTTGTGATTGATGGGGCGATGCTGCGTCAGTTTGAGCCGAAGCTGGAGTATCTGCTTGCGGACGCGGAAGCGGCGCGGTTGTATCTGGTGAATGGTCGTTTGCCGCGTGTGGGTGAGCGGCTGCGGAATGTTGATCTGGCTGAGACGCTCGATTTGATTGCGGACCGTGGGGTTGATGCTTTCTATCGCGGGCGCATCGCTGAGGAGATTGTTGCGGCTGCGCAGGCGGCGGGTGCTCCGCTGACGCTAGAGGATTTTGCGGGTTACGAGGTTCGGTGGTCGGACCCGCTTGCGGCGGATTACCGGGGGTATCGTGTTTTTAGCAGCGTTCCGCCAACGACGGGTGGGGTGACGATTCTCGCGACGCTCAAGGCACTCGAAGGCTTGCCGGCGGCGGAGTTTGATCCGCGGGGCGCTGCGCTGATGGATCAGGTCGGGCGGACGCTTTTCGGTGTTTATGAGCCGATGGCTGGGCAGATTGCGGATGTGCCGAGCGCACGGGCAGATGCGGAGGCGATGCTGACTGATGCATTCGCAGGCACGTTGCGTGACCGGGCGGCGAGCTTCGATCCGGCGCGAGAGGCGGTAGCGGATGAGTCAGCGACCGTTGATGCGACGACGCATTTCATTGTTGCGGACAGTCGTGGGAATGTGGTGAGCGTGACGCAGTCGCTGAGTTGGCATTTTGGTGCTGCGGTCATCGCGCCCGGCACCGGTGTGCTGATGAACAACACGATGACCAACTTTGCTCTGAACACGGCAGATTCTCCGAACCTGATCGGTCCTGGCCAGCGTCCGCGGAGCACGATTGCGCCGACGCTGGTGACTCGCGGTGATCAAACGGCGTTGGCGATCGGGATTCCGGGTGGGCAGCGGATTCCGACGACGACGCTGCAGTTGCTTATGGATACGCTGATGTTTGGTTTGTCGCCGGCCGAGGCGATTGACCAGCCTCGTTATCACTTGCGGCGGGCGACTACTTCGCGTCAGGGCGGGAATGTGATTGATCTTGAGCAGGGGATGCCGCGAGCGGTGGCGGAGACGCTGGAGGAGGCAGGTTGGGAGACTCAGATGCACGATCGGGTGGGGCGTTACTTTGGGGCTGGTGGGATGATTCGGTGGTTGCCTGATGGGCGGGTGGAGGCGACAGCGGACACGCGGCGGACCAACTTTGCGGTTGCCTGGTAAGTCTCGGGTCAGGCGATGAATCCAGTTGGCGTTTGTCAACGAGAGGGTACCCTCTGAGGGTGCGAGAAAGACTATGAAGTTGAGCCCACGACGGTTTGGTTTGATGTGGACGGCTGCGGTGATGCTGGCCCTGGCGGAGCCGACGCATGGGGTTATCACGCTGAGTGGCAACTTCGACACCGGCTCTCTTGATGAGAGTGGCTCGTCGATCAACGGTAACTTTATTACGCTGGCGGGGCGGGACAACTTTTATCCCGGCGACTGGAAATGGCTCTACTTTTCTGCAGCGGGTGTTGGTGGTGCGCAGCCGACGTTTACGATTGATGATGATTTCTCGTCGGGGTCTTCACGGCTGGCCAATCACGAGATGGTCTACAGTTACGATCAGCAGGATTGGCGATTCTTTGATAACAACATCTGGCAGTCGGGTTCGGGGACGTACAGCTTCTGGAATGATGAGGCGTTTGATGAGAGCACGGTGTACGTCGCCTACGGGCTTCCTTATGAAGTGGGTCGTGTCGAGGCGCACACGGCCTCGCTGATGGGAAGTCCCTGGGTGAGTCCGACGTTGTCAGGGGATGCGAACTTTGTGCTGGGCCAGAGCCCTGGGGGGATCGATGACATCGGCCGGCAGATCAGTCCGAGTGATCTCTATGGTTACAAGATCACCGATGGAGGTGTGGCGGGTGTCAAGGAGAAGGTGGTGCTGGCGTCAGGCGTGCATCCGAATGAGGGTCCGGCTGGTCATGTGCTTGAGGGGATTGTGAACTTTCTGGTGAGTGATGATCCCCGTGCGACGGCGCTGCGTGAGGCAGCGGAGTTCTATGTTTATCCGTTGGTCAATCCTGATGGTCGTTACGCGGGTTTGAATCGTTCGGGTGTGGAGCATCCTGATCGTGATATGAATCGGTTCTGGAACGAGTTTCTTTACGACGATATGACCGACCTCAAGATTGTCGGTGAGGCGATGAAGGCCGACACGGGCGCTGATGTGGATTATTTCGTTGATTTTCACTCGTGGACGGATACCGAGGAGCACTTTGGTTTTGTAGATATTGACGCGGGGCTTCATCTCGATCCGTTCTGGCAGGACATTACGGCGCGAGAGCCGATCATTGCGACGTATGACGCTTCGGTGACCAACTGGACCGGGATGCGTTTCGGGCGTGATCGTCTGAATGCGGAGTTCTACAGCACGTTTGAGACTCAGTTTATTCCGGGTTGGGATATTGAGCGGTTCCATACTTTCGGCATGAACGTCGGGCTGGCTTTTGCGGCTGCGCTGGCACCGATTCTTGATGAGCGTTTTGAGTTTGATGACAGCAACGGGACGATGCTGACGGGTGCCAGCAACAGTCTGGGCTCGACACTGTTCAGCTCGGATGTAACGGGCGTGACGGTTGAGGATGGCGTGCTGCGGGTTCGAAAGCCCGGTGACAACTTTGCATCGAGTTACCTGGATATCCCCAACCAGTCCGAGGGCACGCTCTATCTCTCGCTTGTGATTGAAGGCTGGAACCTGACGGATTATGACGCGAGTGAGCACGAGGAAGTGAGGCTGGGATTCCTGGATTCTGACGGTGGGACGGGCTCAACGATCACGGCACAGGCGCAGCTCGAACGTGTTGCGTCGGGGCAGTTTGTTCTATCGGGGCAGGCACTCGGCTCCGGTACGTTGTTAGATGGGCAGCGTTCGTACTCAGCGATCCTTGATGGGCTGCTGATGATTGTCATTGAGCTTGATCTCGATGCGGACTTGTATCAGGTGTATACCCGTCTCGGAGCCGGTGCCTTCGAGCCGCTGGGGAGTGTGCCGGCCACGATTGATCCGAGCCGAGATGCCAACGCGATCCGGCTGGTGATCAACAACAGCTTTGCCGGGCTCGGGGAGTTTCTGGATATTGCTCTGATCTCGTTGTCTTCGGATAATCCGACGCTAGGGATTGTCGGCGACCTGGACCGCGATGGTCACCTGGATGCTCAGGATCTGGCGTTGCTTGAGGCGGCCATCGCTGTGGGGGAGGCGAATCTTGACTTGACTGGCGACGACGTTGTGGACGCAGAGGATGGTGTGTTCTGGATCAGCGATCTCTTTGGCACTTTGCGCGGGGATGTGAATCTTGACCGGACGGTGGACCTGATCGATCTATCGATTCTGGCCTCGTCGTTCGGGACGCCGGGCGTTCATGGTGAGGGTGACCTCGATTTTTCGGGTGTTGTTGATCTGATTGATTTGTCTTTGCTGGCGAGTGACTTCGGGCTGAGTGCGCCTGTGCCTGAGCCAACTGGGCTGGTTTGGTGCGTTGTTGTTCTGCTTTCTGGGCGGTGTCGGAACCTTGGTTGCTGAATCGTTCCGCTAGGAAACGGGGGAAGCGTCCGGATCAGATTGAGGGGGGGGCAGGTCACCAGGTGCGGAGGTCGTTGGCGATTTGAGCGAGGGGCTCAGACCAGTCGTTGCGGGTGGATTGGCGGTAGAGGCGCATGGTGGGGTACCAGGGGCAGTCGTTGCGGTGGAGGAGCCAGCGCCAGTCGGGGCGGAAGGGGAGTAGGGTCCAGGTGGGTCGGGCGAGTGCGCCAGCGGCGTGGGCGAGGGATGTGTCGATGGTGATGACGAGGTCGAGGTGTTCGAGGACGGCGGCGGTGTCGGCGTAGGTGAGGAGCTGGTGGCCGATAGGCGTGACGGGATAGCCCCCCTTTTCAAGTTCTTCTTCGCCCTGGCCTTTCTGGAGTGAGATGAAGGTAAGTCGGTCTGACTGGTCGAAGAGCGGTTGGAGTTGTTCGAGTCTGATGGTGCGGCGGGGTTCGACCTGGGTGCCCTGCCAGAAGAGGCCGACGCGGGGTTTATCGGATGGGGTGAGGTCGTCGAGCTTCTGTTTCCAGGTGCGAGCGAGGCTGGTTGGTGCGTGGAGGTAGGGGGTGTCGGCGGGGATGGTGTCGAGGGTGGTCTTGAGGACGCGGGGGATCGAGAGGAGCGAGAGGGAGAAGTCAGCGCGGGGGTAGGGAGGGTGGATATCGACGACGGAAGAGAGTCCTGCTAGTGAGCGGAGGAGGTCGTGAAGGGTGGGGAGGGTGGCGATGGTGAAGGTGGCGTTGGGGTGCTGATGTTTGAGGATGGGGATGTAGCGGCAGAACTGGAGGGCGTCGCCTAAGCCTTGTTCGACGAAGAGCAGGAGGTGTTTGCTGCCTAGGGGTGAGCCGTCCCATTCGGGGTAGGGGATGGGGAACTTCTGATGTCGGACTTTCCATCGCGCTTCGAAGAGTTCGAAGCCTTCGGTGAGGTTGCCGTCGAGGAGTTCGAGGATGGCGAGGTTGTTGGCGATGGTGGCGTGTTCGGGGTCGAGTTGGAGGGCGCGTTGCCAGTCTGCGCGGGCTTTGTTGATTTGGAGGAGTTGAATGCGAGAACTGCCGCGGTTGAAGAGTGTTTGGGCGTCCTCGGGGTTGAGGGCGAGGGCTTTGTCGTACCAGGTGATGGCGTGTTCGAACTGGTCGAGTTTTTCGTGGAGGACGCCGAGGTTGGAGAGGGTCTTGAGATGGTTGGGGTGTTGTGCGGCGGATTGTTCGAGGGCTTCGATGGCTTGTTTGGTGCGACCGAGTTCGTGGAGGGAAGTGGCGAGAGCGACGGGGCCTTCGGGGTTGGAGGGGTCGTGGGTGAGGATGGCGCGGAGTTCGTCGATAGCCTGCTGGTGTTGGCCGGCGTGCTGGAGGGCGATGCCGAGTTGCATGCGGACGGCGGTGAGGCTCTCGTCGCGGCGTAGGGCTTCGCGGAAGCAAGAGATGGCGCGATCGAACTGCTGAAGCTCGAAGTGTGCCCCGCCCAGGGAGACCCAGGGCTGGGGGATGGCGGGGGCGGCGCGGGTGGCGGTTTCCCAGAGGGTGAGGGCGAGCTGGTTTTCGCGACGGTGGGCGGCGATGTGCCCGAGGACGTTGAGGGCGAGGCCGGCGTGAGGTAGGGCGTTGACGAGGGCCAACTCGGCGGCTTCGGAGGCGGCGTCAAGGTTCCCAAAAGCGAGTTGCTGTTCGGCTTCTAAGATCTTGGCGAGGAGGGGGTCGTTCATGGGTGAAGATTAGCATGTGAAGGTTTGGTAGCGATCAGGCCAATTTAGATGTCGGTCTGATGTAGGCGCCGTAAGCCTTGGCTGAGGGGTGGGGTGAGTGATCTATAGTTTTCGTAGGTTGGGTGGGTTAGCGCTTTTCGTGGCCTCGCGCCGTACCAGGTTGATGTCGTGTTCGATCCCTCTGACCGCTGGGCATGGTTGGGATGACTACGGAGACTGAGTTATTCAGTGGTGCTTTGAGAAGATGGTGTATTCAGTGCTTTGTGCTGTTAGGTATTGACCTGCCCCGGGTGCTTGTGCCAGTCGTAACCCTTACTTCTGGCAGAATGCGATGCTCCCGTCCTGGGTCCAACCTTGGGTTGAGTCTTCGAGTTGTGATTTGTGTTTAGTTCTCCTGTCTGGCGTAGTTCTTTAGCCGAATCTTCGCCGCGAGACTTTGGTGAAACTCTGGGACATCCAACGACAGATTCCGGCCGGACACCGTCACAGCGGTGGAACCCGTCACCGTACCCTTCATCGTATCCCACCACTCGATCGTGTAATCCCCGCTAGCCAGGTCGGGGATCGTCAGTCTCAGGTGATCCCAGCGGTCGAGTTCCGGGGAATCATTCTGCTGCTTCCTCCAAGTCAGTTTGCTGTCACGGAGCCAGACCACGGCGACTAGTCCATCTTTAGCCGGCTCGTCGAAGCGGGCGGCCCAGACGTCAACATTGGGCTGGCCCGCGGGCAGGTAGTCGGTGATCTCGTAGGAGACGTTCATCCAGTCCTCGCCCTTGTTGGCCACGATGATCTCGTGGTCCCCTGCGGGCAGATCGATTGTGTAGGGCCCGTCGTAGGTGTGAATCAGCTGCCGCGAAGCGCCGTTGTCGTCCGGAAAGTCTTCATCGATTCGCAGCTCGCCGTTCAAGCTGACCTGGAGCCGGGAGCCGGACCATCCGGAGATACCTTCGACGTGGACGATGAACTGTGCGGGCTGCGGCAGGGAGAGTCGGAAGGTTGAGGGGTTGTGAAGGTGAGCGTTGCCCCCCTGATCGCTCTGAAGGGCTGCTGGTAGGACATCGAAATCGGAGATGCGTCCATCTTCGGCGATGGTGAACGTGCGCGGCTGATTGACGTCACAGGCATTCCAGCTGCGCGCCTCGGGGTGGATGATCAGCGGGCGTCGAGGCGCGTCGGGATCAGTCGGGAGGGTGCTGCTGAGCGAAACTTCTTCTATCGCCCGGAAGCCTATGCGATGCAACGGCATACCTCTAACAAATCGAGCGAGTGGTGTGAAGTGGTGATAAAGGTCGTTGGGGTGGACGTAGTTGTCCCACCACCAGACCATGGGCCCACCTGCCGATCCAGAGAGGAGCGCCGCCCAGTGGCCGTTGTGGAGGTGGATCCCTTCCATGTCGACGCCGGTCGAGCCAGCAGCTGAGACGTTCACGCCGTACTCGCCGAAGAGATGGGGCTTGTCGTATTTGGCCAGCTTGCGTCGGGCGATTGGGATGAAGTATCGCGGGATATCGGTGGCGCCGTAGACGTGGGTCTGGGTGAAATCGAGTTGCGGCAGACGATCGACCGCCTCGTCGCCATGGTTGATCCAGAAACTGGTGGAGATCGGGTGGTCGTAGGCGTCGAGGTGTTTGATTTCGTCAGCCATCTCGGCGTGCCAGGACGCAGAAGCCTCGGAGTCGTAGCCGTCGATGCCGTTGACCTCGTTCCAGAGTTCCCAGTTGAGGAGTGTCGTGTGGTGTCCGTAGCGGGCCACGATATAGCGCAGCCTATGTCGGAAGAGCACGCGTGCAGTGTGGTCCGAGAGCATCTCGCCGGTGCGTCTCAGCGGCCCGCCGAGCGCGACGTTGTAGGGCGATTCGTGCCAGTGGCGCGGCTCGCCCGAGTCGCGCATCGCGCTGAAGGACTCGATCGCGACCATCAGCCGGATATCGTGACGGCGAGCGATGTCGAAGACCTCGTCGATCTTCCAGGCAGCTGCCAGATCAATCCAGCCCAGGCCGTTGGCCCCAGGGAGTTCGGGATCGATGCCGCGTTCGAGTCCCATGCGGTTGAAGGTCGGGCCGAGCCAGATGCGTACGAAGTTGGCCTGGTGCTCGGCCATCCGGCTAAGGTACATCTCGTAGTCGCGCGTGCCCGCTTCGCCCGACCAGCCAATGTTCATGCCGATCGGGAAATAGAGCGAGCTGTCGTCGAACTCGAAGTAGCTGGGGTTGCCCTTGGCGACACGGATGAAGCCACTGCTATCGGCCGGTCTGACCTCGACGTGGTGCATCTCGGAGGAAGCTCTGCCGGCGCCGTCGTCGAGCACCAAGCGGATCTCGTATAGGCCAGGCTGGCTGGGCGTGAAACGAACTTCCCAGCGAGGCTCGCCCGCCGGGGTGATGACCTGGCGACCGTCTACCGTCTCGGCGCGGTGCGGCTGATTGAGATAGCCGGGCACCGTCAGGCGTCGGCCGTCCGGTAGGGTGATGATCGCGTCGAGCGTGACGTCCTCGGGGTCGAAGGGGTTGATCCACTGACCGGAGAGTTCGGCGGTGATGGTCAGCGGGTCGTAGGCGTCCAGGCTAGTGGCCGACAGGCGGACGTCGCGGACTGCGGGCGGGCCCTGGCTGGCGAAGCGTGCCCTTCCCGGGTGCATGCTGGCGAGCGCGCGATCCTTAGCCCGCATGATCTGGAGATAGGGCACTTGTCTAATCCGAAAGCCAATCGTGGCCTTGCCATCAGCGGGTTTGAGCAGCAGCCGGGCAGTAAATGCAGGGCGTCGCTGACGGTCGTCCTCGAACCTCAGAACGCCCTCGATACCAACCATCTGATCGAGCACCAGGTAGCCGTCGGTGTTGGTGCGCACGGCGATGGTGTCAGCGCGGGTGATCACCTGGCTCTCGTTCTCCTGCGAGCTCGCCTGACCGTCGGCGGTCGTTCGGCGGCCGAAGGTTCCGGTTGTGACCTCCTGGTCCCGGAACAGCAGCCAGTCGTGTTCGACGCCTGGTAGCTCGGGAATGACCAGTTCGAGGATCAACGGCTCGGTGATGCCGCCTTGCGCGACTTCGAGCCCTAGCTCAGCTTCGAGCGCGTTTCCACTGGCGTTTTGTTCCCATGACCAGGCGAGCGGTTCGGCATCCGGTGTGCTGAGGTTGCCGCTGGCTCGGGACGAGAACCATGTTGCCTCATCGGGCTCACCAGCCAGGTCGAGGAGAGAGAGCGAGACATGACGGCCGGACTGAGCGTCACGAAGAGAGATAATAGCCGGCAACGGCTCCGGATCGATCTCGATCAAGGAGGCCTGGGGGCTCTGCTGAGCGAGCAGGACGTTGGGAGTCATGGCAAGGTATCTCAAGGTGATCACCATGATGGCGAGCGCCGGGAGCGCGTGGCTGGTGGCACGCGTCGCCTTGATGAGTGAATCACGTTGTCGGATGCGAGCCATTAATACTCGGACCTTGCTTGGGGCGTGCATGCGGTGCGGCATCAGGACCAAGCGGCCCGGCGGCGGCCGAGCAGTCCGGCCAGCAGCAAGAGGCCCCCGACCGCAGGCTCCGGCACGGCCGCCGTAAAGCCGAAGTTGGAGGCGAGCGTCGAGAGGTCAATCAGGTTGACCTCGCCATCCAGGTTAAAATCGCCCTTGCTGTAGTCGCTGATCAGCGTCGCGCCGAAGTTGCTGGCGAGTGTCGAGAGGTCGACGAGGTCGACGGCAAGGTCCAAGTTCGCATCGCCCGGGGAACTGCCGAGGATCTGGGTGATCAGGAAGGCGACGTCGTCTGCATCGACGTTGCTGTCGCCGTCCAGATCGAAAAGCGGGTCGCTACCGCCGATGGCGGCGTAGAAGGCGTTGATATCGTCGAGGTCCACAGCCCCATCGCCGGTGACGTCTCCGGGTAGACCGTCGACCTCGGTGATGAGGCGGAAGTTGTCGATGTAGAACGTCCCCGGCCCGTCGGTATTTGTCGACAGCAGAAAGATAATCGCGGCCGTGTCCGCCACGATGCCGGCCTCGGCCAGTGTCAGGCCATTGTTGAAGCCGAGAAAATCGCTTAGAGGTGCCTGGTAGGTGAAGGTGTCGCTCGAACTGACGCTGAAGAACTGCTGCGAGGACTGATAGAACGCGCCGGAATCGTCATTGATTGAGACGTTGAAGCCCAGGAAGGTCACCGAGGGGTCGATCTCGTCCGGGTCGATGGTGATATCGAACGCCAGGAAGTCGGCATTGTTGAGCTCATCAGCGATCGCATCGACCTGCTCTTGGGTGCTACCGGCGTTGATGTCGAAGCGGGCCTCACTGCCCCAGCGGAAGTTGGGCGAGCCGGTGGTCCGGCTGATCGCCAGGGTGTTGACGCCGTCGGTGGCGTTGCCGGCGAAGACTTGGCGTGTGGTGTCAGTGTTGGGGAAGAAGGTCGGATTGGGATCGGTCCATCCTTCCAGCCCGGTCTCCCATGAGAAGAGTGTGTTGGTCACGGTCGGCTTGGGCGGATCGGCGGTCTGCACCTTGGCGAGCGATGCGAAGGAGGTGCCGTTATCCGGCTCGAAGATCTGGATCCCGAAGCTCGTCACGTCGTCGATGTTGGCGAGTCCGCTGAGCGGGAGTGAGATCCGCTGGGTTGTGTTCACGCCAACCTGCTGGAGCGCTGACTCGTAGAAGTCGCCGGCGCCTGTTTCCAGGTAGGTCTTGAGCCCCATCGCGAAGGACTGGGGGTTGAAGAGGATGTCGAAGGAATCGAGACCGGTCAGGTCTGCGGTAAAACTGCTGTTTTCGAGCACGACCCGAGAGATCCCATCGGTGCCCTGCGCAAAGTCCATGTCGTAGAGGACGCCGTCGCCGTCGAGGGAGGCATCGAAGAGGCTACCCCCACCATCGAAGGAGGTCGTTACGTCGATGATGTTGAGTAGCTCCGACTGCGAAGGCGAGAAGATGCTCGCCTGGGCCTGAGACGCGAGCAGCAGACCGGCGAACGAGAGGCCTAGAGTCCGTAGACCCTGATTCACTGGGAACATGGTTTCATCCTCCTAGGGTGATTGATTCGTTAAAAGTGATCCGGCGTCGGCGGATGCAGAAAGTCAGTAGAAAGGTCGTCGCCAGCGCCGTGGGCTCGGGCACGTTGGCACCGTGGTATCCGAAGTTGCTCGCGAGACGGCTCAGATCGATGAGGTCGACGAAACCGTTGCCAGAGAAATCGCCGAGCGCCCAGGTGCCCGGGCCGTCGAAGGAGCTGGCGAGGGTAGAGAGGTCGATAAGGTCGACGGTGAGGTCCAGATTGGCGTCGCCAAACACAGTACCGATCAGAGCCTCAACCAGATAGGCGTGATCCTCGCCATTGACCAGGCCGTCACCAGTGAGGTCGAAAGCCGGGTTACCGAGGTTCGAAGTGAGCAGGTCGATGTCGTTGGCGGTGAGGGCGCCGTCGGCGTCGAAGTCGCCGAGGAGCGACGGGTGGCTAACGAAGTCGGCGAGCATCTGGCCCAGGGGCGTGTTGAGGCTCTCATCGAAACCGCCGGAGAGGTTGCGATCGAGGGTCGGATCGATGTGGAACTCACTGCCTGTGGTGCCGGGCATGCCCCACTGCCAGACGTGCATGGCGGTAATATCGTCGGCGCGGCCGTCGAGGGCCCTGAGCAAGCCGCGGAAGCCCTTGAGCTGCTCGTCTACGTCGGGCGTCGTGCCGTCCGAGGCGATGGCGATGCCGCGGTTGAAGGGGGTCGCCCCGTACTCGGTGAACTTGACAGGCAGGCCAGAGCCGGTCTGCCTCGCCTCGGCAAAGGGGAGGATAACGCCGTCGATCAGGCTGTTCCAGCGACTCTCAACGAGGTCTTCGAAGGAAGCGGGGCCGGAGTTGTCGGCTTCCAGGGGCGAGACGATCCGGAAGTAGGCATCGATGCCGATGAAGTCGATCGCGGGGTGGTCCCAGATTGTCGCGGTGACGTTGGGGTGATCGTAGTTGTCCCAGTTGGCGGCGTAGCCGATGTCGCCGGTGAAGACGGCATCGACGGCGTCGATGAGGGCGGTCCAGTCGGCGTTGTGCCCGCTGTTGCGTGAGAGGGTCTTGAGTTCGGTGCCGATGGTCAAAGCTTCGACCCCAAGGGATTGGGAGAGGCTCGCGACGTCCAGCACGTAGTTGGTGTAGTCCGACCAGAACGCCTGAGCCTCGGTCGATCCGGGCGTCGGGTCGTAGAAGCCGCGCCAGTATTGAAAGTTCTCGACCTCCACGAAGGGGTTGACGGTGACGGCCATACCGAGGTTCTTGGCGCGGGAGATGCCCGCGGCGATGTGGCTCAGCTCCGGGCCGCGCTGAGTGGACTGCGGGATCACGCCAGTGCCTGGTGTCACGAAACGCACCGGGCTGATGGAGACCTCACGGAA